>JAFQOY010000207.1 GCA_017412025.1 Clostridia bacterium | reverse complement strand
GGCGGCCTGACCTCAGGCCGCCGCGCTCCTGCGCCGCATGCAAAACCCCTCCCGTTTCCGGGAGGGGCTGCGTATTCACCTTACCACTTGTTCTCAACCTTTTCCGCAAAGCCGAGCAGATCGCGGATCTCAAGCGCCGTGCCGTCGTCGAGCACGGCTCTGCCGCTGAAGCGGCCGAATACCTGGTTCTGGTCGCTCTTGATCAGCTTCACATCCGTCAAGGAGGCGCGGTTGATGATGGGCGCAAAGTCCATCTCAAACCGGCCGTCGTCGCTTGTGAACGTCCACGGCGACAGATAGTCTTCCCTGCCGTCCTTCATCGGGATATGGAACGTCACCTGCGAGAGCTTGTGCGCCTTTCCTTTATAAAAGAGCATGTTCTCGCTCGCGGCGCTGGTATCGCCGAAGCCATAGCCGATGTTGAAGCCGAAGTCGGCCCCATCGCACAGGCCGGAGGCGCTGCCCCAGTACCACGTGTTGTGGTACGTCCACACGCCGCGTCCCCAGTCGAGCACGCCGAAGGCGCTCGCCGGGTCAAGCGTATGCGCGCGATCGCCCAGGCGCACCGTGCCCTGCGCGCGCATGCAGTTGATCTTCTGGTTGTAATAGAAATGGCCCTTCTTTTCAAACGGCGTGCAGATGACCATCGACTCCTCCGGCTCGCGCGTGAGGGTCACGTCGACGTCGATCGCCTGCCCGTCCCTGAAGTCGTCCATATGCGCCGTCAGGCGGCGGCACTCCCCCGTCGCCTCAAAGCGCAGGAAATAGCCCTTGCCGCGGCTGTGCGTAACGCCGGCGGCGGACGTTGGCGGCAGGTTCGTCCTGCCCATGGGGAAGACGCGCATCGGGGACTTTGTCACCTCCCACGGCTCGCCCTCAAAGGAGAGGAAGGAGATCGAGTCAAGGCCCATATAGCTGTTATCCGCAATGGTCAGCGCGAGGCCGAAGCGCTCGTTGCCGACATAGTAATAATCCCATTCCTTCAGCCGGGCAAAGCCGCCCTTCACTGCGCTGCGGTCGTATACCGGCAGAAGCTTTCTGCAATAGCCCGCCTCCGTCAGGTTGCCCTGCGCGTCAAGCAGGGGGATCGCTTTTGTGATTTCGTGCTGCATGGATTTCCTCCTGTGTATATGGCGTGCGCCGCAGCGCCGCCGGCAGTCCGCGCGATTGCGCACGCGGCCGTCAACCGGGGTATTATACACGAAACAGACGTTTCTGTAAAGTCCGTTCTTCTTCCCCGCGCCCCGCCGTCACAGCACCGCCGCTATAAAGAGCAGCACGCTCGCGGCGATGGGCACGGTAATCGTATCCAGCCCGCGCCTGGTAAACAGCTCCACCGCGGCCGCAACCGGCGCGCTTTTCCGGGCAACGGTCAAAGGCTGACCGGGCGCTTTGTTTTCCGGCGGAAAGGACACGCCGGGAATGAAGCTGAGGATGGAGGAACATGCCATTGACAGACGCATCACATTGGTTTATACTTTGTATAAACATCAAACAAGGAGGGCTGTGCATGCAGGTATCCATCAAGCCCTGGGGCAACAGTCAGGGAATCCGCTTTTCACGCGAATTCCTCGCTTCCGCAGGAATCAAGCCCGACGACGTCCTGACCGCCGAGGTTCAGGATGGCAGGATCATCCTCAGCAAGCAGTTCAGGCATCGTTCGCTCAAGGAAAGAGCCGCCGCCTTCAGCGGTAATCTGAACCTCTCTGAAGAAGTATTTGACGATCATCCGCAGGGAAATGAGGTGTGGTGATGTCTTCCATCCAGCAGGGCGATCTTCTCAAGGTGGAGGGCGTCACGCACCCGGTCATCGTCGTCAGCAACAATTACTTCAACCAAAGCGGAAAGGCGGTTGTCTGCCCGATTCTGAAAAAAGCCGTCCCCGGTCCGCTCCATATTGAGCTCAAGGAAACCGGCATGGAGGGCTATGTCCTCTGCGAACAGGTCCGGTATCTGGATCTTGCTGCGCGCCATTTCCACAAAATCGCCGCTTTGCACTACTACGACGTCATGGATATCTCCGACGCCGTTGCCGGAATATTTGAATACCAGTGAACGCGCTCAGTATCTGCGTCCCGCCGGGAGAATACGGCGGGACGTTTTTGTCTCTTATCCCCTCAGCCGCTTTGCGGCAGCTCCCCTTTCAGGGGAGCCTTGGCCCTGCGCGCTTCCCTGCCATTTCCAGAACAGCCAAAGGCAGGGTGACGATCATCGAAACAGAAATGAATGCGCCGCGCAAGCCAGATGGCTCACACAAAGAGCCTTGACGCCCTCGGCCAATTCATGTATCATATCTTCAAGGGCGGCTCCGCCAGCGCGCTTCGGCTTATATCCGAGGGCTGGTTTGGAGCCGTTCTTTATTTCTGCGTTCATCTTATCGCAAGCGCTTTTCCAATCCTTTGAAAATCAGGATTTACGGCAATTTGCCTTTTCTTCCATTCCGTATATTTCCTCATCCGTGTATCCCTTGGACGCGAGCACGGTGGTCCTGTCCGCAAACAGCTCGCGGCATATGCGCAGCTCCAGCGCCTGCCTGTGCTCAAAATGGCGGATCAGCGCCTCCTCGCCCCCGATCCCCCTGCTCACGGCATAGGGCGACGCGTCAAAGAATTCCTGCATCATCGCAAACCAGCGCTCGTTCCCCTGCCCGTCCGTGCGCTCGCGGCGGATCACGCGCAGGCTCTCCCGCACGTCGTTGGTCTGCAGATAGCAGATATGGTATTCCCTGCCCTCAAGCGCCTCCCGCACGAGCCGGTAAAGCGCGATGATCTCCTCGTCGGACGCGTTTTTGAAGAGCATCATCTCCTCGACGATATTCTGAAACAGGGAACACTCAAAAATGTTTTGATCCGTGTTCCAGTTCCGGAAGCGCTCAAGGATGACCGCCTTGAAATCAGCGTCCGGAACGCGGTTGTTGTAGATCTCATACCGGCTCAGATCGTCATAAAAGCCCCTGTCGTCCGTCTCCACCTTTGTGTAGCAGACGATCCTGCGGCCGCGCTCCTCGTGCGTCTTCGCCTCAATCTGCGTGCGCAGTCCGGCGTATCGGCGCAGGATGTCCGCGTATGCCGCCTCATCCATGCAGGCGCACCACGCCAGCTCCACCGGCGAATACTCGCCCTCTCTCACCGCCGCATAGCCCGGGAGCATCCGCTCCAGCCTGCCCGTGAGCGTGCTCTTGCCGCTGCCCTGCAGCCCCTCGACGAAATAGTTCATGCGCCCTCCCTCATGCCGCGCGCCCTGCGGCACTGCCTCAAGACTGTCGCAAACGCCGCTTCCCTTACCCGTATCGCAGAACTGCGGATAGCATGCGCGCCCCGGATCCAACAGCAAAAGCCGACTGCTATAGCCGGCCTTTTCCGTATTATCAATAAGCGACGCCATATTCATAAACCGTATCGCTGGGCAGATCGATTTCATCATTCCAGAATACGCACGTTCTGCTCGGATCAAGCGAAACGAGCTGAAACAGGCCCGGCACCTCGCGCAGAGCGTCGTATCCCGGCAGATCCATATCCTCTTTCACATCATACCTGACGCGGCGTCCATCGTCAAACAGAACGTCCAGCACGAAATCAGGCAGCACAGCAATCTTCTTGATTCGCGGAATCATACCCGCACCTCCCAATCAAAGCGGCGGAAGTTTCTCAATCTGCTGATGATCCCACATGGCCTGAAGCTCATTCTGATGGAGCGCCAGCCACTCTTTGACAAGTTCTTGAGCCTTCTTTGGGAGATCTCCCCGCATCATTTCCATCGTAAGAATGTTGAACTCTCCGATGTATTCCCCGTATAACGCATAAACAGCACGCCGTCTCTTTCATTTCACCCAGTTAATTGTATCAGATAGCAAGCATAAACCACCAGAGAGAAAAAGAAAAAGCCTGGCATTTGCCAGGCTTTGGCGGAGAGTTAGGGATTTGAACCCTAGGTGGGGTATCAGCCCACACACGATTTCCAGTCGTGTGCAATGTTTTCAGCGCATTAATGAAGCAATTTTTTTGACAGCCCTTGCGGCATCATAGCCGTCAACGTGGGTATAGGTGTCCAGAGTCAGCTTAATGGAGCTGTGTCCGAGGGAGTAGCGGACGGCTGCCATATCGCAGCCTGCAGCAACGAGGCGCGTTGCATAGGTGTGCCTCAGGTCGTGCAGGCGGTATGGCTGCTCTATCCCCTCTTCCAGCTGCAGGCGCTTCCATCGGTGGTTGAGCGTCTCCGGAGCGCAGGCAACAAGGCGCGTCCGGGGATGCAGGAGCCGACAGGCCGACAGCAGCACGGGCAGCAGTTCCGGCAGAATCCATACGTCACGCAGGCCGGATGTGCTCTTGGGCGTCTGCTCAATCAGCTGGCCGTCAACTCTGACCAGCTGACGCCGCACGCGGATGAATCCGGCGTCGAAGTCGATATCTTCCCTGCGCAGGGCGAGGAGTTCGCCGCGCCGCAGCCCGGCGAAGGCTGCCAGCGCTAAGGCGACATCTGAACGGATGACGGGCTGCAGTTGCTGCCAGTCGCTGCCTTTGATGGCCCTGCCCTTCTGCGCCTCATGGTCTGGCTTGTCTACGGCGTCGGCTGGATTGCGCTCGATGTGGCCGGATCGCAGAGCGCGCTGCAGAGACGCATGCAGGAGCGTGTAGGCCAGCTGCGCTTGACGGCTGCCTGCCTGATCCTCGACACGGATCAGCGCGGCCTGTACGTGATCCGGCGTGATGGCTGCTATCTGCAGATCGGCGAGGATCGGCGCTATCAGCTCGTTCAGACGTTCGTAGGATTCACGGGTCTTTGGTGCCAGCTTGCGTTTGTACAGCTGGAAATACAGGGCGTTCCATTCTTCGTAAGTCATTTGCATTACCTCCATGATGATTATTCCCCATCCCATCATGGCACAAAAGTATATGCTGATCCCTCTGCCCCAAGGGCTGTTTGAGGGATACGATCTGACCACGCGCGCTGTGATCGGCGCGCTCTATGACCGGATCCGCCTGAGCAACTATAACGTGATCGGCGATCCTCACAACTCGCCATGGTATGACCAGCAGGAGCAGCGTGTGTTCTGCGTCTTCTCTCACGACGAGCTGGGGCGTCAGCTCGGCGTGAGTGAGAAGACGGTCAGACGGTCGCTCAAGCTGCTTGAGGCTGACGGCCTTATCTGGTGGCGGAAGGCTGCATACAAAGCAGCCAACAGATACTTCCTGCATGAGAGTATCACGCAGGAACTCAGAAAGCAATAATCCGGTCAAATTGTCCACTCCTATCCGGTCAGAATGACCGGATTATAATCCGGTCAAATTGACCGACTAGTACAATACTTATATCCACTTACTCTGAGAGTAGTAGCTACTGCTCTATCCGGTCAAATTGACCGGATAGGCGCGGCGGCTGCTGAAACGGTAACTTGATCGTAACTTGCCCGAGCCGTTATTCCTGGCATAAGAATCCAGCAATATCAGGGTTTTCTTACTTGACGGTAAGTTGCACCGTATACGTAAGTAGTCCTGTGCATCTACGTACGTATACTCTTCAGCACTCTAAAGCCACTGTAAACCCCACTCTAAAGGCCGGCTTCTTGCCGATATCGGCAGGATTTCGGCCTTTTGTCGGCTTGTTTCTGTCCACAAAACGCATCCACACGCTATCCACAGCGCACGGATACAGGCAGATTCAGCCCCGGAAACGGGGCTGAAAATACCCCCGTTCCCGGTCGGGTCTCATCGATGCATTTATTTTCATGGGAACATTAGTTCTTGTCTCCCGTTTGGTGACGCGGTATAATGGCTGCAGAGGTGATGGGATGAACATGCGGCGTCAGCTGGCCAACAAGGAGAGACTGCGCGTGCTGGGCATGTGGCGGTATTATCGCAGGATCATCCTCGGCCGCAGCGTGGCCAGCATTGCGCAGCTGCTGGGCATCAGCCGCGGGAAGGTCGAGCGCTGGGAGAGCAGCCAGAGCAACGAGCTGCCGGACATTGGCGATATCGTCGCCCTGGCCAAGGCGCTGCGCATGGATCCCGTGGATCTGTTCGCATGGATCATGCGGGCGGATGATTATCTGCAGATCCACCAGGGGGGGCGCTGACGTGGCGTACGACAGTCATTGGAGCTATCGACCGTGTACCGGCGTCCGGTATCCAACGCAGATCGAGCGTCGGCCCGGCTTGCTGCAGTGCGCGCTGCTGATCCTCAAGGACGCATGCCCGCCGGAACGGCGGATGTACTACTGTCGCTTCGGTGAGGATGATACGCCGGACTGTGAGACGTGCTGGCAGCGCTATTTGGAATACGTCGCTGGAGGGCGGCGGGATGATCCGTACAAGGATCATCGCATCGATGAGGATGACAACGATTACGATACCTGCTTTGACGAGGCTCCCGTGGAGGGCGGCCTCGATGACTACGAAATCGAAGCATGGATCAAGGATCGCCGCGCCTCCGGAGAGGGGCGGCGATGGTTCAGAGGGCCGCGCGTCAGTGCGGCACGGAGAAAGGAGCAACAGGCATGATCAGAGCAGAGATGCAGGCAGACAGGAGCATTGAGACCAAGCTCACCGGCACGGCGCAGGATCTCATCATCGAGACCGGTGCACTGCTGGCCAGAGCCGTCGACGTACTGGCTCCGATGGCTGCCATGTCGCACAGCTGCAGCGTGCAGGAGGCGGAGAGGCTGATCCTCGATGATCTGCGCGAACTGGCAGAAACCCGACTGCAGCGCGCGAAGCGCGAGAAGGAGGGCGGCGGAACGCCGCCGGAGCAGCCGCAGCCGCCGAGGCGGCGCAGGCGTATCTTTGGCCAGACGTGCTGCGCGGCAGCCGTCGAACAATAACCACCGAACAACGAACGAAACAACCGCAAAACGAGCAAAGCAACATGCAGGACGCGGCGCGCGTCCTGCATGTTTTTTACCTTCAGGAGGCCGGATCGGCGCCGGCCATCGCCGCCGGCTGCCGATCTGCAGATAAAATCTGCAGGAGGATGACGGCAACTGCAGAAGTGGCGCCGCCGCTCAGATGCAGCAGAAATCCCCAACACTGCATTGTTTCGCATTGTTGGGGAGCTTGTTTGAATCCTTGTTTTAGAGATTGCATTGTTGGGCTGTTCCAACAAGCCGCCGGAGGCGGCGCGGCGCTAGAAGCGCCGCACCACGATCCGCAGACCGCAGACCTCGGCCTCTTTGATCATATTGGCCGTGCCGCTGCTCTTGCCGTCCCAGTAGACGATAAGAGCGTCAGCATATTCCGCCATATGCCGGTTGCGCAGCGGTCCGGCCATCTTGCCCCATCGGCGCCAATTGGCGGGGAACACCTGCAGCGCCAGCCCGCGAGAGCGGGCGTATCGCTCGGCGAAGGCGTCTGCCCCTGTGGGGCAGCCGCCGGAGACGATTTCGATTTCGTCCTTCTCTCGTTTACTCAGAAAGTAATCCAGCTCTTTTTCCATGCGCTCATAGTCCTTGAAATAGCGGCTCCCGGCCACGATCAGCTTAAACATTCCGTTTCCTCCCATCATGTGTCGTCAGCGGATTCCCCGCGGAGCGGGGGCTTCCGCTGACTTGATCGCCCGACGGCACGGCGGCAGACGACTGTCAAGGGCGGCTTTGCCGCCCGGCTCGACCCTTGACTGTCGGCTGCCGCTGTGCTACCCTTTCCCGATTTGGGGGAGGGCGGGGGTGCAAGGAGCGGCCCCGGCTTGCCGGGCAGGGACAACACGCGAGCGCAAAAGCCGGATGCAGCAAAGGCCAAACCTCCTGAGCTTGCGAGGGAGTTTAGGCCGTACTCTCGTCGCGCGTTCCCGTTTGATGATTGATAAGCATCATGCGCGGTTTTGTGGGGCTTGCTGCTTATCGCTAAAGTCTCTTGGGCTGGAATTGGGGACCAACGAAAAAAGCCCCCAAAGACCGCGCTGTAGGAAGTTTGCTCAGAGCCCCGGTGGCTGCGTGGATCGCTGGGACGCATCGAGCCGCATCAGAGAGCCCGGCCGGAGCTGCCGGACGAGCAGACCGCGCGCGCGGCGAACTTGAGAGCCAGCGGCGCACGAGGCGCGAGACCGAGTGCGGAGGCGGGCGGCTTGGTGCATCGGTGCCCTGCCTGTTGCCCTGGCGTCTTGGATCCGATCTGCAGAGGAGCGCGCCGGAGCGTGTGCGCAGCGCTCGCCCAGGGCGTCAGCCCTTGGTGATCGCAAGCATCCTGCGGAGGTGGGCGGGGCTTGTCTGTCTGATGGTTGCACACGGGATTTTGTGTGCAGAGTTTGCGCCGGAGCGGTGCAGGCCGCGCCAGCCGCCGGGAACCGAAGCGGCGCCGGGCGGCCAGCGCGCGCAGGCTCGCCGCGAAGCGCAAGACGCTGCGCTCAAGACGGACTGACGGCTGCCATGGGCGACAGCAACCGCAGAGCAGCGCGCCGGAGTGCGCACAGAGCAGGCCGCGCGCGGCGGCAGAGCGCAGGGCGCGCAGACGCCAGCGGCGCGGATCAGCGAGGGGCAGGCGCAGGCGGGCGGCGCTCACTGGCGGCGTCTCCGCTTCTTTCCCCTTCTCTTTCCCTCTAGCGCCGCCTGAGGGGCATTGTAGGTTACACCCCGTCCAACGCCGACCAAACGATTCTAGGGGCTTTTCCAGCGATTTAGCGCACATCGCTCTT
>JAFQOY010000206.1 GCA_017412025.1 Clostridia bacterium | reverse complement strand
TGATACCGCTCTTATCTTTTACTTTTTCTTTGATTTCGTGTCCAATTTTTGTTGACTACTGCAGTCAACCGAGTGCGCACCGTTTTCTGCTATCTCTGAGCCAGCATGGGCCATTTTACCCCATTTTGCGCTCAAAAACCCGAAAATACATAAAAAAAGAACGAGCATTGTATCAAAATGCTCGTTCAAAGATGGAGCGGTAGACGAGATTCGGACTCGCGACATCCACCTTGGCAAGGTGGCACTCTACCACTGAGCTACTACCGCATCGCTCACTTACAAAAAGTATTATACCTCCGAATTCGTCATTTGTCAACATCTTTTTTCAAAAAAAGCCAAACGCCCATACCCCGCAAAATGCAAGGCATGGGCGCGATAAGTCTTGGGATTTCTGCGTCAAAGCAGCTATCCGTTTACAGCGGCATTACGCCGCACAGCCAGATCAGGTCGGGATCTCCACAACGTTCTCGTCAAACGCGCAGGCCTTGGCCTTGATCAGCGTGTTGGAGCCGGTAATGGCAGAATCCGGCAGGATGGCGATATCCTTCACCAGATCAGCGCCATACTTGGCCTTCAGCTCTTCGACGTCGCCGAAGTCAAGCGCGCGGCTCGGGCAGGCGTCGACGCAGACCGGGTTCTGACCCTTGGCGCGCAGCGCGGCGCAGGAATCGCACTTGGTGGCCTTCTTTGCGCTGACCACATACTTCATTTCGCCGTACGGGCACGCCTTCACACAGGCCTGGCAGCCCACGCACATCGCGGCGTCGTGCATGACGGTGCCATCCTCAGCCTTGTAAATTGCGCCAACCGGGCAGGCAGCCAGACATGCGGGATTCTCGCAGTGGTTGCAGGTGCTGGCAAAGCTATACATGTTCACCTTCGGGAACTCGCCGACCTCATACGTCTTGGCGGTACGAAGGACCGTGCCAATCTCCAGATTGTTCTTGTCCTTGCAGGCCACCTGGCAGGCGCGGCAGCCCACACAGCGGGTCATATCAAAATAGAAACCGAGTGCCATGATCGTTGCCTCCTTCCTTACAGCTCAATGATCGTCGGAGGAACATTGCAGTCGTCCTCCAGCGCCGGGCCGTCATACTTGACGATGTTGCAGTTGATGTTGTTATACGGGGTCACGCCGGAGCCGGAGATCTCGTTGCCCAGCAGGTAGTTTTCATTGCCCGCATGGTCGATACCGGTCTTCTCGTCGATGCGCTCCCACGCGCCGTGCGTCACAGCGACAACGCCCGGCATGAGGCCCTGCATGACGCACGCCTTGCGCAGCGCCTTGCCGGACTTGGTGGAAATCAGGACAGTATCGCCGCTCTGCACGCCGATGTCCTTCGCGTCCTTCGCGCTCATGAACACCGGGTTCGGCCAGGCTTCACGCAGCCAGGAGCAGTTGTCCAGAGAGGAATGAGAACGACGCAGATAGTGGATATTGTAGAGCAGATACGGGAACTCGCCCTTCTCGCCGCCGATCTTCTTCTCCTTGAAGGTGGTCTCAAAGCCGGTGGTCGGAGTGATGTACTCCGGATACGGCTTGTAATCCCAGTCGATGTAGCCAAAGCCGTTGTACAGGTCGGCCTTGGTCTGGCTGGTGATCTCGAACTTGCCGGAAGCGGTGCCCAGCGGGTTGGCCTCCGGATCGGCGATGAACGCACCGTAGCCCAGGTGTCCGCAGAACGCGTCGCCCGGCTTGCGCTCGACCTGATAGCCGCCCTGCTCGATGATCTCCTTGATGCCGATGACGCCTTCCTGCGGCTCTCCCTCGACGCCCCACTCCGCGATATCTTCCGCAGTGATGGTAACCAGCTTGCGGTACTCCTTGACGCCTTCCTTCTCCAGCTTCTCCATGTCGATCACAGTCGCACCGGCGAGCCGGTTGAAGAACTGCTGCTCCTCGCTGAGCGGGAACGCCTGCTTGGAATCAAAGCCCATGGCATCCAGCAGCAGGGAGTCGATCTCCTGGTCCGTCTTCGCCTCAAACAGCGGATCGGTGACCTTGGAATAGACGTTGATCCATTCCCTGTTGGAGCCTGCGATTCCGCCCGGACGCTCCCAATAGGTGGTGACCGGCAGAACAATATCAGAATACTTCGCCGGAGTGGTCATGAACTGCGCCTTGGAAACGACGAAGTCCACCTTGCGGTGCGCTTCGATACCCTTGCTCAGGTTCGGGCCGGTGGTCAGGTACGCATGCTCGTCCACGTTGGTGATGCAGTGGATGTCGCACTCGATATCGCGGCCAGCACCGATACCCTCAGCGGTATATCCATAGTAGTCGCCAATCATGTGATACTTGCCGGTGAGGACAGCGTCCCAAACCTGCGGTCCGGGGATGATGCCCTCGACGGTATTCATCGGATGACCCGGCGCGCCCGAACCGCCGCCGCTGACCAGACGATCGCCGCCGTTGCCGGAGGTGGTGGTGTAGCTCAGCGCGGTGCAGTTGCCCGGCTTGCCGTAGTGGCCGCCCATGGCGCCCAGGGTCATGAAGATCTGCGGGAGATTCTCCGCGCCATCGTTGCGGGCAGCGGCGAAGCTGTGCATCATCCAGACGTTATGGGTCTTGCCGATGGCACGGGCGAGGTTGGTGATCTGCTCAACCGGGGTGCCGGAGATGTTGGAGGCCCAGGCAGCATCCTTCACGACGCCGTCATACTTGCCAGCGAGATAATCGCAGAAGTTGACGTCTTCCTTGAGGTTGGGAGCCTTTTCGCTGTTCGCGTCGAAGCCAACGGTGTACTTCTTCAGGAAGTCCCAGTCGATGATGTTGCCTTCTTCGGCGTCAAGGCGCAGCATTTCGCTGGCAACGCCCAGCAGCAGCGCGGTATCCGTACCGGTACGAACCGGAACCCACTCCGCGTCGAGCGCCTGAGCAGAGGCGGTGAACATCGGGTCGATGCTGATGAACTTGGTGCCGTTTTCCTTGGCGCGGACATAGTGCGTAATCGGGGTGCCCGGAGCAGACCACGCCGGGTTGCAGGACAGGAACACGATGGTATCCGCATTGAGCATGTCGTAGCGGTCGTTGTTCGCGCCGAAGCCATTGCGGCTCACACCGATGGTCTTATGCACGTTAAGCAGGTAGGTGCCGTAAGAGGTGGAGTCGGCAACAGAAGTGTGGCCGCCCAGGTACATCAGCGGGATGTTCTCGCTGAAGGAACCCCAGGAACCGGTCACAAAGGCCTGGCTGCCGTACTTCTTGGTGATGCTCACATACTGGTCGGCGACATACTTGATCGCCTCGTCCCAGGAGATGCGCTCCCACTCGTCCCTGCCGCGCATCTGGCCGTTCGGGTTCTCCGGAGACCAGCCCTTGCGCTTCATCGGATACTTGATACGATCCGGGCCGAAGCACTGCTGCTGCTGCGCCTTGCCGCGCACGCAGCCGCGCTGCTGCGGATAATCGATGGAGTCCGGATGGGTATCGTCGGTCTTCTGGCGAACAACGACGCCGTCCTTGATGAGGACCTTGTTCATGCACTGGCCGCCGCAGTTATGCCAGCAGGCCGCAGAAATCCACTTGCCGCCCTCGTCGTGATCCACGATCGGGGAATGAGCCGTCTCGGCCAGCGCGTTTTCCTTCGCACCAATGCCCAGACCCAGCGCCGTCACAGCAGCAGCGGCAGCCGTGCTGCCCTTGAGGAACTGCCGGCGGTTAAACTTCGCGCTCAGCAGTTCGTTCATCAGATTTGCCATGGTTCTCCTCCTTGTCTTGTTTGCACTCGGATATGCACATACAATCCCATGCATACTTATGATATATTTTAACAAAAGACCCCTGTGCAGGCAATGGACAGATCGCGTTCTTCTGCGTGTTATGCCACACTTATTTTCGTTGTGTTACTTTTTATATGTATCGCAAATCATTTTCTTGTCAAAACACGCCATATGTTGTATGATAGTTACAGCATCATATTTCCAAGGAGGATTCCCATGATTCCGCAGGAAACCAAAGAAACGCTCGAGGTCATCCTGACCAACCGTGTATTCCTCTACAAGCTGTTTCATAAGACTTTCGGCCGCGAGCCCGACGCATCGTTCCTCAGCCTGCTCGCCGACCCTGCAGTTGCGCAGGCATTTTCAATCCTCTCTGCCGAGGGGGACGACACCATGAGCAAAGCCGCTGCGTTTGTCGTCCGTCAGAGTGAAAAGGCGGACGACGCTGAGTACGTCCATCAGCTTTACAACGAATACATGCGTCTGTTTATCGGGCCGCAGAAGCTCATCGCACCGCCGTGGGAGTCTGTCTACCGCAGCCACCAGGGGCTTCTCTTCCAGGAGAGCACGCTGACCATCCGCGAGATCTACCGCAAGCAGGGCTTCCAGACGGAGGGCTATCCCCGTGTGCCGGAAGACAGTCTCTCCCTTGAGCTGGATTTTACCGGGCGCATGGCCGAGCGCGCGCTTGCCGCCTTCCAGGCTGATGACGCACAGGCGCTCAGGGACGCGCTCGCCGTTTCCGAATCCTTCCTGCGCGTCCATCTGCTTTTCTGGGTGCCCAAGCTGATTGAGCGCATGACCACGTCTGCCTTCAAGCTCTTTTATCCGCAGATGACAAAGGCTCTGCTTGCCTTTATGGAGATTGATCATCAGCTCGTCTGCGACATACTGGCTATGGATCTGTAATCGATCAAACAGCCCTCTTCCCGGCCTGGGAAGAGGGCTGTTTCATGTGATATGAGCTGCGTCAGTTTTCTTTTTCCTTATGGATACTCTGCATCCGCTGATAGCGGAATATGTTGACCGCGCTCCTTCGCATCAGTCTGGCATAGATTTCTGCGGCCTGTTCCGGCGAATACTGCCGCTGTTCCAGCCACCAGTCGATGCCGGTAAAGAAGAAATTCTTGATTCTGGTCACCAGCAGGGATGCAGGGATGCTTCCATCCGCCTCTCTTACCGTGACATGAATTCGATTCATACCGCGTCTGATCACATCATCAGCGATTTCAAACGCCATATACGTCGTCTTTCCGCCGATGAGCGTTTCCAATTCTTCTCTGTACGATTCAACGCTTCTGAAAAAGCCAGCCACATCCTGTATGAGTTTTTCCTCATCCAGTTCCTCGCCCGGCATCTCCTTTTCGTACATGAGCGTGCCGAACATATCCTCAAACATTTCATAGAGCATCTGCGCGCAAAGCTGTTCCTTGGTCTCATAATGCGCGTAGAAGGTCTTTCTGTTGATCTGAGCGCTTTCCGAAATATCCGTGACTGTGATCGCGTCGTAGTCTTTTTTCTGCATCAGTTCCACGAGCGCACGCCGTATCGCCAGTCTGGTTTTGCGTACCCGCGGATCTGTTTTTATGCCTGCCAAATTCTTCTCCCCTGTTCCCGTATCGTATTCTGATCAGCGCCTTACGCGCTTTTTCTTTACGGCGCATGCGATGCACAGCCCGCTTTCTTCACCTCGGGCAATCGGTTCGCCGCATACGGCGCAGCTGTCATGATATACGCGCACATGCCCCTGCCTGCCCATATGATGCAGCGGATTGATCTGCATGCCTGTTATGCCGCCGTTAACGCATACCGCCTGACACAGACCGCAAGCCGTACACCGCCAAGGCTCAATTGAAATCACGCTGCTCTTTTCATTCTCCTTTTCGATAGACAGCGCCTGCTGCGGACACACGCGCATGCACACGCCGCAGCCATAGCATTTGGCGCCGAATTCCGGAAGAAACATACCGTATTCAGCGTACTTTACAGGTTTTCCTTCTCTTTTCCCATGCTCAGCGCGCGCGATACAGTCCTTTTTCAGCATATCCGCCAGCAGCAGACGATAGGCAAAGCCATTCCTTGCCGGATGATCGCTGAGCACAGGCAGCGCATGGCTGACGCCCGACGCCACGGACGACTTCACTTCTTTTCCTAACCTGCCAAAGAGCGCCCTGCGCTCCACCTTTTTCTTCATTTCGCGGCGCTTCATCGCTTCCGCATCGTCGATGAGCTGCACCTGCTGAGCAAACCGCTCCTCACCCAGAAATGTGCGGACCTGCGCCAGATTCTCAAGCAGCTGCTCCCTGCATTCCTTTACGGCACATGCTCCGCATTCTCCCGTGTACAGCTGCACACGCGTACGCAGCGCAAGCGCGCAAATCCACTCCCACGGGACGCCGCACAGACACTCCACCCTGCGCTCGCCAACCGGCTCCTTCGTGTGCGCGCAGGCAAAGGATACAGCGTCTTCCCCGGCCGGAGCAGTCATGGTCTGCTGCTGACGCAGATCCGGCGCAAAGCATCTGGACGGACACGCAGACACACAGATTCCGCAGCCGATACACTTGTTCCAGTCAATCTTTTCAATCACCGGATTCAGCGGCAGCGCACCGCCCGTGCACCTGTCGTGACAGAGCGTGCAGGGATGCTTCGTCTGCCTCCTGTTGAGGCAGGATTCCGCAGAAAAAAACGGCGGATCCTGATCCAGTGCGCGCACAATCACGCGCGAAACAATACCCATTTTCTTACGTTCCTCATCCAGAATCCGTTCTTCCTCAGAGCATGCTTTCGTCAAATTCGGCAGCCTTCACATAATCAAGGCGCAGCTCCCGCAGGCAGAACGCATTTTCTCTCATTTCACGAACTTGATAGGACACGGCAAGCTCCATCCCCGTTCCGCGCAGCAGAGCGGCGCAGGCGGGGGACATCTGGATAAAGCCGTTTTCCCTGTCCATCTCGTAGGCATGCATATGATGCTCGCGCAGGATCCTCTCGGCCCGGGCGGCGTCTTTGCCGAACGCCTTGACCGTCTTGAGATAAAAATCCTTCCGGGACATCACAAAGCACTCGCCGGCGTCCGCGCCGGTGTTCTGCATGTAAATCTGACCGAAATGCTTGTTTTCAAGCGAGCAGTAATGCGCAACCAGCTTATACCCCCTGCGCATCACATACGCCAGAAGCTTCAGCGCCAGCAGCTCGCTGCCGTCGACCGGCAGGCCGCCGGCATACCAGAAGTTGTACAGCGTCTTGTACGGCGGATTGCGCAGCGCATATCCCCGCGCGCTGAACGCCCGTGCATTCTCAAACGGAAAGCACAATTCCAGCAGGTTGATGCCGAAGATCCCCATGCTTTCAAGCCGGTCAAGGACATCCAGCATTTCCTGTTCCCTGTCCGGCAGTACCGGCATCTCCACCATCACGCGCGGAATGTACTTTTTCGCGGCTTCCATCGCCGCGTACACCTTTTCCATCAGCGCAGGCTCATCCTCAAGCTTCAGGCTGAAGCGGATTTCCTCCAGCCCGACGCGGGCAAGCTCCTCAATCATTGTCTGATCCAGCAGATCGCCCGATGTATACAGCCGCATAGAGACGTCCGGCCAGAGGCGCTTCGCCTTTTCAAAATAGGCGATGGTCTCCCTTTTGTGCAGCAGAGGCTCTCCGCCGGTCAGCGCAATATACCGAAGATCTTTTTTCTGCGCGTATACCTGCTCCAGTTCTGCTTCCCAGTCCTTCTTCCCATCCGCATAGCGCGCGTATTCGCTCTGATTGGGATTGAAGCAGAAAAAGCAGTTTCTGTGACACATGAGCGAAATCAGGCCGGTATAGCTGTCCGCTCCCGTCCTGCAGGCCTCGCATGCGCCGCAGACCGCGCCGTTTGCAAGGCTTGCGCCGTCGTTGCGGCTGATCACGCCAAGCGCGCGCAGCTCTTTGCGCAGGGCTTCGATTTCTTCTTCCCTGTCGCGCGCAAACGGAAGGCCGAATCCCTTCACGTTCTCCATAAAGTCGTCGTAGATCCGCTGATACTCCATCGCATATGCAGCAAAAGCAGGATTCTTGATCCTGCGGATATGATCTCCGTTCAGCCTGTGCGCCATGTTATGCCTCCTGCTTCCGCGTGATAAACCGCCTTATGATCATAACATGGATTCGTCAAAATCACAACAAATAAATACAAATTCGCGCAAAATCATGTAACAATCGGTTGGTATTGTTCTGCAATCCGCACTGCATTTTGTCAGCCAATTTTCAAAATCAATCTTTACTTGCAACTGATTGTCCGGACAGGCGCAAAAACAGCAAGAACGCCGGTCGAGCATCCTTGCTGTGCTGTTTATTCAGATGAATCACCCGTTACGATGCGTTCAGATAATCTGCAGATATCGGATTACGTGTGTTCTTCCAGTTCATCCGGCATCCGGAGCAGCCGGAAACTGCTCTTATAATAGTCCATCAGGCCTTCCTTTTTCAGTTTGCTCATCTCCGCAGACAATCCGCTGCGGTCTACCTCCAGATAGTCCGCCAGGCCCTGACGGTCAAAGGGAATGGTGAAATCGGCGCGGCCTGCCTCTTTGGCCTGAAGGAGCAGATAGGCGAGCAGCTTTCCACGCGTGGTGCGCTTGGCGGTGATGAGCGCCTTGCGATGCAGCGACAGATTCTTTTCCGCCACAATCTGAAGCAGATTGAAAATGATGCGGCTATGAAATGCACAGGCGCTGCAGCAGGAAGTCAGTACCCTCCGGCAGCCCAGCAGCAGCACCTCGCAATCCTCCACCGCAACCACGCTGACAGGCATTCGCTCCGCTCTGGCACAGGCAAAGGATTCTGCAAAGAGTTGTCCCGGGCCGATGCTCAGCATGATGCTGCGGTTGCCGTAATAGTCCGTACGGATCAGCTGCACCTGACCGGACAGCAAAACGCCCATATCCCGGGCGGGAAATCCCTCCGCCAGGATAACGTCCCCCTTCGTGTAGGCAATCTGCCGTGCGCCCAGACAGTCGAGCATACCGCTCAGCTCCGACGGAGCAATCCCTTCAAACAGCGGGCAGCGCAGAAGCGCATCCGAAACAGCGATCACATTTCACCTCGTGTTGAAAAATCAACGTACATTCTGGTTTTATTATAATATAATGCCCATATGAAGTCAAGAACAGCATACCACGGGAGGTTAAGAATATGATCCGGAGAATCATCAGAATTGACGAAGAGAAGTGCATTGGCTGCGGTCTGTGCGCCGCCGCCTGCCACGAGGGCGCAATCGGCATGGTGAACGGCAAGGCGAAGCTGCTGCGCGAGGACTATTGCGACGGACTGGGCGACTGCCTGCCCGCCTGCCCCACAGAGGCCATCTCCTTTGAGGAGCGCGAGGCTCCGGCCTATGACGAGGCAGCCGTGCTTGCCGCCAGGAAGTCCCAGGCCGAGCCGCTGGCCTGCGGCTGCCCCGGCAGCGCCTGCCAAAGCATCAAGCCCGATACGACAGGCGCTTCCGTCGCCGTTCCCAGCTGTCTGAGCAATTTCCCTGTACAGATCCAGCTGGCTCCGGTGAACAGCCCCTGGTTTGTCCAGGCGGATCTGCTCATCGCGGCCGACTGTACCGCCTTTGCCTACGGCAACTTCCATCAGGATTTCATGCGCGGCAGAGTAACGCTGATCGGCTGCCCGAAGCTGGATCCTGTGAATTACGCCAGGAAGCTTTCCCAGATTGTTCGCGAGAATTCCATTCGCAGCGTCACCGTCGCCCGCATGACCGTCCCCTGCTGCGGCGGACTGTCCCATGCTGTAAAAACTGCCATTGAGATGAGCGGCAAGGATATTCCCCTGCGGATTGTGACCATCAGCCCGGATGGTCAGGTTATTGGCTGAGGCGCTGCTGATCCCGTTTTGCTTTTATCTCAAACAGACCCACGCATGCCCAGGCTGTACCGGCAAATATGCAATGCAATATACGAGCTTCCGGATTCATACATCAGAATTCCGGAAGCTCTTGATTCATTTACCCGCTCAGACAAATACCGCTACTGCTTGCCAGCTCAGTACTTCTGCCTGTTCTGGTTATTGCGCTGATTCTGTTCATTGTTCTTATTCTGATTATTCTGCTGGTTGTTGTTCTGGTTATTGTTCTGGTTGTTATTCTGGTTCTGATTGTTGTTCTGATTATTGTTCTGGTTGTTGTTCTGATTCTGGTTATTGTTCTGATACTGATTGAAGGACATGTTTTTCCCTCCTTTCCTGGTTTCGGGAATAGCTTGCCGTGAATTCCGCAAAACTATTCATCGAAAATAAGTAGGAGGCATGACCATGCTGTTGATTCAAAACGGACTTCTGTATACCATGGAATCTGAGAAAGCTGTTCATTCCGATCTGCTCATCGCAGATGGTAAGATTGCGAAGATTGCCAAAGGCATTTCACCTACAGATCGCATGCAGGTCATTGATGCAGCAGGTCTGCGTATCTATCCGGGCTTCATCGACGCTCACAGCCATATTGGCATCTCTGAGGAGAAAAAGACCGGACAGGGAGACGAATGCAACGAAAACACCAATCCCATTACCCCCTGCATGCGCGCCATTGACGCCATCAATCCCATGGACAGCGCCTTTCACAACGCCCTTGCCTCCGGAATCACCGGCGTGATGGCAGGCCCCGGAAGCTCCAATCCCATTGGCGGGCAGTTTGCCTTCCTGAAAACACATGGCCGGTGTATAGATGAAATGGTTGTCCTTTCCCCTTCTGCAATCAAGCTGGCCTTTGGCGAGAACCCCATGAGCTGTTATGGCATGAACGGCAACATGCCGTCTACACGCATGGGCGTCGCTTCATTGATTCGCGAGGAGCTGCACAAGGCCAGGCAATACTTTGACGCAGGCAGCAGCGGACAGCCTTCCTTTGCCTTTGAGTGTTATCGCGACCTGTTTGAGGGAAGGATTCCGCTCAAAGCGCACGTTCACCGCGCGGACGATATCTTCACCGCCATGCGCATTGCCAGAGAGTTTGGCCTCGGCCTTACGCTGGATCACTGCACGGAGGGACACCTGATCGCCAACAAGATCGCAAAAAGCGGCTATCCTGCCATCGTGGGGCCTTCCCTGGCCTCCCGAAGCAAGGATGAAGTAAGTCTTTCTGATTTCAAGACGCCGGGCATTCTTCAAAAAGTGGGCGTACCGGTCGCGCTGACAACAGATCATCCCGTATCGCGCATCCAGTATCTCCCCCTGTGCGCTGGTCTCGCTGCAAAAGAAGGCATGGGAGAATGGGGCGCGCTGCGGGCAATCACCATAGACGCCGCCCGCATTTGCCGCGTCGATCATCGCCTGGGCAGCCTGAAGGAAGGCAAGGACGCCGATATCGTTCTGTATAGCGGCAATCCGCTGGAAATCGCCTCCTCTGTATCTATGACCATCGTCAACGGTGAAATTGCATGGCATTCAAAATGCCATTGAAAAGCATAAACCTTCTTTCACACACACTCCCCCGAATCAGCAAATGATATGCCGGTACGTTTAAGCGATTTCAATTCTTAAAGCGGCTGACAGGCCGACAAACGACGCCGCGCCCCACGATTCACGTATTTGGGATATGAAAAAGGGTTTCCTGCGCACGCAGGAGCAGCGCCTGCACTGGAAACCCTTTAAAATATGCTAGTTTAAAACAAAAGAAACGCTGACTTGGTATCCAAATCAGCGTTATGTTATGGCTAATCCGGTTGATTATGATACAAGGGACGGTTGCACCCGGTTGAGAAAAGCGGGTGCATTTTGCACCCCTAAAATTGTCCTTGACATGGGGTATACTTCACTTTACGGGTCTGCAGCTTGTCGAATTTGGCTCTTTATTCAGGAGTTAAGTTTACGGCATTTATGGTAATCGGGCGACTGGTTTGCGGTGTGCATTGGTTTTCCGATATATTTGGTGGATTGATTTTCAGCGTAGCTATGATTTTGCTCTATTATGCGGCAAACCATTTCATTGAATAAACATAAAACCGCTGCAACATCCATCCTTTATGGGGATGAGAATTGCAACGGTTTTCATTATTTATGCGTGGCTTTTGATAGCTCGCATTTCAATATAACCTCGAGTGCCACGGGGTTCCAGCTGAATACGGGGATTGCTGTCATTCCAAGAATAGCCAATCACCGCAGGGTCATAGCTGTTCATAGCCTGCTGCACTGAGTCGATAGCATCGCAGTAATCC
>JAFQOY010000031.1 GCA_017412025.1 Clostridia bacterium | reverse complement strand
CTGCGGCGATCCACCGTTCCGGGGAACTCGCATAGTCGTACCCGATGGGTACTCCTTGCGATTCCCCACGCTCCGCCTCGCTGCTTCGCCCACAGGGCGTGCTCGGCTGCGGTGCCTCAAGAGGGAGGCTTATTGCTCCGCTGGGCGACGCTCGGCTGCGGTGTCTCGAACAGAACCAGGAAACGGGGATGAAAGCAGAGCGTGCGCATCACCGTAGGGCGGGCGGACTCAGCCCGCCGTTTTTTGTGTCAGCGGGGCAGGACTTTAAGCCTGCTCCGTCCGCGATTCTGCGGTTGGTTCCCATCCTGAGGGGGCAGTCTGCCGCAGACAGACTGCGGGAGTGTTCGCCTGCACGCGCAGAATTGCTCCTTGCGCATGATTTTACACATCTTTTGGTTGACAGGCGCATCGGGCAACATTTATAATAAAAACCAGAATAAGGCTGTCAGCCTTGCATAAACGAACGACAGTTTATGCGCAAAAAACGAAAAGGAGAAATGGTTATGAAGAAACTGTTCGCGCTCCTGCTCGCCGCCCTGCTCACGCTGACCTTTGCGTGCGCGTGCGCCGAAATCGACCCGGAACTGATCAAGGCCGCCAAGGAAGAGGGCGAGCTGGTCGTCTATGGCTCCTGCGAGGAGCCGTATCTGGCCGCCGCTGCCAAGCACTTTGAAGAGCTGTACGGCATCAAGGTGTACTATCAGCGTCTGTCCACCGGCGAGGTGCAGGCGAAGATCACCGAAGAAGCGGGCAACCCGTCCGGCGACGTCTGGTTCGGCGGCACGACCGACCCGTACAACGAGAGCGCCAAGGCCGGCCTGCTGATGGCGTATGAAGCGAAGAACGCCGCCGATCTGGCGGGCCCGATGTACCGCGACGCCGACGGCTACTGGTACGGCATCTACAAGGGCATCCTCGGCTTCATGGTCAACACCGAAGAGCTGACCCGCCTGGGCCTTGAAGCGCCCAAGGGCTGGGACGACCTGCTCAAGCCGGAATACAAGGATCTGGTCTGGATGTCCAACCCGAACACCGCCGGCACCGCGAAGCTGATCATCAACACCATGGTGCAGCTCAAGGGCCACGACGAGGCGATGAAGTACTTCGTTGAGCTGGACAAGAACGTTCAGCAGTACACCAAGTCCGGCTCCGGCCCGTCCAAGAAGGTCGGCATCGGCGAGTGCGTCATCGGCATCGGCTTCCTGCATGACGGCATCGCGCAGATCCTCTCCGGCTACGACAACATCGCGCTGGTGATCCCGGAGGAGGGCACTTCCTTTGAGATCGGCGCCACCGCCATCTTCGACGGCTGCGTGCATGAGAACGCCGCGAAGCTGTGGATCGAGTACGCGCTCTCTCCGGAGTGCGTGGAGCTGGCTGACGACGCGGAGAGCTATCAGTTCCTGGTCATCAACAGCGCCAAGCAGCCGTCCGCTGTCGAGCCGTTCGGCCTTGATCCCAACAACGTCATCGACTATGACTTCGAGGACGCGAAGAACAACACCACCCAGTACGTGCAGGACTACTTCAATGCGCTGGGCGACGCTGCAGACAGCCGCTTCAAGACCGAGTAAGCAGCGGGCTTGAGACTGCACAAGCAGAAACGTGATCCGAAGGGGATGGGGGTAAGCCCCATCCCTTTTTTGAACCGGTGAGGAATGCGACCGGAGCACTCCCTCAGTCTGCCTTCGGCAGCCAGCTCCCTCAAGAGGGAGCCCTCAACGAGACTTATCAGAGATAAGAGGGACAAACTCTGAAAAGAAGCTTTGACGCCTCCCTCATGATGGGCGCGCAGTTCAGCCGCCGCCAGTGGCGGATACAGGCTGAATGAAGCGCCGAGACGTTAGTCGAGGGCAGGACCATCCGAAGGATGGTGGAAGGAGTGCTTCGGGCGAATCCCGCAGCACAAGGGATTCGGTGCGCGAGGCGCACGGGATCGACATCAACAAAATGACCAAAGGGGTGAACGCCCGATGAAATCACGCCAGAGCGCGGCGCTGGAGCGCAAAAAATTCTTTGCCGATCCGGTGATGGTGATCACCATCACGCTGCTGACCGTCCTGCTCGCGCTGTTTATCCTCTATCCGCTGGCCATGCTGCTGCTGGACAGCGTGTATGTACGCAATGACAACCTCGTGCCGCTCGGGGAGGTGCTCTCCGGGCAGGCGAAGGCAAACGTCAAAGACGGCGCTGTGACGGTGCTTGACCGCAGGGGCAATGAGGCGGCGATCAGCCTTGAGGAGCTGGACTCCGCCTACGGATACCTGTTCGCCAAGAACGGCCGCGTATACAAGGAAGGCGACGAAATCAAGGAAGACAACGTATACGTGAAGATCCGCGAGAGCTATGTGACGCTTTCGGCCTTCCCGAGGATCTTCAAGGACTACACGTTCAACACCGCATTTTTCAACACCCTGCGCCTGGGCATGATCACCAGCTTCGGCGCGGTGCTCATCGGCCTGCTCTTTGCGTATGTGGACTGCTACGTGGACGTGCGGTCCAGGCTGACCAGGCGGATGTTTGACGTGGTATCGACGCTGCCAGTCGTCTCGCCGCCGTTCGTGCTCTCGCTGTCGATGATCCTGCTCTTTGGCCGCGGCGGCCTGATCACGCGCAAGCTGCTGGGCATCTACGACAGCGACGTGTACGGCCTGGGCGGCATCGCCATCGTGCAGATCCTCACGTTCTTCCCGGTGTGCTACATGATGCTCAAGGGCCTGCTTAAAAACATCGATCCCTCGATGGAGGAGGCCGCGCGCAACATGGGCGCGGGCCGGATGAAGGTATTCACCACCGTGACCCTGCCGCTGATGCTGCCGGGCCTGGGCAAT
>JAFQOY010000205.1 GCA_017412025.1 Clostridia bacterium | reverse complement strand
TGGAATGGCACACGCCGGACGGTCCTGCGCTTATAGTCGGCGGAGCGGATCTGCTCGACGGCACGCCGATTTACGATATCAAGCCCTATCTGCCGTATGTGGACAGCCATCCCGAGGCGAGCGGCGGATTCGGCTCGGAAAAGGCGGGCTATGCGCTTGAGGTAGATTTTGACGATCAGCTGCTTGAAAGGATCGACACAGACAAACGGGAAGCGCTCCTTGGCATTCTCAGGGAGGATCCAAGACCGTCTTATCAGAACGATCCGCAGCGCGTGTACGGTGTGAGATATGCGGGAAAGAATGTGCGGTTTACAGTGGATCAGGGCGTTTTGCATGTGATCGGTGTAGAAGAGGATTCATACCTTGAACAGGACAAAAAAACTACTGAACATTCAGGCACATTCTGATCTGAGGATAGTATAAAGCCCGGCGTCTGCCGGGCTTTTGATATGGACTTATTTTCTGAAGGCGGATTTGATCCGGTCGGATACAAAGGCGGCGGCAAGCGGAAGCAGCATGCCTGACAGCAGATACAGCACGTTCATTTCCGGCATGCCCGATGGCGCATAATTGTAATCAATCTGCGTCCGGAAGGAGCGGACAGAAAAATCCGCCGCGCCGACGCCGAGCATGTGCATGACAAGGAATACGCAGTTGACGGCAAAGAAGCCCATGAAATGATGCATCATGATGTCAAAGGTATGCCTGCTGGCGTAGAGCGCCAGTCGGCTTTTTCCGACATACGGCGCAATCAGCCGGGCGATACGCAGGAAGAAGGCGATGGCCAGCGCTCCGCCCGCATATACGCCGAATGCGCCGCAGGGGAAATAGGAGCAGTCGGAGAGCAGATAAGCCAGATTCTCATAGCGCATGCAAAGCAGCGCGCGCGCAATGACGATAGCGAGCAGATAGGGAACGGTCGGCAGATGATCGTGCTTTTCAAGCGCGCGGCGATAGAGCTGGCCGCCGGCATAGCCGGGCAAAAGGATCAGCGCGCGCAGCAGGAACAGCGGCACGGTCTGATGGCTGCCTTCATGGCAGAGATTGACCGCCAGCACGCCGGGAATGAGACATAGGACAAACGTGATGATTTCCCTGTCCTTCCACAGCGGGGCAGCTCTTCGGGCAAGGCTGTAGATCACCTGGCAGAGAAAGAGCGGAAAGAGAAACCACGAACCCAGGTTGTAGACAAAATGCTGCCCATCCGTCAGCGGCGCTGCAAGAAGGGTATAAAGAGAGAGGGGAGCGCCCATTTCAAAGCCGCCGATGCGTCTGAGCAGGAAGGCGAGGACGCCGTATACGGCGTTAAAGACGTAGAGCGGGATGAGCAGCTTTTTCGCTCTTGAGGCGATATCGGAGAAAAGGGAACCGCTTGAAGAAAAGAAATAGCCGGAGCCAAACGCAAAGAGCATCAGATGGAAGGAATAATAGCGGAACAGATGCCCCAGGTCAAACATATCCGACAGCGTGGTATGGCCGTCTACAACGAAGAGTATGGCCAGCAGATACAGCGCCCTGAAGGTAAGGTTTTCTTCTTTGCGGGAGAAAGCAGTGTTTTTCATGGCTGAATCTCCAGTCTGAATCGATGATGAATGGATATAATTTGAATTATGAAATCGTACTGTTTTTGCAGGTCTATTATATCACTTTTGCGCATGGGAACAAAAGGGGGAAAAACAGAGAAAACAAATACAGAAAAATGGGTGGAAAGGGAAAAATATTGCGTCGAAAACGATTAAAAAAGAATAAAATAGTGTGAAAGTTGGAAAAATACATTACTTTTGTCAGTAGACTATCCGCAATTCAAACGTATACTAAAGATATCGGTTGAAATTGAAAGAAGAGGCATACATGCCGCATTGGGAGGTCTTGGTATGGTCAAGTTTGGTGAACGCCTGAAAGCAGCCCGCACAGCTAAGCATATGAGTCAGCAGGCGCTGGCGGATATCATCGGAAAGAGTCTCAATACGGTGGGTCTTTATGAAAGAGGACTGCGTCAGCCCAGCCTTGAGACGCTTTGCCTGCTTTCCGATACGCTGGAGGTCTCCTGCGATTATCTTCTGGCGCGTACGGATGTGAAAAAAACCGCAACCATCAGCGAATCGGCGGACGAGTCTCTTGCGCTGAGGATTTCCCGGATTGAGAATCATCTGGGGCTAGGCTGATTGCTTCAGGGAGAATAAAATATAAAAGCGTCGGAAACCCGGCGCTTTTTTCGTGTAAGGAAAAACGATATCATGATATATACTGTGCGTTTTAAAACTGGATTTGTATGATCCTCTGATTATTACAGATTTTTTGAAATAATCAGGCGGAAGAGCGTCGGAAAGGATCGATTTTTGAAGGACGCGTCATCAGTCCGAACGTCTGCCGGACGGAGAATCTGTTTTCTTCAGAGCGTCCTCCATGTTCAGGCGGTGATGGCGCTTGCGCGGCGGAGTGAGCAGATAGAGCCTGTGCTGCTCGCGCACGCTTTTGACCTCCTCTTCGCTGGCGGCGTATACGCGCTGATGCATGATCAGCAGGCCGGACGGCGCGCGCTTGAAGTGCATCTGTCCGTAAGCAAAGCCGTGCGCGGGGCAGTGTGCGATGGCGAGGTATTTTTCCCTGCCGCTGTCAAACCACGGCGTGTCAAACGCCGTGCGCATTCCGCAGCCGGGGCACGCGACGTTCATCAGCGAATCGTCGCACAGCGCGTCGGTCTGATAGGTATAGCGGGTCGGCTGGGAGCGAAGCATGGAGGAGGCGACGCGCTTTTCCTTCTGCACTGCGGCGTCAAGCTGACTGCGCCTGGATGCATCAAGCGATAAGACGGCTTCATCGATGGAGGAAAGCATCGCTGCGGTGCACTGCGCGTCGTATACGGCCCTGTGCGCCGGCACCTCGATTTCAATCTGCTGGTGTTCAAGGGCCATGTGCAGATTCATCTGCTGGTGCATATTGCCAAGGCAGGCAAAGCCAAAGACCAGCTGCGCGTCGACAGGGGGATCAAAGGGCATGGTGCACTGGAAGAAGGCGGCGTTGCGCCGGAGAACGGGAAAATCGTCACGACCCCAGGTGACCAGCTGCGCATCGTCGCCGCACCAGGCGATAAAATCGCCGAATACATCGCTGAAGGTTCCGCCTGTGCTCAGCTCCTCTTCGGTGATGCCCGTGACCTTCTTGATGTGCTTGTCCAGCTTTTTGTATACCCTGGGGCGGATGATCGCGCTGAAGGTATCCACAACCTGATAATACCTGTTTACGCGGCATGCGCCGATCTCGATGATCTCATGCGGCATGCGGTGGTTGGGATTATAGCTGCTCTGGTTCCATTCCAGATCAAATACGATGAGGTGGCGGCAGTTTCCGCCGGATAGACAAAACATGATTCACATCCTGTTCCTGCTGTATGTACATCTGCTATATTGTACAGCATAACGGCGCATTTTCATAGTGGTAAATCAAAGTCCGGCAGATTTTGAGAAAAAACCGGAATCACGGCATCGTCATGAGGGCATGCTTCGGTTGAATCGGAGCCGGATTTCTGGTATGATGAACGGGAAATAACATGCTCCGTTCAGGGAGGATTGGATATGAATCTGTTTGACATTCTCGGCCCCGTGATGGTCGGGCCAAGCTCTTCGCATACGGCGGGCGCGGTGCGCATCGGCAGGATGGCGCGCAGGCTGCTTGATGAAGGAACGCCCGCGCATGCGGATATTGCGCTTTCCGGTTCCTTTGCCGCCACAGGAAAGGGGCACGGAACGGACAGGGCGCTTGTCGCAGGGCTGCTGGGCATGCAGACGGATGACGAGCGCATCGCCGTCAGCTTTGACGCGGCCAGGGAAGAGGAGATGGAGTTCGTCTTTTCAAACGTCAATATCCCCGGGGAGCATCCCAATACGGCGCGGCTGACGCTGACGGCGCACAGCGGAAAAAAGCTCTGCGTCGTCGCCTCTTCGCTGGGCGGCGGGCGCATTGCGGTGGTGGAGATGAACGGCCTGCGCGTCAGCTTTTCCGGCGATCTGCCCACGCTGATCGTGCAGAACAGGGATCAGCCCGGCCATGTGCGCGACGTGACGGACATGCTGGCGAAAAAGGGCGTGAACATCGCTACGCTGCACCTGTATCGCGATTATCCCGGAGGAAACGCCGTGATGATCATCGAGACGGACAAAGAGGTGCCGCAGGACGGCATCGACTATCTGAACAGCATCAGCGGCATCAGCAACGTCATATTCGTCAGCGCGAAGAAAGCGGGGTAAAGTATGGGCATTGAATCGCTCGCTTTCCTGATGGAAGCGGGAAAATATCAGGATCTGTACGATGTGATCCTCTACAGCGACTGCGTGGAGCGCGGGGTGACGAAGGAGCAGTCTTTTGAGAAGATGCTTTCGCTCTATCATGCCATCTGCCGGGCAAAGGAGAGCTATGATCCGAAATTGCGCTCGAGCAGCGGTATGGTCGGCGGAGACGGCGCAAAGATGCGCCATTACGTCGCGGAAAATAAAACCGTTTGCGGATCGTATATCGGCAACGTGATCGCGCAGGCGCTGGAGATGGGCGAGAGCAACGCATGCATGAAGTGCATCGTCGCTGCGCCGACGGCGGGCAGCTGCGGCGTGCTGCCGGCGGTGCTGCTGCCCTACCAGCAGAGGGAAAACCTGAGCGACGAGGCCATGGTACGCGCGCTGTATGTTGCGGGCGCTGTCGGTCAGGTCATCGCGGCAAAGGCGTCCATTGCCGGCGCTGCCGGCGGCTGCCAGGCGGAGATCGGCACGGCGAGCGCCATGGGCGCGGCGGCGCTGTGCTATCTGGCGGGCGGGGATGCGGCCGCCGTGTGCCATGCCGCAGCCATCGCCATCAAGAGCCTGCTGGGTCTTGTATGCGATCCGGTCGCCGGGCTCGTCGAGGTGCCCTGCGTCAAGCGCAATGCGGCGGGCGCCGTCATTGCGATGACAAGCGCGGATATCGCGCTGGCGGGAATCCGTTCCGCCGTGCCGCCGGACGAGGTGATCATGGCGATGAAGGAAGTCGGCGACAAGATGGACGTTTCCCTGCGCGAGACGGGTATGGGCGGCGTGGCCGCCACGCCGTTTGGCCAGGCGATCAATCAGAAGATGAGCGGAAAGAAAGACGGATATACAGCATAACGACGGACATACAGCATGCATAAGGAAGGATTAGAATGAAACTTATTGCAGATCTTCACACCCATACCATCGCCAGCGGGCATGCGTATGGCACCATCCGGGAAATGGCGCAGGCAGCAGCGCAGCAGAAGCTGAGCATTCTGGGCGTCAGCGAGCATGCGCCGGGCATTC
>JAFQOY010000204.1 GCA_017412025.1 Clostridia bacterium | reverse complement strand
GAGCGGCTGCAAGCCGCTTCCTATATCATTTTCTGGCCGTACGCGCAGCGTACAAGAAAATGATGTTTTATCCGCTGCAAGTATGCGTTAGCAGACTTGCAGCGACAGACCGTCAACAATACTTTGTTGACGGTCTGAGCCCCCGGGTCGTCTGGCCCGGGCGCTGTTGCATATTCGCTTATTCGAACGGATAGCAAAGACCCCACTGCGCGCGCAATTCGTCGCAGATCTCCATGATGCGGACGCTCTCGCTGTGCGGCATTTCCGGGCACTCGATAGCGCCTTCCTCAAGCGCCTTCATGCAGGCGCGCACCTGATACTCATAGCCCGTCAGCTGCGGCGGAACGGGAATGTCGTGCGCAACCGCATGGTCCTCCTTCGTCAGGTAGAGCGTGATCTTCTGCGGATTGTTCACATTGTCCACCGTCAGATAGCCATCCTGCCGCTGATCATGCAGATTCTGTCGCTGCGGCAGGTCGTGCCTGCGGAGAGGTTGGCCACGCGTCCGTCGGCGTAGAACAGGCTGAACGTCTCCTGCTCGTCAACGCCCGTATCCATCATCTTCACGATCGAGTCCATGCGGACAAAGTCGTTGCCGAAGAACATCGAGGCAAAGTTGAGCGGATACACGCCCACGTCCAGCAGCGCGCCGCCCGCCAGCGCCGGCTCATGAATGCGGCGGATATCGATGATGTCGTAGTGCAGATTGGCCGTCAGCAGCTTGATTTCACCCAGCGTGCCCGCCGCGAGGATATCGGCAATGATCTTCCTGGAAGGCATATAGCGCGTCCAGATCGCCTCGGCCACCAGCACGTTCTTTTCCTTCGCCAGCGCAACCGCCTCTTTTGCCTGCGCCGCATTGGCGGTGAACGCCTTCTCGCACAGGACGGCTCTGCCGTGCTCGATGCACAGCTTCATGTGCTCGCCGTGATGGGAATGCGGCGTGGCGATGTAGACCAGGTCCACGCTGTCATCGCGCACCAGCTCTTCATAGGAGCCGTACGCCTTTTCAAATCCTTCGGATGCGGCAAAGGCCTCGGCCTTCGCCAGATCGCGCGAAGCCGCCGCATACAGGCGCACCGCTTCGCCCTGATCGCGCATCATGCGCAGCGTTTTCGCCATGGAATAGGCAATCTTGCCGCAGCCCATAATCGCAACATTGGTCATCGGATATTCCTCCTTATCACAATCATCTCTTCACCGGAATACCTGATACGGAATTCCGGCCTGATCAAATACCTCTGTAAAGAACTTCGGCGGGCGTTCCTCCTCAAAGTCCGCCCTGTAGGTCAGGCCAACCATCTCATATTTTGCGCCTGCTGCGCGCTGGTAGGGCAGCACGTCGATGCGCACAAGCGCCTTCGCGCCGCGCACAAGCTCCGCCGCAGCAGCAAAGTGCGCCTGATTGTCGTTGACGCCCGGAATGATGGGCATGCGCAGGATGAACGGCGTATCCCCCTGCGCCAGCATCCGCGCATGGCGGAGAATCCGCTCCCGGCTGACGCCCGTATAGCGCAGATGATCCTCCTCATCCGTAACCTTGTAGTCCATCATCACAAGATTCACGCGCGCCATCGCATTCTCAAACACATTGTCGGGCGCATAGCCGCTGGTCTCAATCGCCGTGTGTACGCCGGGCAGCCTGTCGATCACCTGAGACACAAATCTCCACTGCATCAGCGGCTCTCCGCCAGAAAACGTGACGCCGCCGCCGGACATGGCGTATACGTCCGCATCCTTCATCAGCCGCGCAGCCAGCGCGTCCGCCGTCCATCTCTCCCCGGCAATCCTGCGAAGACCCGCGCGGCAGGCGCTCACACATGCGCCGCAGGCCGTGCACCCGTCCGGGTTTTCGCACACGCGCGCGCATGCGCCGCACTGCGTGCAGGCCGCGCGGCTGACCATCAGCTGCGGCGCAGCGAACAGCCCCTCCGGATTATGGCACCACTGGCAGCGCAGCGGGCAGCCCTTCATAAAGACGGTCGTGCGGATGCCCGGCCCGTCAAAGACGGCAAATTCCTTGATGTCAAACACGACGCCCGTATCGCTCATAGATTCAGCTCCGCACGCCTGATGATGTGATCCTGATAGCACTTGTCAAGCTCCACAAAGTATCCGCTCCAGCCCCAGACGCGGACAATGAGATTGCGGTAATTCTCCGGATGCCGCTGCGCGTCAAGCAGGCGGTCGCGGTTTACGGTGTTGAGCTGCAGCTGATGGCCGCCGCGCAGCACAAACAGCCTTACCAGCTGCGCGACCTTGGTGATCGACTCCGCCTGCGTAAAGACGCTGTCGGAAAACTCGATCGTCAGCGGCCCGCCGTTGATGACCCTTGACAGATCCGGCTTGGTAAACGACTTGATCAGCGATACCGGGCCGGACAGGCGAATGCCCAGCGAGGGCGCATAGTTCGCCGGCAGCGGCACGCCTGCCTCCCGTCCGTCCGCCGTCGCGCCCAGCTCATTGGCATGGAAGATATAGTACATCGCCGAGCCCGTGCCCGCGCGGACAATGCCGCCGCGCTCGTTCACGTGCCCTTTCACCGCGTCGGCAAACGTATCAAGCAGCCAGCAGGCCATGCCGTCCGCCCGGTCGTCGTCGTTGCCCATCTTCGGGCAGTCGTTTTTCAGCCTTGCGCGCAATTCGCTGCAGCCCTCAAAGTTCTTTTCCATCGCGTCAAGCAGCGCCTCTGCGCTCAGTTCGCCGCCAAAGACAGCCTGCTCAACCGCCGCCATCATGTCCGCCGCCGCCGCAAGGCCCGTGCCGTGCAGCCCCCAGTTGTTGTAGCGGCAGCCGAGGGAAATATCCCGCGCCTGCTCCACGCAGCCGTCAAAGAAGAGCGAGAGGAAGGGCGAAGGAATCACGTAAAGGTTTTTTCGCTCTGAAAGCGTTTTTTCAACGCGTGCGAAGATGTCTTCCCGGATTTTCGCTTTGAAGTCGTCCATATTTCCGCATGCGGGAAGGCTTCTGCGGATCACGCCGTCCACCGCGTTGGCAAAGGGCAGCGCGCCGATGTTGGGAATCTCCATGCCTCTGCCGGGGATGATAAACTCCCAGCAGGCCGCCATGGCATAATTGCGCGCGTCCTCCTCCTCATAGCCAAGCGCCATCAGGCCGGGGATCGCAACGTCGTCGTTTTCATACTGCGGAAAGCCGAGACCCAGCTTTGTCAGCCGCGTGCCCAGCTCGTAGACCTCCAGCGGCGTGTCTCTGTTCACGCGCAGGTTGATCTTCGGGTCGATCAGCCTGAGCTGCGCGCTGGCCTCCAGGCACATCTTTGACAGCAGGTTAAAGCCGTCGCGTCCGTCCTTCGTCATGCCGCCCAGCACGATGCTCTGCCCGTTGTCTCCCTGCTGCATGCCGGGATACAGATCGCTGTCGCGGTTGCAGGCGAGGAAAAAAGCGCAAACGAGATCAAACGCGCTCTCCTGCGTCTCCCTCCCCGCATCGAGATCGGACTGCAGGTAGGGCATCATGTACTGGTCAAACCGGCCGAGGGTATTGTGATAATCACCCTCGCACCACATGGCATAGTGCAGGATGCGCAGCGACTGCAGCGCCTCGCGCAGCGTCCGCGCGCCGTATGCCGGCACGCGCACAAGCACGTCCGCCAGCGCATCGTCTCCGCTCTCCCGCGCGGCCTGCGCATAGCGCGCAGTAAGACCGAGCACCGCGTCGATGGATATGCGCATCGCCTCGTGCTCCGTGCTGCCGCCCAGCCTGTCGCGCACAGCCAGCAGACCCGAGGCGATCACCTTCTCATAATCGGGCGAGAGGTTGCTGACATTGCCCATCTCATGGATGAAATGCGCGCCGCATATGGATTTCCACTGCGCGTCGTCAAAGAGAAACGGCAGATTCGGCGCCGTGCGCGTGAAGGCGATGATCTCGCCGTCAAACAGATACGGCGTCTCCATCTCAAGGGCAAGCTTCAGACGCAGCGCCGTGCGCATGGCGTCCGGCAGGGATGCGTCCCTGTAGGGCAGGGGCATGTCCGCGTCAAGCGTGATACGCGCAGCATGATGCCGTTTTTCCCACTGAAACTGCCTGAGAAATTCCATTCTTTGGTTCATCCGGATATCGCTCCTTCCCGTATGAACAGACCCAATACGATTGCTATCCTCATTATACGATAAATCAGCCCTCCCGAAAAGGGCGAATTGCAAGGGCTTCGGGTGCATTCGCAGCATTTCGTCCGCATCCGCCAGAAGCAGCGTTTTTTCCGCAAAACAACCCATGGGCATGCGACACATATTGCAGCTGCCGGAATAATATGATGTACCAATACGCCGCGCAGCGCAAGGAGGTACCATCATGAAATACACCGGACAAGCCGTGCCCAGACACAGACTGATATCCCTTCTTTTTCTTGTCTTTCTGCTCTCTCTTTCAGCGGCAGGCGCATCCGCGCTCACGCTGACCTGCATCGTGCCGGACGGTCAGTACGTCAACGTGCGCAATCAGGCGTCATCCTCCGCCGCTATCTGGGGCGTGATGCACCACGGCGACGTCATCCACGCCGATCCTGCAGAAATTGAAAACGGATTCTTCAAGACGACGTTCGACGGACGGACAGCCTACGTCTCCGTCAAATTCTATGAAATCGCTGAAGACCGCGACTACCGTGTGGAAGCCAATGGGCGCGTGCGCGTGCGCAAGTCGCCCGGCGGCGCGGCGGCGGGCTTCATTAAGCCGGGCCGCACCGTGCATGTGACCGCATGGCGCTACGCCGCGGACGGCAGCCGCTGGGCGCAGTATACCGGCGGAAAGTATATTTCGGCGGAGTATCTGGTGCCGGAGACGTAATGGAGCTGAATATCAAAAATCCCATCCGGCAGACTGATACACGTTTCAGTACAGGCAAACCGGATGGGATTTGCTTATTCTTCTTTTCGCTTATCCCAGCAGCACATCGGAAATCAGCATGATGCAGAAACCCACCAGCAGCGCATACGTCGCGCCGCGCTCGCTGCCGTGCGCATGCGTCTCCGGGATCATCTCGTCGCTGATGACGTAAAGCATCGTGCCGCCGGCAAACGCGAGGGCGAACGGGAGAATTGAGGATGCGACGCTGACGGCGAGATAACCGATCAGCGTGCCGAGCACCTCGACAAGGCCGGTGATCATCGCGCAGATAAACGTGCGCTTCGGGCTCACGCCTGCGGCGAGCATCGGCCCGATGATGACCATGCCCTCCGGAATGTTCTGCAGGGCAATGCCGCCTGCAATCAGCAGCGCCTGGGACGTGTTGCCCGAGCCAAAGCCCACGCCTGCCGCAATGCCCTCGGGCAGGTTGTGAATGGCGATGGCAGTCACAAACAGCAGCACCTTGCTCAGGTTGTGGTTGCGGTGCTCCTCAATGTCCGGACCGACCAGCTTGTGCAGATGGGGCACGATCTTGTCAATCAGGTTGAGGCACAGCGCGCCGACGAAGATGCCGGGGATGGTATAGAGCAGGCCGTACTGTCCGCCGTACTCAAGGGACGGCATGATCAATCCCAGCACAGCGGCGGCAAGCATCACGCCGGCGGCAAAGGAAAGCACAATATCCGAAAACCTGTGGGACAGGCTCTTGAAGGCAAAGCCGATGAAGGAACCAAATATCGTCGCACCGCCGACGCCCAGCGCCGTAAGCAGCACAAGATTCATATACATGACCTCCTGTTTCTGTCATTCATTTTTGCACGTCTGTCCGTGAAGGGATCTATCAGCCATTCCGCCGGCACGCGCCGCCCGGCAGCATGCAAAACAGCTCCTTTTCTGATCTTCCCCTTATGCTTTCATTATACTATATCCAACGCCGAATGCACATCAAATTCTGCGCTTTTATGCGGTAATTTCTGTTTCGACATGATCCATATTCAGACTGCAGCAGGCGCAATGAGGCAGCGGGAGGCAAACCGTCCATAAACAGACAAACCAGACGGCAGCGCCAGCCTGCAGGTGGATATCGG
>JAFQOY010000203.1 GCA_017412025.1 Clostridia bacterium | reverse complement strand
GGTGCACATATTTTCAAGCGATGAAGAGGAAGTGCCCGCGGGGATGCGCCAAGCGAGGGAGCGATGGTGGAAGGCTCCTGCGACAAAGCGCGGGCTGGTCGCCTCGGAGCCTCCGGCTGAACAGCGATGCAGTAAGCCGGACGCAGGCCCAGCGTTACAGGGGCAGGGGCATGCCGCCGTGCGGCTGTGCCCGACGAGCGTGCGCAGGCACGGAATTTAGGTGGTACCGCGAAACAGCCTTTCGCCCTAAACGAGGGAGAAAGGCTGTTTTTTCAGAATGAAGAAACATTATTCGCAGAGGAGCGGATTCAAGGATGAAACTCAACGGAGCGGCAATCCTGATCGAATGTCTGATCGAACAGGAAGTGGGTACGGTGTTCGGCTTTCCGGGCGGCGCCGTGCTTCCGATTTACGACGAGCTGTACAAGCGCATGGACAGAATCAATCATGTCCTGACCGCGCATGAGCAGCATGCCGGCCATGCGGCGGACGGCTATGCCCGCGCCAGCGGCAAGACCGGCGTGTGCATCGCCACCAGCGGCCCCGGCGCCACGAACCTGGTGACGGCGATCGCCACCGCCTATATGGACTCGACTCCGGTGGTCTTTGTCACCGGCAACGTGCCCCAGAGCCTGATGGGCACCGACTCCTTCCAGGAGGCGGACATTTCCGGCATGACGATGCCCATCACCAAGCACAATTATCTGGTTACCAATGTGGATCGCCTGGCCGATACCATCCGCGAGGCGTTTTACATTGCCTCCACCGGCCGTCCGGGTCCGGTGCTCATCGATATCCCCAAGGATGTGCAGCTGGCGGAGACGGAATATGTGCCGCTGAGCGGAGAGGCGCTGATTCCGCGCCTGAGCAAGAAAAAGCCGCTTTCCCAGCTTCGCCCGGAGGGCGAGGCGCTGGAGCAGTACAAGCTCAAGGCGGAGCCGAGGCTGGAAAAGGCTGCGCAGCTCATTGCCGAGGCGCACAGGCCGCTGATTTATTGCGGCGGCGGTGTGACGCTTTCCGGCGCGCAGAAGGAGCTCATGGCGCTGGCGGGCCGTGTGGACGCGCCGGTTGTTTCTACGCTCATGGGTCTTGGCGCGGCGAGCGCGCAGAGTGACCGCATGCTCGGCATGCTGGGCATGCACGGCACGCATGCGGCGAATATCGCCATGCAGCGCTGCGACCTGCTCATTGCCGTAGGCGTTCGATTCTCGGATCGCGCGCTGGGCGACGCTTCGAAGTTTGCGCCCAATGCAAAGGTGCTGCACATTGATATCGACCATGCGGAGATCAATAAGAACGTCTCCACGACGCTGCATATCACCGGCGACGCGAAGACCGTGCTGGAGCTGCTGCTCAGCCGCGTTGCCCAGAAGCAGCATCCGCAGTGGATGCAGCAGGCGCGCAGCATGATTGAGGACTATGTCAATGACGACAAGTTTGAGCCGCGCAAGATCCTGAAGACCATGGCGCAGATCGCCCCGAATATGACCGTGGCGACGGACGTAGGCCAGCATCAGATGTGGACCGCGCAGCATTTCCCGTTTATCCATCCGCGCCAGCTGATTTCCAGCGGCGGTCTGGGCACGATGGGCTTCGGCCTGGGCGCGGCGATGGGCGCGGCCAAGAGCGACCCCGAAGGCAAGCCCGTGGCGCTGGCCACCGGCGACGGTTCCTTCCGCATGAATCTGACCGAGCTTTCGACCATCGGCTATTACAACATTCCGGTGATTGTGGTCATCTTCAACAACGGCACGCTGGGCATGGTTCGCCAGTGGCAGACGCTGTTCTTCGGCCAGCGCTACAGCCAGACGACGCTGGATCGCGGTCCGGACTTCATCAAGCTGGCGGACGCCTACGGCCTGGAAGGCACGCGCGTGAGCAATCTTGCGGATTTCAGAGCGGCGTTTGAAAAGGCCTATGCCGCCTGCAAGCCCTGCCTGATTGAGTGCATGCTCGATATCGACGAGATGGTTGCGCCGATGGTTGCGCCGGGTTCCCCGATCGACTCGTTCTGCCTGAACTGACGGAGGTGCGGTATGTATTTGAATCATGATCATATCAAGCGCTACACGGTCGGCGTTCTGGTGGACAATGAACCGGGCGTTCTTTCACGCGTTTCCGGCCTCTTCTTCCGCAGGGGCTTCAATATCGATTCCCTGGCCGTGGGCACGACGCAGGATCCCGAGGTTTCCCGCATCACCATCGTGGTCCGGGGCGACGAGCAGAAGGTGGAGCAGCTGGTGCAGCAGCTCTACAAGCTCATCTGCGTGCAGAAGGTGCAGGTGATGAGCATGCGCAACTCCGTGGAGAGGCAGCTGCTGCTGGTGAAGGTGAAGGCCGACGTCAGCGAGCGCGAGGGCCTGATGCGTCTGGTGGATATCTTCAAGGCGAAGGTGCTGGACGTGAACAAGAACTCCATGGTTCTGCAGATCACCGGCGACAACGACAAGGTTGACGCGCTGATGAAGCTACTGGAGGATTACGGTATTCTCGAGCTTGTGCGCACGGGCATGGTCGCCCTGGAGCGCGGCGACGACGTGATGACCAGCGACATCTTCGACTAAGCGGAGAACGTTAGGGCTGCCGCCCTAAGACCCGCTCGGGGACATTGTCCCCGAACCCCTACTGCGCTTCGCGGCGGCTTCAAGATATTTTTCTTGGAGCGGCAATGCCGCTCTAGGTATAGATTCTTTAAACAAGAGCGAAGCGATGAAGGGTCAAGGGGACCGAAGCCTGCCGCGCCCAGTGGGCGAAGCAGGCAGGCGGAGCGTCGGGAATCGCAAGGAGCGCTTGCGCGACTATGCGAGTTTCCCGGATCAATATCCCTTGCAGGGGTATGGGGACGGAGTCCCCATAAAAAAGATTGCGAACCGGACAACACCGGTCACATAGATTGAAAAATGATGTGCGAGAGCACAGAATATTGGAGGAAACAAAAATGGCACAGATGTTTTATGCTCAGGACTGCAACCTGGAAATGCTCAACGGCAAGAAGATCGCGATCGTCGGCTATGGCTCCCAGGGCCATGCGCATGCGCTGAACCTGAAGGACTCCGGCTGCGACGTCATCGTGGCGCTGTATGAGGGTTCCAAGAGCTGGGCGAAGGCGGAGGCTGCCGGCCTCACCGTCATGACCACTGCCGAGGCCGCCAAGGTCGCCGACATGATCATGATCCTCATCAACGACGAGAAGCAGGCCGCCATGTACAACAAGGACATCAAGCCCTACCTGCGTCCGGGCATGATCCTGGCGTTCGCTCATGGCTTCAACATCCACTTCGGCTGCATCCAGGTGCCGGATTACATCGACGTCGTGATGATCGCGCCGAAGGGCCCGGGCCACACCGTGCGTAGCCAGTATCTGGAGGGCAAGGGCGTGCCGGATCTGATCGCCGTGTATCAGGACGCCTCCGGCCATGCGCAGGACACCGCGCTGGCCTATGCCGCGGGCATCGGCGGCGCGCGCGCCGGCATCCTGAAGACCACCTTCCGCGAGGAAACCGAGACCGACCTCTTTGGCGAGCAGGCCGTGCTTTGCGGCGGCGTTTGCGCGCTGATGAAGGCTGGCTTTGAGACCCTCGTTGAGGCGGGCTATC
>JAFQOY010000202.1 GCA_017412025.1 Clostridia bacterium | reverse complement strand
AGGAACACGGCCGGTCCGCCCAGATCGTCCGCCTCGCCCCAGCGCTCGGCCGGCGTCTTGGCGATGATGAACTGGTCAAACGGATGACGGCTGCCGTCCGGCTGCACTTCGCGCAGCGGCGCGGTCTGCGGGGTGGCGATGTAGCCCGGGCCGATGCCGTTGCACTGGATGTTGTACTTGCCGTACTCGGAGCAGATGTTGCGGGTCAGCATCTTCAGGCCGCCCTTGGCCGCCGCATAGGCGGAGACGGTCTCGCGGCCGAGCTCGGACATCATGGAGCAGATGTTGATGATCTTGCCATGGCCCTTCTTGATCATGGACGGGATGACGGCCTTGGAGCAGATGAACGGCGCGTTGAGGTCGACGTCGATGACCTGACGGAAGTCGCTCGCGCTCATCTCGCACATCGGGATGCGCTTGATGATGCCGGCGTTGTTGACCAGGATGTCGATCACGCCGACTTCCTCTTCGATTCTCTTGACCATGGCCTGCACGCCCTCTTCGTCACAGACGTTGCAGACATAGCCGTGCGCCTTAATGCCCTCGGCCTCGTAAGCGGCCAGGCCCTTGTCCACGAACTCCTGCTTCAGGTCGTTGAAGCAGATGGTGGCGCCGGCGGCGGCGAGCGCCTTGGCGATGGCGAAGCCGATGCCGTAGGAAGCGCCGGTGACGAGGGCAACCTTGCCGTCCAGGCGGAAGCTGTTCATGTAATCGTTCATGGGAAAAACCTCCTTGATTGAATGAAATCCTGTGTCAGTCGATCACAGCAGATCGATCGGGTTGATGTTGTCCATGTCGTCAAATTCCTGATTCTCGCCGCACATACCCCAGATGAAGGTGTAGTTGCTGGTGCCCACGCCCGTATGGATGGACCAGGACGGAGAGATGACGGCCTGCTCGTTGTGCAGGATGACGTGGCGAGTCTCCTTCGGTTCGCCCATCATGTGGAAGACGATGTTGTTGTCCTTGAGGTCGAAGTAGAAGTAGACCTCCATGCGGCGCTCGTGCGTATGGCAGGGCATGGAATTCCAGTTGCTGCCCGGGGCGAGCTGGGTCATGCCCATGCACAGCTGGCAGCTCTGCATGACGGCCGGATGGATGTACTGGTTGATGACGCGCTTGTTGCAGGTTTCCGTCGCGCCGAGGGGGCGCTTGTTGGCCTTGTCGATGTCGATGTGAACGTTCGGGTAGGTCTTGTGCGCGGGGCAGGTGTTGATGTAGAACTTCGCCGGGTTGGCGGCGTCCTCGCTCTCCATCTTTATTTCCTTTGCGCCCATGCCGACGTACAGGCCGTCGTACTGCTTGAGGGTGTATACGACGCCGTCGACGGTGATGGAGCCCTTGCCGCCGATGTTGATGACGCCCATCTCGCGGCGCTCAAGGAAGGTGTCGGAGCACAGCTCCTTGCAGCCGACCAGCTCGACGGCGGTGTTGACCGGCATCACGCCGCCGGCGATGATGCGGTCGAAATGGGAGTAGGTGAGAATGGCGTCATCGGCGACGAAGATGCTCTCGATGACGTATTCGCTGCGCAGGCGCTCGGTGGTATAGTGCTTGGCGTCAAGCGCCGCAGAAGGCTGACGGACAGTCAGTTGCATGGGAAATACCTCCTCTGGTTGCTTGGAAAATACACTTGCGGTTCAGTCCATATGATGGCTGAATACAGTATAACACAAGCATCGGAAAAAAGCTACAGAATTGCGCAGATCACTCTAAATTTTTCTGTATTGTCAGTCACCTTTACTAAATGATCGGATGTATACAAGAAATGGATACAGTCTGTCTCTATTTATACGCCATTGTGCCTGTGCGTCGGCCTTGATCAGGTGCATTGGCAATTTCCGTATCTGACGGTATGGCAAACAGAAGATAATCAAGGGAGAAAGAAAAGCCATAAGAAAAAAACCGGGATACAGCATCCCGGAACAGATCAATGGGTGAACGCGCAGCTCTGAATACAGAGAATGGCGGACTATATCAGCAGTGAAGAGGCGGAGATCACCAGCAGCACATAGGTCAGGCGGGTAAACAGCGTTTGATTGATTTTTCTGTGCAGTGCATTGCCCAGCCGCAGCGCTAACAGCACAGGAGGGACACACAGAACGCACAGCACCAGAATATGCGGATTGAAACGGGAGAAAGCGATGTCCTGAACCAGCAAAACAGAATTCAGAATCAGCCATACCGGAGCAAGCGTGGCACGGATGACGGACTTATCGCGCAGCACGGCGATCGCATAGATCACCAGCAGCGAGCCGCCGGAAAGGAACATGCCATGAATGACGCCTGCACCAAGCACAGAAAGAAGAAGCAGCCATGCAGGCAGCGCAAATGTTTTGGAAATCAGCAGTCCCTTGAGTGCAATCAGAAGGATGAGGACGCCGTATCCTTTGATCAGGACGTCTGTGGGAAGAATGGCGAAAAGATACAGACCGGCAGCCATACCCAGCAGCATCAGCAGCACGATTTTGACAGCTTCTTTTTTGTTGACGTCGCCCCGGTTTTGAGAGGCAAGAAGGAAGGAGACAAGAATGGCAACGACGTTGAGCACCACTTTCGCCTCATCTACGCCAATGAGAAGCATGGCAGGCGGCATGGCCAGCATGGTGCCTGCAAAGCCGGTAATGGCTTCCACGGTATTGGCAAGGAAAACGATAACGAGTGTGAACAATTCATTAAGCTGCATATGCTTTACCCGATGTGTTTTGCCAACTTGGCAAATTGAAATACTGTTCGGACGGTTCGGCGCAGATCCTGCTGCGCGCGGAGCTTTGCCTCGGGATAGGGGATGGCGACACGGTTGATGCTGAATATGGAGCTTACGCCGATGTCATACATTTTTTCGGCGTCCTCGCCGATATCGCCGACAACGGCCAGCACGGGAATATGCCGGTGCGCTGCTCGGCGGGCGATTCCGGCGATCACCTTGCCGTGTGCGCTTTGGCCGTCAATTCTGCCTTCTCCCGTGATGACGAGCGAGGCATTTTCAAGCGCATCGTCAAAGCAGACTGTGTCCAGAACGACGTCGATTCCGCGCTGAAGCGTCGCGCCAAAGAAGGCCATCACACCTGCGCCCATGCCGCCGGCAGCGCCTGCGCCGCCAATGTGCCGCACGTCGACGCCGATGTCCCGTTGGATAATGTCGGCCAGATGAGAAAGCCCGGCGTCAAGGGAGATCACCTGCTCGGGGCTTGCTCCCTTCTGCGGGCCAAATACGGCGGCAGCGCCATCTTCACCGCAAAGCGGATTATCGATATCGCACATGGCGATGATCTCTGCGTTTGCAAGGCGCGCATCAAGGCCGGACATATCAATCCGGTCGATTTGAGAAAGCGTATCGCCCACGGGAATGAAGCACCTGCCGCAGCGATCATAGAATCGCACGCCCAGCGCTGCAGCAGCTCCTGTGCCTCCGTCGTTGGTTGCGCTGCCGCCCAGCGCAAGGATCATCCGCCGGATACCGTGCTCAAGCGCATCATGCATCAGCTGGCCTACGCCGTATGTGCTGGTTTTGCCCGCCTGCCGGTTTTCGCCGACGAGAGGAAGACCGGCGGCGGCGGCCATTTCGACAATTGCGGTATCGCCGGTCAGCCCGTAAAAGCTGTCGATCGTCTCTCCGTATGGGCCCTGAACAGACGCCTTGATCTTTTGTCCGGGCAGAGCGGAAAGGAAGGCGTCGACGCTTCCCTCGCCGCCATCGGCCACCTCAAAGCGTACGGTTTGTACATCTGTCCAGCAGGAGGAGGCTTCCTCGGCGATGATGGACCCGATAACGCGGCTGGACATTGTACCTTTAAAGGAATCCGGAATGATCACGATCTTTTTCATGGGTCACCTCTTATACGGAATGGGAGGAACAAGGAGAGGGCTGCCGCCTCCGGAATACCTTGCGGATATCCGATGACGGCGGCCCTGCAGGTTGGGGGATCCACCTATAAAGAAGCCGAAGGATTCAGAAGTCAGTCGATTTTGTCAACTTCGTAATACAGCTCGCCCTTCTTGTAGTCGTACGTCTTTTTGCCCCAGGT
>JAFQOY010000201.1 GCA_017412025.1 Clostridia bacterium | reverse complement strand
TGGGACCGAAGCCTGCCGCCGCCAGTGGCGGAAGAAGGCAGGCGGAGCGTCGGGAATCGCAAGGAGCGGCAGAGCCGCGACTATGCGAGTTCCCCGGATCACAGAGAAGCCATGGGCGAACGCCCGGGAGCGCGCGTGAGCAGCCGCTCGTCAGCCCGGTTTGCTGCGTGCAGACTCGGGTGTTTTCTTTTTGTCCCCGTCAACTTCCCCACTCTCCCGGGCTTCCCCAGTCAGTCAGCTTTTTGATCATCCGGATGCAGAAAATACAGCTTGCATTCATTATTACTTTATGGTAATATACTGATGTTTACCAATCAGACAGAACGGTTGTTTCGAAGAAAGGAAAGATACTCATGAATAAGAAGCTTGCGTTTGCTGCTTTGGCGCTGCTGGCGCTGGTTTTTGCGCTTGCTGCCGGTGTGGCGGAAGAAGGCTCTGCCCTGCAGGTGGGCGATTATTTCACCTTCGGCGTGTATGAGCAGGATAACGTGCTGGATAACGGCATGGAGCCGATCGAATGGCGCGTGCTGGCGATTGAGGGCAACGAGATTCTGGCGATCAGCCAGTATGCGCTGGATTCCCAGCCCTACAACGATAAGGGCGGCTATGCCCGCTGGGTGAAGGCTTCCCTGCGCACCTGGCTGAGCACGGAGTTTTACAACACTGCGTTCAATGACGAGGAAAAGGCCTGCATCATCACCAAGGATCTGAAGAACTGGAAGGAAGCCAACACCAGCGACGATCCTGTGACGCTGATTGACTGCGACGAGGCGAAGAAGCTCTTTGCCAACCATGATGACCGCCAGTGCACGCCGACGGCGTACTGCATTGCGCAGGGCGCGCGCCTGAGCACCAAGTATAACCGCACCAAGGATGGCCCCATGAATGTCAACTGGTGGCTGCGCCAGCACAGCTGGGAATCCAATTATCGCGGCGCATATGTCGCCATGAGCGGCGGCGTGATGACCTGCGGCGGCAATAAGGACGGCACGGCTTCCAATGCCAAGATTGCCGTTCGTCCGGCGATCTACCTGAACGCGGATATGCTCGGCAAGTAAACCGATATGGGACAGAATCCTGAAGCTGCTTCGGGATTCTGTTTTTTGTAGATTCTGCCAATTGAGCGTGCATGAAAGGCGCAGTCATGCTATAATGATGCCAACAGATTATGCGACAGGAGGCATCGTTATGCTGAAAATCACATTCATGGGTGCGGGCAGCACCATTTTTGCACGCAATGTGCTTGGCGATGTGATGTGCACGCCGGCGCTGAGGGAATGCGAGATTGCGCTCTATGACATCGACGGCCAGCGCCTTGACGAGAGCTATCGTATTCTGACGACGATCAACGCCAATGTGAACGAAGGCCGCGCGGTGATTAAGCCATATCTGGGCGCAGAGAACCGCAAAGAGGCGCTGCGCGGCGCGAAATTTGTGGTCAATGCCATTCAGGTGGGCTTTTATGATCCGTGCACGATCATCGACTTTGAGATCCCCAAGAAGTACGGCCTTTGTCAGACGATCGCCGATACGCTTGGCGTCGGCGGCATCATGCGCGCGCTGCGCACCATTCCGGTGATGGACGACTTTGCGCGGGACATGCAGGAGGTTTGTCCGGACGCTCTGTTCCTCAACTACACCAACCCCATGGCCATGCTCACGGGCTATATGCTGCGCTATACGGGCGTCAAAACCGTGGGCCTGTGTCATAGTGTACAGGTCTGCTCGGAGAATCTGCTCAAATCTCTTGGCATGGAGGATAAGCTGGAAGGCCGCAAGGAGCTGATCGCCGGCATCAACCACATGGGCTGGCTCCTTTCCATTGCGGATCGGGAAGGCAACGACCTGTATCCGGAGATCCGCCGCAGGGCAAAGGAGAAGAACGCCAGAGAGAAGCATGACGATATGGTGCGGTTTGACTATATCGACAAGCTGGGCTACTACTGCACGGAATCCAGCGAGCACAACGCGGAGTACAACTGCTTCTATCTCAAGGAGCGCTATCCGGAACTGGTGGATCGCTTCAACATTCCGCTGGACGAGTATCCGCGCCGCTGCATCCGCCAGATTGAGGAATGGACGGAAATGAGCCGCAAGCTGCTGACGGACAAGGAGCTGAGCCATACGCGCAGCCACGAGTATGCCTCCTACATCATGGAGGCCGTCGTCACCGACAGCCCCATCCGCATCGGCGGCAATGTGCTCAACAGCGGCCATCTGATCTCCGATTTCCCGGAGCATGCCTGCGTCGAGGTGCCCTGCCTGGTGGATGGCTACGGCGTGCATCCCACGCATGTGGGCGCGCTGCCGCCTGTGCTGGCTGCAATGAACATGACCAATATCAATACCCAGCTGCTGACCATCGAGGCTGCGCGCACCAGAAAGCGCGAGGATATCCTGCGCGCCGTGATGCTGGAGCCGCATACCGCCGCGGAGCTGTCCATCGACGACATGGCGAAGATGGTGGACGAGCTCATCGAGGCGCACGGGCCGTATATGCAGATGTATCGCTGAGACGCCGGCGGGCGTATTCAGAGATGATAAAGAGAAGAATGCGGAACCTGATCAGAATGAATACCAGATAAAACGTCCGCCGCTGCACCTGCTGCAGCGGCGGACGCATCTTATTTCTGATCGGCCTTGCGGCTGATTCTTTTCCATTCGGTTTCGGAGAAGCGGGCCTTGAGACGGTCCTCTTCTTCCTGCGGCTTCCACAGCCAGCTCAGCCGCGCTTCCTGCCCGGAGAAAATCCGGCGGATATTGGGCAGATGCTTGTAATAGACGACGGGAATCAGGGAGACGAGCATCAGCGTTCCGGCTGCATCCTTTGTCTGCAGGAAATGGATGACAGGAAAGATCAGCGTAATGGACAGCGGCATGATGCAGATATAATTGACCAGAAGCGCGAGCAGAATCTCCAAAAGGAGAAGAATGAGAAAGAGCCTGGCATCATAGCCCAGAATCAGCCCGCCGATGCAGGCCAGCCCCTTGCCGCCTGCAAAGCCCATCCACACCGGGAAGATATGCCCCAGCACACAGGCGCAGCCGGCAAGAATACCAGCGTAGGAAATCAGCGGAAAGAGCAGGCGGGCAAGCTTGTAAGCGGCGAAGGATTTGAAAATATCCAGCAGCGCGCAGATCAGACCGGCGGCCTTGCCCATGACCAGGGTGACATTGGTTGCGCCGGCGTTGCCGGAGCCGCGGCCCCGGATATCGAATCCGCGCAGCCGCCCGAAGATGTAGGCGGGATTGATCGTTCCGAGCAGATATCCCATCGCGCCGCACAATACAATACTCATGTTTCATCACCTGTAATTTCGATAGCATTCGGTATATTATAACATATTCTGAACATGCTGTCAGCATAAAACGCCGGTTTCATAATCATCCCGGCTGTTTTGTGGTATAATAAAGCGCGATGACAGCGCAGCGAACGGAGCAGAAGGCGCAGCGCCGACCGTTACCCGGATGGATGAAGAACACATTGCAGGTATGCTGCGGGGAATACAGAGTGAAAAGACAGAAGGAGACGGATAGATGGGCACATATCTTTTTGA
>JAFQOY010000200.1 GCA_017412025.1 Clostridia bacterium | reverse complement strand
TACGGGGATGTTTTGCCGCGTAAAAAGATTCTGGCTCTCTCCGCACTCACCGGGACGATCAGCCCGGCGTTTCTGAATGGAATGGTCGGCGCATGGCTTAGAAGCACGAAAGCCGCTCTGCTGTTGACGGCTTCTCATTTTGCCGGCGCAATCTTTGCTTACGCCTGCGTACAGTCGCTGTTCCGCTTTGGCGCAATTTCCACAGAAGGCACCGCGCCGCGCTCCAAGGAGATGCACAAACCAGGCGATCCGCTATCAGACAGTATTCAGGCTGTACTTGCCGTCGGCGGATATATTGTTGTATTCAGCGTTCTTGCCGATCTGGCTGCGCTTCTTCCCTGTTTGCCGCCGGCTGCCTGTGCGTTTATCCATGCACTGCTGGAGGCTGCAGGCGGTATGCACGCTGTTTCACGTCTTCCGCTCACGCTATTTCAAAAGTGCATATTCATCGCAGCTCTTTCCGGATTCAGTGGAATATCCATTCTATATCAGAACAGTGTGTTTTTGCGCCCGCTGGGCGTCTCTATGAAAAATCTCTGCTTATTTGCGCTTCTGCGCACAGCCGGAGCAGGCATGGCTATGGCACTTTTCTTTTATCTGAGCATGTCATAGAGCCGGTCTAAAATCCTTTGTTCCATTCTGCTGATCTGCGTCTGGCTCCTGTGGAGAAGCAAAGCCGTTTCCTTCTGTGTCTTATCCCGGAAAAAGCGAAGGCATATCAGCGTTCGCTCATCATCAGAAAGCGTTTCCAGCGCCATACGAAGATCGATACCTGCAAGATCGATACCTTCCTTACCAGGCAGGCACTCCTCAAGCGTTCTTCCATCGTATCCATAGTCATTTTCAAGCGACATGGTGGCCGTGTTTTGATTATTCATCCTGAGCACTGTACGGATTTCGCCCAGAATCCACGGAAGCGCATACGTGATGAAACGGTTTTCGTATGCTGCATCGAATCTTCTGACTGCGCGAAGTACCCCCACATATCCTGCCTGAATAAGCTCCTCACGCATGGAATGTACGCAGTGCATTCGGCCGACGAGAGAGTATATAAGAGGGCGGCAGCCGTCAAGCACCACCTCCATCGAATGTGTATCGCCCAGTTTGGCGGACATTATCAGGCTTGCTTTGTCCCAGGAGAATTCACAGGAGTTCTTCATCTTCGTTCTGGATCAATTTCGTCATTTTGATTCTTGTTCCCTTTCCTGCAGCGGATTCAACCTGAACGCCATCCATAAACGAAAGCATCAGAGAAAATCCCATGCCCGTCCGTTCCTGATCGGGCTGCGACGTAAAAAAAGGCTGCATCGCCTGCCCGACGTCTTCAATGCCGCGTCCAAAGTCCTCCACTTCAATCAGAACTCTGCGTTCGTCAATGCTGGCTCGCATTTCAATTCTTCCCCTGCCGCTTCCTTCATAGGCATGCACCACCGCGTTTGTCACCGCCTCGCTGACCGCAGTACGCACTTCTGATATCATGCTGAGCGCTGGGTTGATTCTGACCAGAAACGCGCTGATGACCATTCGTGCAAAAGCTTCGTTTTCCGGAACCGCCAGAAATGCAAGTTCCATCTGATTGTTCATGCTTTCATTTCCTCCTTCGTTTCCTCTTTCGCCGCTTCAATCGGAATAATCCTGTGAAGGCCTGCCATATGAAATAACCTGTCTGCCGCAGCATTCAGCCCCCTTGCGCTCATTTTCCCCTGCCTGCTTCGCATGGTTTTATAACGGCCAATAATCATGCCAATGCCCGAACTGTCTATAAAACCGACGCCCGAAAAATCAAGAATCAGATGGGCAGCTTTTGTCCTTTGGATCATCTCTTCAATCTGCGTACGAAGATACCGGGCGGCATGGTGATCGATTTCTCCCTCCAGATAAACGACAAGCCTGTCCTGACTGCAGGTAAATCTGCTCAAAACGCTGGTCCTCCTCCCTTGTTTTGATGCGCATATATATGTATATGATCGCTGTCTGAAATCATGACATTTGCATGCATAGAATGATTCAAACCGGGTAAAACAAGATCATCTCATTGACACGCAATCGGGAGGCTGATCCATGGGCAAAACAAAAAAACGCATTATGACGGGCTTCCTGTGTATACTTGGTATCCTGACAGTCTGCCTGTTGGCTTTTTTTGTGACTTTTGACGTCCAAAGCTGGCAGAAACTGGATCCCGAAAAGCTTCACGGTCTCGCGCAGACTTCATCCATCATGGATCGGCACGGAGAACTGCTCAGCGAAATACGAGGAGCGGAAAACCGGAGAATCACACCGCTGAGCAGCATTCCCCTTCATACGCGGCAGGCATTCATTGCGGCAGAAGATCTGCGCTTTTACGCACACAGAGGCATCGACGTATACAGAATTCTGGGTGCGCTGAATAACAATATCCGAAGGGGAACGCTGGCGGAGGGTGCCAGCACCATCACACAGCAGCTTGCCAAGCTGACGCACCTGAGCGCAGAGAAGACCATCCGAAGGAAACTTGAAGAAATCAATCTGGCTTTTCAAATCGAGCGCCTCTACAGCAAGGATGAGATTCTTGAAATGTACCTCAATACTGTATACTTCGGACGAGGCGCATACGGTATCCAGGCGGCTGCGCGCGCGTATTTCGGCATCGACGCTCAAATGCTTTCCCTATCTCAAAGCGCCAGCCTTGCGGCTACGATCAAAGCCCCGTCCGCCTATGCGCCGCACAGCAATCCGGAAAACAACCGATCAAGAAGAACGTATATCCTGAAAACCATGGCCGAAAACGGGATGATCACGCAGCAGGAATACGAAGAAGCAGAAAACGAAAGCATCTGGGTTCTGGCATGGCAGGAAGATACGCAGGTCAGCAGCTGGTATGTGGATGAGGTTGTGCGTTCCAGCAGCGAATTGCTTGGCGTATCGATTGACGATGTCATCAGCGGCGGTTACACTGTTTATTCCGCTTATGATCCAAGACTTCAGGAGATTGCAGACGGCATATATGCTGACGCAAGTTTGTTTCCCCGTGCCGCCTCAGACGGAACGCCTGTACAAAGCGCGATGGCGGTCGTCGACGCTCAGGACGGAGCCATCCGTGCCATGATCGGCGGACGGAACTATGCCGTTCGCCGCGGCCTGAACCGCGCGACTCAAATGCGCCGTCAGCCCGGTTCAGCGCTCAAGCCCCTTGCCGTTTATGGCCCGGCCCTGGAACTGGGATACACTACAGCTTCAATTCTCCTGGACGAAAAAACAAGCTTCAACGGCTACACGCCGCAGAATGCAGGAGACAGATACTACGGAAGAGTAACCATGCGCACTGCGGTGCGCAATTCGCTCAATACCACTGCCGTCCGTCTGCTTGAAGAAATCGGAATGGAGAACAGCATCGCATACCTGACGAAAATGGGGATCCCCACACAGGAAAGCGATCATAACCTCTCGCTTGCATTGGGATCGATGACATACGGCGTAACGCCGGTAGAACTCGCATCGGCCTACGTCCCCTACGCAAACGGAGGTGTGTACCATAAACCTTACTGTGTGGATAAAATCTTAAACGCGTCGGGCGAGACCGTGTATGAGCGAAAGGATGCAGGAAAACGTGTCATCACTGAACAGAGCGCATACCTGATGACGTCGCTGCTTCAATCCGTCGTATCCAACGGAACAGGCACAAGAATGCTGTCGGCCAATACGCCCGTTGCCGGAAAGACGGGTACAGTCTCGATGAAAGGCGGAAACCGTGACATCTGGATGACGGCATACAACAGTGAACTCTCCATCGCCGTCTGGATGGGATATGATCAGACGGATTCACAACACAAGATTCCCAATGGAGTTACAGGCGGTACGCATACTGCCTCCGTCGCGGCGGCATTTTTCAAAAAAGCATATGCCGATCGGGAAAAACCACAGTTTACCGAGCCGGACGGAATGATCTGGCTCACGCTGGACAAACGTGCGCTGACAGCGCGCGGCTCTGTGATGCTGGCCAGCGATACCACTCCAAAGGACTTTCGCATCCGTGAGGTGTTTACAAAATCAAACCGGCCGTACGCCGTATCGGACGTTTGGAATGCGCCTCTTGCCCCTTCCTCTTTCTATGTCGCCCATGACACAAGCGGTTTGCCGGAGCTTCACTTCAAGGCGGCGTCACCCGCGCGGTACAGAATTCAGCGAGATGCCATCGGGGAATCCGTGATTCTGACGGAAATCATCGGAAACGCAGGCGAAAACATCACCTACAGCGACCATTCCGCGCAGGCAGGCGTTGTCTATACCTATCGCGTGATCCCCATTCACGAGGAGCTTCTTCAGCAGGGAATCTGGCTTGAAGGAAAGCAGGCCGTGCAAATCGCACAGGTTAGCGCCGGCAGCAGCTTATTGGCAGGATTACGTCGCCTGATCCCTGCATTATCCTTTTCTGACGATTTCCCCTGACAGTCAAAAAGCACCGGTATCAAAAACCGGTGCTTTTCCCCTGCGGGGTTATGCGTCAAGCTCTGCAAGCTTTGCGTCGATCATATCGATCTGCGCATAGTTGAGCGGAGAGAAGAATCCGCGCCGAGCTGTATTCAGGCGTTCACGTGCGCTTTCCTTGTCCCCGTTTTCAATATCATAAAGCGCCAGGAAATAGTTGGTATCAATCGCATTGGGCTTCTTGGCAATCGCCCGGTCAAAGTATGCTTTCGCCTTCTCCTTGTCGCCGAGCAGTCGATAATAGGTCTGCCCCATATTGTCCTGGAATACCGCATCATCCTCATCATACTCCAGCGCTTCCTGATTGAAGCGAAGCGCTTCCTGCGCATCCCCCTGTTCAATCTTCAGGTATCCGATGATGCTGTACATCGTTCCATTCTTGATGTGCCTGAATTCTGATTCCAGAATCTCCATAGCCCGATCAAGATGCCCTTTTTTCCAGAGAATAATGGCGTAATTGACGTGGATATCCGTCTTGTCTTTCTGTGAAAGGCCGGGCATCTTATCCAGCTTTTTGAGAACCTCCAGCGCTTTATCAAACTGGCATGTGCGAATCAGGAGCACGCAGTATCCGCGAAGCAGCCGGAACTTGTCCATGCCCTTTGCATATGCTTCATCATACAGTTCAAGCGCTTTTCTGTAGTCGCTTTTTCCATGAGCAGCAAGCGCTTTGTTGCCCAGCATATTTCCCATAAAACTCATCGGCGTTCTTACCTCCCTAAACTGAATGATCATTCTGCCTTTTCATTTTGCGCCTGAGCCGCTCCAGCCGTTTCTGAAGCTGCTTTTCAATCTCCGGGTCCATGCCGGAAATCGGCGCCATGTTGAGCGCATAGCGCAGAGCAGCGTTCGCATAACCAAACGCCCTCGGCACGTCCCGCTCAATATGTTCATAGTACTTGGCAAGCTCAACGTATGGCCATATTCCGCCTTCGCCGCAGGCAATCATCTCCTGGCAGGAAGAAATTGTCTCTTCCCACTGCCTGTCCCGCTTATAGCTTGAAACCAGATGCATATGCGCCTGTGCAGACAGCGAGCTGTGCCGGAGAATTCTGAAACAGGCGCGCGCTTTGGGCACGTCTCCTCCGCGCATCAGCGTACGCCCTACGCCAAACAGATCCTCTGCATGCTCAAGCATCTGCGGCGTTTTAAACACCGCGCACAGGTGACCGGTGAGCCTGGCAAGGCTCCTGACGTCGTCAAGATTATGCCTGAGCACGTCTTCAAGCAATGCAAATTCACGCGTTTTCAGGTAATCAAAGTATCGCTGCGGAACCTGAGCGCCCGGAAGATCATCCTTGCGCGAGAAACCGAATATCGCCTCCTCGAGCGCAGAAAGATTACATCGCTTGAGTCTGAGCTTATACACCCTGCGCGATGCATGAAGCAGATCCAGATGCGGCATTTGAGTCAGCGGCATCCGTATTCTGTTCATCACCATTCTGGATTCCAGAAGCGGCAAGTCAAACGTTTTGCCGTTGAAGGAAACAACCGTATCCGCCTTTTCAAACAGCGCGGCAATCTCCCTGAGCATTGCAGCCTCTTCGCAGTAATCACGAATGACGTACTGTCTGATGATCATGCCCTGCTGCCCGATCCAGCCAACGCCGATTTCAAAAGCGACTGTTCCCGCTCCGCCGTTCAGGCCGGTTGTCTCCGTATCGACAAAGAGCACCTTGCTGATATCCCAGTGTTCGCCAACGAAACCCGGATCGCATGCGCGGATATCGGCAAGCGAAACGCGCTCAATCCCGCAAAGCTCCTCCAGCGGAACAACATGTTCGCGGCAGAAAAACGGCTCCGGATTTGGCTCATCGAGCTTCTGAAGTGTCCGCGGCCTGGAAGCCGAGACAGCCATGAGTTTTTCGCGCAGATTTCTCATAACCCCATCAGCCTCTCAGACAGCAGCAATGCCGTCGCTTTTCCTCTGCCGCCCACTTCCGCTCTCGGGCCGACACAGGAGGGACATCCTGCCTCGCATGAGCAGGATCTGATCAATTCCCGTACGTCATTGAAAATCAGATTGCGCATGCCGTAAACGCGCTCACTAAGACCAATACCGCCTGCATAATTGTCAAACACAATGATCGACGGCAGTCTGGTAAACGGATCCCGAACGCGATACTGAACGCAGATATCACCCGGAGAACACATCAGATACAGCGGAATGATCTGCCGGAGCGCATTGGCGACGCCCAGCATGCCGCCCTGAAGATCATCCATAGACAATCCGCCTGTAATCTTTTCATCCAGCGCCCACCAACATGCGTTTGTTGGCATCTCCAGTTCCGGCAGATCAACCGGTCCGAATCCCAGCGTCTCCTGTGTATCGAGTTTGAACTTCTTAAACATCGTCACAAGCCATGTGACAAGCACCTCGCCATAGGCAAGCGATCCGCCTTCAAGCTGCTGCTCTTTGAGCACATCCAGCACCTTGATGCTGGTGTTGAGATCGGCGTCCGTGTAATAGTCCACATTCACGCTGCGCACGTAGGCCTTCTTCTCTGTAAAGTCCAGCTTTTCAACCTGATACTGCTGCCCCTCGTGCATGTATATGGCATTCTCGTGCAGAAGCATAGGAACCGTATACCGATCCATTTCACCGATCACAGCATGATGCGCAGCATTTGAAATATCGATGATGACAAAGTTTTCACTGGTAACCGAGCGAAGTGAAAGATCAGCGGCCGGGAATTCCTCGGCCATCCAGTAATACCTGCCGGCGGTCAGATGCAGAATCTGCTCTTCACACAGGTATTCAAGCAGCTCGGAGGTGGCAACGCCTTCCGCATACGATTCCCCCTGTTCAAACGGGAGCTCATACGCGGCACACTTGACATGGCTGAGCAAGACATACAGATTGTCAGGATGGATCAGCGCATTCTCCGGAGAATGCCCGAAAAAATACTGCGGATGCGTTACGATATACTGATCAAGCGCAGAGGAGGATGCCACGACAACCGTAAGCGCCGTGTTCTTTCTTCTGCCAGCCCTGCCTGCTTCCTGCCAGGTACTTGCGATCGTTCCCGGATAACCGCACATCACGCACGCATCCAGCTGACCGATATCGATACCCAACTCAAGCGCATTGGTTGAAACGACCGCGCGTATCTCTCCTTTTCGCAGACCGCGCTCGATTTCCCTTCGAAGCGTGGGCAGATAACCGCCGCGATATCCTCTGACGCGTCCGGCATTTCCCAGCGGATCCCGGACCCGTTCCTTCAGATGCCTGGTCAAAACCTCCACGGTCAATCTGGATTTACCAAAGACGATCGTGGATATGTCGTTGTCAACAAGCATTGAAGCAATGCGCAGCGTTTCCTGCAGAACGGATTTGCGCACGCCAAGCTGGCGATTGACAACCGGCGGATTATAAAACACGATGTGCCTCTCTCCGCTGGAAGCGCCGCTTTTATCAATCAGTTCGACAGGACGCCCAATCAGCGTCCGGGCCAGTTCACCGGGATTGGCGATCGTTGCAGAGCAGCAGATAAACTGCGGATGAGAACCATAAAATGCGCACAGCCGCATCAGCCTGCGGATGACGTTAGAGAGATTGGATCCGAACACGCCCCGGTACGCGTGGATTTCATCGATCACAACATAGCGCAGATTTTCAAACAGTTTTACCCATTTTGTATGATGCGGCAGGATGCCGGAATGAAGCATATCCGGGTTGGTCACAACGATATGCCCGGCCTGACGCACCTGCCTGCGGGCAGCTGCAGGCGTATCGCCGTCATAGGTATAGGTTTTAACGTCCACGCCCATGCCTTCAATCAGCTCGTAGAGCTCAGACACCTGATCAGCAGAGAGCGCCTTGGTCGGAAACAGATACAGCGCCCTAGCATCAGGCTCATGCAGAATTTTGTTGAGCACCGGCAGATTGTAGCACATGGTTTTGCCTGAGGCCGTCGGCGTAATGACGCACAGATCCTTCCCCTGGGCTGAAAGATCAAATGCCTGACGCTGATGGCTGTACAGCCTGTATATGCCGCGCGAAGCAAGAACCGGCACAATCCGCGGATCCAATGACTGAGGGAATTCTGCATATTCCGCGTCTTTAGCAGGGATCGTCTCCCAATGCGTGACGTTTTCCATAAAGGACGGCGTATTCTTCAGTCGTCCGAGAAGCTGCTCAAGATTCATAACGCCCACCCTCCTGTCCGTATTCCGGCGAAATTGAGCCGACGCCCAAAGCGCAAAGCGAAAAATACGTGGCGATCAGTATCGGCTGTGTGACGTTGATCAGCAGCACAATGCTGTAACTCCACACGGCGCCAAGCACGCCGCAGCACACCGGATCTTCTCCGGCATGCCTGAAAAGAAACGCAAGAACACTGATATAAAACGCAGCAAACAAAATCATGCCCAGTAACCCGCAGGTCAAAAGCATCTGCAGCAGCTGACAATGCGGATCGTTGAATACGCCGTGCGCCAGCATCGCGGGATCGTCAAAGTACGGCGTCAGGACGCGAAGCGTCAATTCCATACCGGCTCCGAAAACCTTCTGCATGAGCGGAAAATCTGCAAAGGCACGAATAGATCTGATCCATGCAAACCCCCGAAGAGAACCCCAATGATCGTCAAAGCGCAGAAAAGACGCCGCTTTACCGAGAAATGCATCCGTGTCAAATACAGAAAAATACAGAATAGATGCAAACAGAATGATTGCAAGCAGTCCGAATCCCGAAAAACACCCTTTCATCCAGCGCCTTTTCCCTGGAACTGCAGCTCCCCTGCGATGAAGCGCAGCGCATGCGACGCCCGCACACGCAAATACAACAGCCAGAATCTCTGCGGCATGCAGATCGTACAGCAGCGCAGAGAGACCGGAAAACCACAAATCAAACGCGCTGTGCTGAAGAAGGCGGAACATGAGGGGCAGCGCAGTAAAAGAAAATGACCAAAGCAAAAAAGCGCGGGAAAGCACTGCATAGCTTCCGCCAGAAAGCGCAAGCAGCATCATGCATCCCAGATGCAGCCCTGCAAGCGCGCTGTCTGTACGGGACGCCATAGCGCCAAGGGCCATCAGCGCCGCACAGAGAAAACCAAACAGACGCATCAACCCGCTGCGCGAAAAAACAAACTGCCCGGCAGCAAGCGGAAACATCATAATCAGATATGTTCCAAAGAAATCAAAATGCCCAATCGTGGACATGAATATCTTTTCCTGTCCTTTTTGGATGCGCGCATAGAATCCCAGAGGATCGACGCCCATCGCATTCATGACGCCAAGAAGCGCGCAGGCAGAAGCACAGACCATAGCCGGAACAACCGCTCCCCGAATCAAACGGCATCTGCCGGATGCGATGATCAGAAACGCAGCGCCGCAGCTGAGCATAAAATACAAACCGCAGTAGCGGCCTTCACTGCCTGTGAGCATCGCAGGCTCAAGCCCATTCAGCAGACAGGACATAGCGCAGAATCCAAGAAAAAGCAATAGTATCCCGCTGACGTGCCCGGGCAGAGCACAGCGTTTCTGCCCTGCGCCCATACACGCAAAAGCATGCAGAAGCAGCAATACCGGAACAATGCGCACAACAGCGTCAACTTTGACGCGGTTGATATCAAAAAAAGCATCGTGAAACAAAAGCGGAACAACGCAGAGCATAAACAGCGCACACATCAGAGAGATCGCATCCGCTGCATGCCGCATGAAAGAAAAACGTAGTGATGAACGCATGGATCTGTGCCCTTTCAGGATTCGGGATTCTCTTCTATTGTAAAGCATCTGCGCATGCAGTGCAAGCAGAAATATATCCGTGTGCTGCAAAGGAAAGATTCGGAAACGGCATCGCGCGCCCCTTACAGAAAGAGGCGCGCGTACACTCTATAATTAAGGGTATTCTTCCTGCATCCTTATACCGATGCAAGCACATTCTCGCATAGATCAAAAAGAAGTTCCTCACGATCTGTGCGCAGAATTACCTTTCCGCCGGAAAGACGCCCCGCCAGCAGAAGATCGCTGAGCGGGTTTTCAACCTTTTTTACAATGACGCGGCGAAGGTTGCGCGCACCGCTCATCGGATCCATGCCTGCTTTAGCAAGCAGCGCAGGGACTGCGTCGTCATATTCCAGCATAACGCCCTGCTTCGCCATCTGTCGAACCGTTTTTCCAAGAAGCATCTGAGCAATCCTGTATCCATCCGCCTCGCTCAGGCTGTGCATGACAATCATTTCGTCGATCCGTCCCAGGAACTCCGGCCGGAATGTCTGCCGCACCTGATTCATGATCGATTTGGACGCATCCGGGACGCTTAATACGGGATTAAAGCCGAGGCGCTTATCCATATCAAAGGATACACCCGCATTGGAGGTCATCACGACAATCGTATTGCGGAAATTCACTTTATGTCCTACGCTGTCTGTCAGATGCCCATCGTCAAGCAGCTGCAGAAGAAGACTGAATATCTTCGGATGCGCCTTTTCAATTTCATCAAACAGCACGACGCTGTATGGCTTTTTGAGTACGGCGTCGGTCAGCTGCCCGCCTTCGCCATGCCCCACATACCCCGGCGGCGATCCGATCAGCCTGGAAGCCGTTGCTTCCTCCGCGTATTCCGACATATCGATACGAATCAGCGCTTCTTCGCTGCCGAAAAGCGCTTCGCTGAGCGCTTTGCATATTTCCGTCTTGCCAACGCCCGATGGGCCGAGCAGCATAAACACGCCAAGAGGCCTTTGCGGATCATGCAGCCCTGCACGTGAGCGGCGGAGCGCGCCGGCAATGGCAGCAATTGCTTCCGGCTGGCCGACAATTCTCTTTTTCAGCTGCTCTTCCAGGGCAAGTATACTCTTCTGTTCATCCGAACCGACACGCTCCAGCGGAATGCCGGTCCACTGCGAGACAACCCTTGCAATTTCATCTCTGCCGATGACAAGTGCAGAAGCATTCGCATCTTCTCCGGCCTTCCAGCCATCCAGCCTTGCCATAGAAGCCGCTTCGTCAATCAGATCGATTGCCTTGTCAGGCATAAAACGATCCGTTACATACCGTGCCGACAATTCCACGGCGGAAGAAAGCGCCTCATCTGTGATCACAACGTGATGATACGCCTCATAGCGGTTCCTCAGTCCACTCAGAATTTCCAGCGTCTGCTGGTTATCAGGTTCCTGAACATCTATCCGCTGAAACCGTCTGGCAAGCGCCGCATCTTTCTCGACATGCTTGCGGTATTCCTTATATGTCGTAGCGCCAATGACGCGTACTTCTCCCCGCGCAAGCGCCGGCTTCAGGATATTCGCCGCATCCAGAGAGCCCTCGCTGGAGCTGCCTGCGCCGATAAGCGTGTGAATCTCATCGATAAAGAGAATCACATTGCCCGCTTCCGTGATGCTGGAGAGGACTTTTTTGATCCTCTCCTCAAATTCTCCGCGGTACTTGCTTCCGGCAATCAGCATGGCCATATCCAGCGCATAAATCTGCTTGTCGCGAAGGATTTCCGGAACGTCTCCCTGTGCTATGCGCTGGGCAAGTCCCTCCGCAAGGGCGGATTTGCCCACGCCGGGCTCGCCGATCAGCATGGGATTGTTTTTTGTTTTTTTGCCCAGAACGCGAATCATCGCTTCCAGTTCCTGCGTTCTTCCGATCAGCGGCTCAAGCCTGCCCTCAGCAGCGGCCTTTGTCAGGTTTCGGGCATAGCTGTCAAGCAGGTTTTCCTTTTTCTCCTGCTCTCTGGCCTGCTCGTCGGAACGCTGCATATGCTCCGCCTCCTGCTGGCTGATCGGCTCAGGAGAAGCCGCAATGCTCAAAGCGCTTTCCGGACGGGCAATATCGCCGACCGAATTGGCAAAAGCCTTGCGCATCCCTTCAACCGTCCGTCCAAGCGAAAGCAGCGCATCCAATGCGGTGCATCCTTCTTCATACAGCAGCTCCTGCCAGATATGCGCGATACCCGCCAGCGTCTTTTTATGCGGATTTGCATAGCTGATAGCGCGAAGAAGCACGCGCTGCGCGTGAGGCGTCAGCCCAGTGATTCGGGAAAAACCTGCGTCACTCTGGTCAAGCCTTTGCCTTACAGCGTCTTCAATCGGCTTGAGCGACAGATCGCCCAGGATACATCTCGTCAGATCGTCGCTCACTTTGCATAAGCCGATGAGAATGTGCCCGGTTCCCATCTTTGCATGCCCCATGGACGCCGCACTGATCTGAGCCTGAATCATCACCTTTGATGCGCCCTGAGTAAATCCTCTTGGAAGATTGACCAAACCCATTCCTCCTTGTCCGCCGTCAGCCATTGGACGGCCGGCGCTTGGCCAGCGCCAGAATCATACTGCGCAGCGTCCCAGCGCAAAGCGCATCCTTCATAGCAAGAGGCAGCGGTACCGCCTGCGGAGAAAGCGCAGCCAGCATCAGCGCCGCTTCATCAGGCGTAACAATCTTTTCCATTTTCAGATGCTCGACAATTCTGGATGCATCCGCTGCGCTGATAGATGTGCCGATGCGCTGATACAGCGACTGTAGCAGTTCTTCCCTGCTGGTGGACGCCAAACGGACGATGCGGATAAACCCGCCGCCGCCCCGCCTTGATTCAATCACATATCCGTGATCAGGTGTAAATCGCGTAGCCAATACATAATTAATCTGAGAAGGCGCGCACTGAAAGTGCTCTGCCAGTTCATTTCTTCTGAGTTCTATCGCATTTGCTTCATCTTCCATAAGCGCTTTGATGAATTCCTCGATGGAATCGCTCAGCAGTCTCATATGGTTCACACCTCGCTTATGCACATGATTTAACTTTCTTTGACCTTCTTTATTATACGCGTTTTTGCTCGATCGCGCAACATATTTTTGTTGGCTTCTTTTTCCCGATTGGCCTGTACGCCAGCAAAATCTCCTTGCTTCCCTGCCATCTGTATCGTATAATAAATTGATATGGTTTGTGCAGATGCTGCACGGCAGAACAGGAGCAATGAATTATGATCGTATTGAGCGCGCAGAACGTCGCCAAGTCCTTCGGCGTCAATGTCGTGCTGAAAGATGTATCCTTTACCATACAGCAGGGAGACCGCATCGGGCTTGTCGGCGTAAATGGATGCGGGAAGTCAACGCTGATGCGCATTCTCGCAGGTCTTGATGTTCAGGACAGCGGTGAAATCTCCATCGTGCGCGGAACGCGCATCGGTTACCTTGCCCAGCAGGATATGGTGACAAGCGGAGCAAGCCTGTGGGCCGAACTTGAAAAAGTATATGAGCCCGTGTTCGAAATGGAAAAGCGGCTGAGAAAACTTGAAGAAGAGATGGCTTCTGCGCACGATGACACCTCTCTTTTCAACCGTCTGTCCGGCGAATACGATAAACTGATGCGGCGGTTTGAAGAATCCGACGGTTATTCATGGAAAAGCATGGTTTCCGGCGTCCTGAACGGACTCGGCTTCAAGCCCAGCCAATACGAGCAGAACGTAGATTCGCTCAGCGGCGGAGAAAAGACCAGGCTTTGTTTGGCACGCCTGCTGCTGCTCAAGCCGGATCTCCTTCTCCTCGACGAGCCAACCAACCATCTGGACATGGAAACGCTCAGCTGGCTTGAAAACTATCTTTCTGCTTATCGCGGCAGCGTACTGGTGATTTCTCATGACCGTTATTTCCTTGATCACGTATGCAACGGCATGGTCGAAATCCTGATGGGCAATGCTGAACAATACAGCGGCAACTATACCCGCTACATCGCGCAGAGGCAGGAACGCTTTGAAACCCGCATCCGCGCCTACGAGCTACAGCAAAAGGAGATTGAACGCCAGCAGGCTATCATTGCACGCTATCGGATGTTCAACCGCGAAAAATCCATCCGCGCAGCTGAAAGCCGCGAAAAAGCGCTTGACCGCATGGAAAAGCTTGATAAACCGGTCGATGAAAGAGCCATCCGCTTCCAGTTTGAGGCGCGCAGGCGAACCGGCGAGGATGTACTCAAAATCACAGACGCAGGTAAATCCTTCGGTGAAAAGCATCTGTTCAGCGGTCTCAATCTCCATGTTCGCTCCGGTGATCGGATCGCACTGATCGGCCCCAACGGCGTGGGCAAGTCTACCCTGATCAAGCTGATCACAGGCGACGTGCCTGCGGATACCGGAGATATCCGCTATGGCGCCAATGTCGACGTTGGCTACTATGATCAGCACCGGAGTTCTCTGCATCCGGAAAAAACGGTGCTGGATGAAGTGTGGGACAGGTTTCCCAGGATGGAGCAGTCAGACGTGCGCGGCGCGCTGGGCATGTTCCTGTTTACGGGCGACGACGTCTTCCAGCCGATCAGAACGCTGTCCGGCGGAGAAAAAGGACGTGTTGCGCTTACCGCGCTGATGCTTCGCAAGGACAATCTGCTTTTGCTTGACGAGCCGACCAACCATCTGGATATGGACTCACGCGAAGTGCTTGAGGATGCGCTTGCGGGCTTTGGCGGAACGATCATCACTGTATCGCATGACCGCTATTTTATCAACCGCATTGCCGACCGTGTCATTGAAATGAGACCGGACGGCGTTACGGAATATATGGGCAACTTCGACGATTATCTGGAAAAAAAGAATCGTCCTGTCGAGCAGGAAACTGTCGCAGGAAAAACAAAGACAGAGCTTGAAAAGGAAAAGCGCCGTGAAAAGATGAACCGGCAGGCTTTGCGTCAGCTCAAAGTCCGTGCCCAGGAAGCCGAAAAGGCCATTTCTGTCAAAGAAGAAGAAATTGCCGCGCTGGAGGAACAGATGAGCGATCCTGAACTGTATGCAGACGCACAAAAGGCTGCCAGCGTGCAGAAAGCATACCAGAAAGCGCAGGATGATCTGGCGCACCTTTACGAAGAGTGGGAACAGGCCGAAGCCGCTCTTCAGGAAGAATCCTGAAGAATACATATATTGGTCAATCAAATGGATAAAGCCCGGATTCACAGATGAGTTTTCATGCAAAGGAGAGGACGTTATGCTGTTTATCGGTATCTGCGGTGCAAGCGGCAGCGGAAAATCCACGCTCGCACGGGAACTGGCCAAAATGGTCAGCAAAAGCATTCTGATCATCAACCAGGACGCTTATTATCGCGACCATTCCTACATGTCTTTCGAGGAGCGCTGCCTGCTCAATTATGACGAGCCTGGAATCTTTGAACACGATCTTCTGCTTCACGATGTAACCGAGCTTCTTGAAGGCAGACGCGTGCTGCGCAAGGAATATGATTATGCCAATCATCGCCGCGCGCCGCAGAAGGAAGAATACCTTGAACCCCATGACGTGATCATCGTAGAAGGCATCCATGCCTTCTATGACGAGCGGCTGCGCAATATGATGGACCTCAAGCTTTTCGTGCATGTCGAATCCGACATCTGCCTCCTGCGCAGAATCCAGCGCGACATCAACGAACGCGGCAGAGCGATCGACAATATTTCCGCTCAGTATCTGACGACGGTCAAGCCCATGTTTGACCAGTATATCCGCAACTATGAGCAGTATGCCGACGTGATTGTGGCCCGCGGCGGAAAGAATGCAAAGATTACGGAGATTCTTGCGGGATACATCAACAACGATCTCCATATGTACAACGGATTGAACCGTAGAAAAGGCTGATTATGCTTCGAAAATTTACGCGCGAAGAACGCGCCTGGATGCTCTACGACTGGGCCAACTCTGCTTTTTCCGCCATCATTTCTGCGATTATTCTCCCCATTTTCTTTAAGAGCATGGCCGTCAGCAGCGGCGTATCCAACGTGAACGCGACGGCCTATTGGGGATATGCGACCTCGTTTGCTACGCTGATCTGCGCCATTCTGGCTCCGTTTCTTGGTACCATCGGCGACTTCAAGGGCATGAAAAAGAAGCTCTTCACGGGATTCATGCTGCTTGGCGTGATCAGCACGTTTCTGCTGGCCCTGACAAACAACTGGAAGATCCTTCTGCTGTTTTACATGACCGGTACGCTCGGCTTCTCCGCTTCCTGCATTTATTACGACAGCTTTCTGCTCGACGTCACAGACGCCTCCCGTATGGATCGCGTCTCTACGGTGGGCTACGGTCTGGGATATATCGGAGGATCAACGATTCCGTTGATCGTGTCCCTCGTGCTGATTCAGTTCGGAGATAAGATCGGTATCGAAACTGCCGCGGCAACAAAGGTTTCCTTTGTGCTGACCGCCGCATGGTGGCTGGTTTTTACCATCCCCATGCTCCGTCACGTGCATCAAAAGCACAGCATCGACATGAAAGACAATATGCTTGCACAGACGGGCCGCCATATCGGTGAGACAATACGGAAAATCCTGAAGCACAAGCCGGTCTTTTTCTTCCTGATCGCCTATTTCTTCTATATTGACGGCGTGGGCACAATTATTCACATGGCCACAGTATTCGGCGATTCCTGCGGCCTTGACAGTATGGACATGATGGTAATCCTTCTCGTAGTCCAAATTGTCGCCTTTCCCTTTGCAATCATCTACGGCAGGCTTTCTGCCCGGTTCGGCGCAAGAAGCATGATTCTCTTTGGCATTGGGACATATATTCTCGTATGCGCTGTCGGATTTAACCTCAAAGAGATGAAGGATTTTCTGATGCTGGCAGTGCTTGTCGGAACGGCACAGGGCGGCATACAGGCTCTGTCGAGATCCTTCTACGGAAAGCTTGTTCCAGCAGAACATGCAGGCGAATACTTTGGATTCTTCGACGTATTCGGCAAGTTCTCTGCCGTCATCGGCCCTGCCCTCTTCGGCCTGACGGCGCAGCTGACCGGCGTGACCAACTTCGGCGCGCTTGCCGTCATGGGCATGTTTATCTTCGGCGGCGCCATCATGATCCTCTTCGTACCCAAAGATACCAGAAAGATCGGATGATCTTAGCATCGCCTTCCGCCGGATTATCCGGCGGTTTTTTGCATGGAACAGGGGCTGCGAATATGCTCGCAGCCCCTGTATCATATTCATTTGGATTAATCAGCGTAACCGTTGGGATTCTGAGTCTGCCAGCGCCACGCATCGCGGCACATGTCTTCCAGATTCTTCTCCGCCACCCAGCCGAGGTCTTCCTTGGCCTTGCGCGGATCCGCCCAGCACTCGGCGATGTCGCCAGGACGACGGGCTTCGATCTGATAAGGCACCTTCACGCCGTTGACCTTTTCAAAAGCATTGACGATATCCAGCACGCTGTAGCCATGTCCGGTACCCAGGTTGACGATTTCCGTTCCGGTATGGGTCATGGCATAGTTCGCCGCAGCCAGATGGCCCTTGGCCAGATCGACAACATGGATATAATCGCGCACGCCGGTGCCGTCCGGAGTCGGATAATCATTGCCAAAGACGTGCAGGAACTCACGCTTTCCGGAAGCAACCTGCGTGATATACGGCATCAGGTTGTTCGGAATGCCGTTGGGCATCTCGCCGATGCGTCCGCTCTCATGCGCACCGATCGGGTTGAAGTAGCGAAGCAGAACGACGGACCAATCCTTGTTCGCATTGGCAATGTCGGTGAGGATCTGCTCGTTCATATACTTCGTCCAGCCGTACGGATTGGTGCAGCTGGTGGGCATGGTCTCATCAAGCGGCACATGATCAGGCACGCCATAGACGGTTGCAGAAGAACTGAAGATAAAGCGCTTCACGTCGTGCTTCTTCATCGCCTCGCACACAGTCAGCGTGCAGTCGAGATTGTTGCGATAATACGCCATCGGCTTGGCAACAGATTCACCAACAGCCTTGTACGCAGCAAAGTGAATGACTGCATCAATCTCGTTCTCGCCAAAGATCTTATCCATCGCCTGCGCGTCGCAGCAATCGGCATTGTAGAACTTCACGGTCTTGCCGGTCAGCTCCTGCACGCGCTCCAGAGACTTTTCACTGCTGTTGTAGAGGTTATCCACGACAACCACGCTGTGCCCCGCATTGAGCAGCTCAACAGCAGTATGGGAACCGATAAATCCGGCACCGCCAGTCAAAAGGATATTCATGGGAAGACGCTCCTCTCTTCTGCGAAGAAGTGATTAAGATATACGACTATATTATATCACTGTTTTTTACCAGATACAATCCATGTTTATCCAATATTGTCCCTCTTGCATCATTCTTTTTCGATCAGCACCGCGCAGCATGGCACTCTGAAGCGGCGCATCGATGTGCATTCCGCCATGGCGCTGATGGTCAGCCCGCTGACTTTGCACATGCAGCCCAGCTTAAAGCTGCTGACTGCGCAGCTATAAAAGCAGGGATTCCCGGATATACCATCATTTCCGGACAGATTTCCTGAGAAATATCGATGAGCTTCAGTCAATACCACGCGGACTCATATTCAGCGACCGCACTTTGCCATTCCTGCGTAAACTCTTCAAGGCAAAGATTGTTATCGCGCATATACTGCGCAACCTGTACGCCTACATAGCGAAGATGCCACGGCTCATAGATGATCTCGGTAATCTCCTCTTTATCCTTCTGATAACGGATAATAAAGCCGTAATCCCAGCAGTTTTCAGCAAGCCATTTTCCTTCTTTGGTTTTGCCGAATGCTTCCGTAAACTTTTTGCCGATACCGGCTTTATTGATCACGTCGATGCCCAGTCCCGTCTGGTGATCCGATGATCCCGGATAGGCCACGACGCCGTCGTCCTTGCCGTTGTTCTTCTTGAGCCGGTTGTAATACATGGTATTCTGCGTCCGGTAGCTGCGATAACCGGAATGCGCATACAGATAAATGCCGTCTTCCTTTGCTGCGTCAAAGAGCGTATTAAGCGCGCTGGACGCGGTCTCCCGCATTTCAATCGGATCATAGCTGATCTTCCGGCAGGTCAGTTTGGTCAGATCATCCGGGATATACGTTTCATCCAGAAGACTCTGCTTATTGGCAAGCACAATATACTCGCTTGTGGTCAGCAGTTCATAAGAAATCGGATACGTCCATTCCTTATCGGCCGGTTCTGCTTCTATCATCTGCGCCTCTTCAATCTCGCCCAGCGCAGACAGATCAAGCATCTCCGCATAGACCGGAACGCTCATCAGCAGCAGACATACCGAAAGCGCTATAATTCTCATCATCATCACTCTTCTCCCCCTTCAAGCCAGCGTATGCGATCACCGCGCTTCATGACAATATACTCTTCAAATGTCACATCAAGCGCCGCAATCTCCGCCGCAGCCTCCATGCCGACATAGCGAATATGCCACGGCTCATAAATGTAGCCCGTGATATCTGTTTTCCCCTTTGGATAGCGAATAATAAAGCCATACTCATGGCAGTGCTGCGCAAGCCACTTTCCTTCCGGCGTTTCGCCAAAGTCATCCACCAGACCAATACCAAGGGAAGAATGTCCCTCTACGTCCATCGCAAGCCCGGTCTGATGCTCCGAGTATCCCGGCTTGGCCACACTCGCGTTGGCCTTTCGTTCTCCCCGCTCCTGTTTCTTGCGGTCAAATATCGCTTTCTGCGTAGAATAGCTGCGGAATCCGCTTGTCGCATACAGGATAATCCCGTCTTCTTCAGCGCCGGCGAACAGCTCTTCCAGCGCCCGGGCAGCTTCAGGCTGCATATAGATATTGCCCGCAATCGCTTCCCTTGTCGGCGGAACATCCGGCAGCACCAGCGTCGGCGGAACAGCAGGCGCTCTGTTGTATTTATTGACGAGAATCAGCGTATCTGCCGGGTTTTGATGCGGCATGATGAATCCCCACGACTGAAACATCATCACAGCGCCAAGCGCAGCAGCGGCAATCGCCCGAATCGGAAGCATGATATCGTTCCTTTCTTATTCCATCCAGAGAATCGCTTTTTCGCCAAGCTTTGCAGACAACCTGCCATAAAGCTCGTCGTCGCCCATCGCATCCACGATCATTCCGGTATCCATGTATTCTTCATGTATGACAGAACCCGTGCTGTGGAGCATGGAAAGAAGCGAACCCTGCGCATACGGGATACTTACGCGAAGCTTTCGCTGAACGCCACGGATCTTTTTTTTGATTTCCTCAAGCAGCAGCTCGATGCCCTCTCCGGTCTTCGCGCTGATGGCAATCGCGCCCGGCCACTGCGGCGCTTCAGCCAGGAGATCGACCTTGTTGATGACGTCAATCATCGGACGATCCGAAGCGCCGAGAGAATCCAGCACCTCCAGCACAACGTCATGCTGATGAAGCATCTCCTCGGACGCTCCATCGGAAATAATCAGCAGGATATCCGCCAGAAGCGCTTCTTCAAGTGTAGACTTAAATGCGTCAACCAGCGCATGAGGAAGCTTGCTGATAAACCCGACCGTATCAACCAGAAGGAATTCACCGCCGGCAGGCAGCTTCACCGTGCGGACGACCGGATCAAGCGTTGCAAACAGCTTATCCTCCGCCAGTACGCCGGCGTCGCTGAGCTGATTGAGCAGCGTGGATTTACCTGCGTTGGTATAGCCGACAAGCGCAACCACCGGAATCCTGTTCTTTTCCCTGCGTGCACGGCGCAGGCTGCGCTGTGCTTCCAGTTCCTTGATCTCATTGCGCAGATCGCTCATCCGTCTGCGAATCCGTCTGCGATCCATCTCAAGGCGCGTTTCACCCGGACCTCTGGTTCCGATGCCGCCGCCAAGGCGGGACATGGAAACACCGTGGCCCATGAGGCGCGGAAGCTGATACGCCATCTGAGCCAGTTCAACCTGCAGACGGCCTTCCCGCGATTGTGCACGCTGGGCAAAGATATCCAGAATGAGCGTCGTGCGGTCAAGCACCTTGACGCCCCGCAGAACATCCTCCAGGTTTCTGGTCTGAACGCCGGTGAGTTCGTCGTCAAAGATGACAATGTCTGCATCCCTGGCCTGGCAGACAAGCGACAGTTCTTCTGCCTTTCCGCTGCCAATGTACGTCGCTGTATCCGGGCGCGACTTCTTTTGCAGCATCGTGCCGACGACAACTGCGCCTGCAGTATCGGCAAGGCGCGCAAGCTCTTCAAGAGAACGTTCGCTGTCAAGGCCAACGAGAAACGCGCGTTCTTTTTCTTCCTGTGTGCTGGTACTTGCGCCAATCAGCACTTCGCTGTCCGCTCTCTCAATGGCGTCCATCCAGGCGCGCTGCGGAATCTTCTTCACCGGCATGATATCCGTCAGAAAAACTTTATTGACGCCGCCGACGCATTCTCCGAGAAACGCAGCCTGAATACCCGTTGCATGTCCATCCTTGGCGCCAACGGCAGCCATAGCGTCAAAGTGCATGGATCGGAGCGAGCTGATATCCACATCCGAAAGCTGCGGATTACCGCCCGGATGCGTATGGATGCAGCGGATCATGCTCAGTCTGCGCGTATTGCGGCGCAAATGCATATCCTTGAGATCCACGCTGTTCAGTCCGCCGATTGTGATATCCAGAATTGCGCCGCTGCGCGAAACATAGATGCTGATTTCCCTGTTGATCGCGCATGTAAACGCAGCCAGCACATCCAGAAGCTCTGCCGGTGCGAAAACCTCTTCTGTCAGATCAAGATCGTACAGCGTTTCCATCTGCGCCAGCAGCGAATCGCGTATGCCTTCCTTGTTGCCATAAATCATGAAAGTATCATAACCCCTTTATCACTTCATCAGAATCCGTCCGAGCACATCCGCCGCGCGCTCTATTTCATCTGCCGTGTTATTCTCGCCGATTGAAAACCGAATATCCGCCTGCTGCTCCGCGCCGAAGCCCAACGCCTGCATCACATGAGAACGCTCGAGCGAACCGGATGAACAAGCACTCCCCGCCGATGCGGCGACTCCTGCCATGTCCAGCCGCATCAGCAGCAGCTGAGAGCGCATGCCCTGAACAGAAATATGCAGATGACCGGGCAAACGATGCGCCCTGTCGCCGTTGATATGTACGCCGGGCAGCACAGCCACCATCGATTCAAGCCTGTCCCTCAAAGCCGATGTGCTTGCCGCCGTCTCATTCATGCGTTCGCAAGCGATTCTGATTGCCGTTCCCATACCGACAATGGCCGGAACATTTTCCGTGCCTGGGCGCATATTCCGTTCCTGAGCGCCTCCCTGCATCAGATGCTCAATGCGAACGCCATCGCGGATATACAGCGCGCCAATGCCTTTAGGGCCATAGAATTTATGCGCCGACATCGAGAGAAGATCCACGCCCAGCTCATCTACACGCACCGGAATATGTCCCACGGCCTGCACAGCGTCTGTATGCATCAGCGCTCCCGCTTCATGCGCAGCACTTGCCATCTCTGAAACGGGTTCAATTGTCCCAATTTCGTTGTTTGCAAGCATGACGGAAACGAGGGCCGTATCCTCCCTGATTGCAGAACGTACAGATTTTACAGATATCCGCCCTTTTTGATCAGGATCAATCCATGTCACTGAGTATCCCTGCTGCTCAAGCATTCTGCATGTTTCAAGCACGGCATGGTGTTCGATTCTCGTTGTAACGATATGTCTTTTGTTTTTCGCGGCGCGCACAGTGCCTGCAATTGCCCAATTATCCGCTTCTGTGCCGCCTGACGTAAAGTATATTTCAGAAGGTTTTGCGCCGATGGCCTGCGCCGTCTCGCGGCGCGCCTGATCAATGGCCTGACGGCTTTTTCTTGCAGACGCATAGCTTCCGCTGGCATTGGCATACTGATCGCAAAAATATGGAAGCATCGCCTCAAGCGCTTCTCGTCTGAGCGGCGTTGTTGCCGCATGATCAAGATTGATCAATCTCTCGCTTCCTCTCGTATGCAAACTCAACCACAATAAGTTTACCCTCTGCCTGTTCCTGTGTCAACCGGAAAATTACCCGGATTTTTCGCAGGAGAATCGAAAAAGCATCCCGGCAGCAGCCGGAATGCCTGAAAAAACATGATATGCAGTTATTCGCGCACGCATCCGTCATACAGCGGGAATCGCGCGCAGAGCCTGAGCACTTCGCCCTTGACCTCGTCAACGGCAGCTTCTCCCTCACGGATCAGCCTGGCAATCCAGCTGGCGATGAGCGTCATTTCACCCTCCTTCATTCCTCTTGACGTCACGGCAGGCGTACCGATGCGAACGCCGCTGGTGACAAACGGGCTGAGCGTTTCCTTCGGAATGGTGTTCTTGTTGACGGTGATATTCGCCTTGCCAAGAAGCGCCTCGAGCGCCTTACCTGTCACACCCGTGCCGGTCAGATCCAGAAGCATCAGATGATTATCGGTACCGCCGGACACAAGGCGGATTCCCTCGCGCGTGAACTGCTCAGCCATTGCCTGGGCATTGAGGATAATCTGATGCTGGTACGCCTTGAATTCATCGCTGAGCGCCTCTTTGAAACAGACGGCCTTACCGGCGATCACGTGTTCGAGCGGACCGCCCTGCGTGCCCGGGAAAATGGCCTTGTCGATCAGCTTGGCATACTTTTCCCTGCAAAGGATCATGCCGCCGCGCGGTCCGCGCAGCGTCTTGTGCGTAGTCGTCGTCACAAAATCGGCATACGGAACAGGATTGGGATGCTCGCCAGCTGCTACAAGTCCGGCAATATGCGCCATATCCACCATGAGCAAACAATTGACCTTATCGGCGATCTCACGCAGGCGGGCAAAATCGATCACGCGAGGATAAGCCGAAGCGCCGGCGACGATCAGCTTGGGCTGTACCTCTATCGCCTGCTTTTCAAGCGCGTCATAGTCGATCACCTCAGCGTCGTCCGTAACGCCGTATGCAACAAAGTTGAAATACTTACCCGACATATTGACCGGGCTGCCATGCGTCAGATGTCCGCCGTGAGAAAGATCCATGCCCATCACAGTATCGCCGGGATTCAGCATGGCAAAATAGACGGCCATATTGGCCTGAGCACCGGAATGCGGCTGAACGTTGGCATGCTCCGCACCGAAAAGCAGCTTTGCCCGTTCACGCGCGAGATTCTCCACGACGTCAACATACTGGCAGCCGCCATAATAACGCTTTCCGGGATATCCTTCCGCATATTTGTTCGTCAGATGAGATCCCATCGCAGCCAGAACTGCATCGCTGACAAAGTTCTCGGAAGCAATCAGCTCAATATGCTCGCGCTGACGGGATAGCTCATCCTGCATTGCAGAGCAAAGCTCCGGATCAACAGCCTGAATGGATTTAAAATCAATCATGTCTGGTACCGCCTTTTTGGATTTGAATACCATTATAACTGTATACAATGCAAAAATCAAGTCAATTTCCTGCATTTTGTAAGATATTGACAAGAAATTTGAATAAAAAAAGAAAGAAGGGGGATGGGTCAATCCATTCCCCTTCTCTTAATCACGCAGACAACGCTTACTTCTGCTCAGCAGCCGGAGCGGCAGGCTTGGCAGCGGCCGGCGCAGCAGGCTTGGGAGCCGGCGCCTTCTTCACCTTGTCCATCTTGTTGCGCGGAGCGCGGCGGTCACGCATGGTGATCGCCTTCTTCGGGCACTTCTGGGCGCAGACGCCGCAGCCGGTACAGGCGCCAAGCACCTTGTGCTTCTGCTTGAGCGCGCCTTCGATCGCGTCAAACTTACACTGCTTGGCGCAAACCGTGCAGCCAACGCACTTGTCCGGATCGATGTAAGCTTCCTTGCGGGCTTCATAATCCGCGGCCATCGCGCCGGTCGGGCAGGCGTCGGCACAAGCCATGCAGCCAACGCACTTCTCGTAATCAACCTTCGGCACACCGTTCTCCATGGTCAGCGCACCAAACTGGCAGGCCTTCACACAGGCTTCGCAGCCGACGCAGGCCTTGCCGCACTTCTCCTTCAGGGCCATGCCCTTTTCAGGGTTATGGCAGCTGACAGTCACCACGCGATTATCCGGCTGCATGCTCAGCACATGCCTCGGACAGGCAGCGACGCACTTCTTACAGCCCTGGCACTTATCCTTATCAACGACGGCGATCTTCTTGGCAGGATCGATCGTGATGGCGCCGAACGGACAGGCACGCTCGCAGGTGCCCAGGCCCAGACAGGCATACTGGCAGGACTTGGTGCCGTTGTCAACGAGAGAAGCGGCGACGCAGTCAGCGATGCCCTGATAGTTCTTCATCGTGCACTGCTCGCTGGTGCCCTGACAGGCAACCGTCGCGACCATGCGAACGCCGGCGGAAGCAGCAACACCCATGATCTCGGCCATCGCAGCGGTACACTTCGGGCCGCCGACGGCGCAAGCGCCAACTTCAGCTTTTCCCTCTGCAACGGCAGCAGCATAGCCGTCGCATCCCGGATAACCGCAGGCGCCGCAGTTGGCTCCCGGAAGACATTCACGCAGCGCGTCAACGGTCGGATTGGACGGAACGGCAAAGACACGGCTGGTCACGCCCAGCAGAGCGCCAAAGACGAAGCCCAACACACTGATGACAAGCGCAGCGGCAAGAATAGCAGTAATACTCACTTCAGTTTCCTCCCTTGCACTTCGCTTAGATCAGTCCGCCGAAGCCGTTGAACGCCACAGCCATCAGGCCTGCGGTCAGCAGAGCACCGGTAAAGCCTTCCATCCACTTCGGCATATTGCCAACCTCAAGGCGCTCGCGAATACCCGCAAACAGGCAGATCGCCAGCGTATATCCCAGAGCGGATGCAGCGCCGTTCACAACAGACAGGATCAGGTTATAACCTTCGGTGACATTGAGCTGGGTGACGCCCAGAACGGCACAGTTGGTCGTAATCAGCGGCAGATAGACGCCGAGCGCCTGATAAAGGCTGGGCATCATCTTCTTGAGC
>JAFQOY010000030.1 GCA_017412025.1 Clostridia bacterium | reverse complement strand
GCGGCCCGGGCACGGGCAAGACGACGATCATCAAATGCATCATCAAGCTGCTGAGCGTGCACGGCGAGGTGGCGCTGGCCGCACCGACCGGACGCGCAGCCAAGCGCATGAGCGAGGCCTGCGGCATGGAGGCCAAAACGCTGCACCGACTGCTGGAATACGGCGGCGAGGAGGGTGACTTTGCCCGCGGACAGGACAATCCCCTTGAGATGGATACGCTGATCATTGACGAGATGTCGATGGTCGATATCTTTCTGATGCGCAGCGTGCTGCGCGCGCTGGTGCCGGGCATGAGGCTGATCATGGTCGGCGACGCCGACCAGCTGCCCAGCGTCGGCGCGGGCAATGTGCTGCGCGATATCCTTGACAGCGGGGCGATTCCTTCGGTGCGGTTGACGGAAATCTTCCGTCAGGATGAGAAGAGCATGATCGTCTACAATGCGCACCGCATCAACCACGGTGAAGCGCCCCGGCTCAATGCGAAGGGAAGCGATTTCTTCTTTGAGCGCGCGGCCTCTCCGGTCGACGCGGCAAAGCGGATTGTCGCGCTGTGCGCGTCGAGGCTGCCGAATTATCTGGGGCTTGATCCCGTGAGGCAGATGCAGGTGCTCTCCCCGACCAAAAAGGGAGACTGCGGCGTGTGGATGCTCAATCAGCTGCTGCAGACGCAGTTCAATCCGCCGGAATCCGGAAAGCAGGAGCGGGTTCGCGGGGATACGACGTTCCGCGAGGGCGACAAGGTGATGCAGACGCGAAACAATTACCAGCTCGAGTGGAAAAAAGAGGGCGTATTCGATTGGGAAGAGGGTCAGGGCGTATTTAACGGCGACATCGGCTATATCACGGAGATTGATCCGGATGAAAAGACGGTCGCCGTACAGTTTGACGACGAGAGGCTTGCCGTGTATGAGGGCGGCGATATCGACGACCTGGAACTGGCGTACTGCATTTCCGTCCATAAGAGTCAGGGCAGCGAATTCCCCGTGGTGGTGATGCCGGCTGTCGGAGGACCGCCGATGCTGCTCACGCGCAATCTGCTTTATACGGCGGTGACCAGAGCCAGGCGCATGGTGATGATCGTGGGCCGCGAGGCAGCGATTGACCAGATGATCGCCAATGTCAACACGAGGAAGCGATACAGCGCGCTGTGCTGGAGGCTGATGCAGGTGATGAGCCTGTAAGGGAATGCGGATGAGGAAGCGGCGGGTGAATATGGCAAAGGACAAGATCAGAGGAATTCTGAAACGTGCGCTGCTTGTGATGGATGAATGGCTGTTTCCGCAGAAGGTGGTCTGTCTGTGCTGCGGAAAAGCGCTTGATGAAAAGGAGAGGGACGGACTGTGTCCCGCCTGCGCGCAGGCGCTCGAGCGGCTCAACGCGCAGCAGGAGGAACGGGACAGGCTTCAGCCTGTTTTGCCTGCGGAGGGAATCCGCTTTGTATATGCGGCATATCCGTACCGGGATCAGGCGAGAACGCTGGTGCACAGGCTGAAGTTTGAGTCTGTCCGCGCGGCTGCGGTACCGCTTGCTGCACCGATGGCCTTTCTTCCTTCGCAGGATGAGGAGATGATCGTGCCTGTTCCGACTGACGCGCGCAGGAAAAGACAGCGCGGCTACAACCAGGCGACGCTGCTTGCGCAGCACATAGCCGATACGCTGGGTATGCCGATGAGCGAGGCGGTCAGAAGGGTCAGGCGATGCGGTCCGCAGACGGGGCTGACGCTTGAGGAGAGACGGAAGAATCTGATCGGCTGCATGGCGGCCAGCAGTGCGGTCAGTGGAAAGCACGTGCTGCTGGTGGACGACGTATACACGTCGGGAGCGACTGCAGCGGAAGCGGCCAGGGCGCTTTATGCAGCGGGAGCGGTCAGTGTGGGCGTGTTTGCAGCCGCCCGGGCGGGTCTGGATGACGATCGTTCTGCGGAACCGTTTCCATTCATAAAACACAATATGTTTCCTCAGGAATCCAGTAAAATATACCGGGAATTGTGAAAATGTTTGTAAAAGCGCTTGCTTTTTTCCTTTGTAACGCGTATAATGTCCGAGGATGATCATATCGGGTCTGTGGTTGAAAGTCGATGCCAGTCGCAGGCAAAACGATCCACGTAATCCGGCCAAAGCGCCGGGGAGCATGGTGCGGCTTAGATGTAAGTCCGCCCAGGATTTTCCTGAGAGGGTTAGTAGTGGGGCACATGTGTGTATGAGCGAACGCTCCTGGCGGCGAGTGTGGGGTCAAAGACCAGGTCAGCCGGTAGGTTCATACCGATCTCTATTTTTTCGGAGGGGAATATCCCATGTATCAGGACAAGACTTTGACCTGCAGAGACTGTGGCCAGGAATTTGTGTTCACCGCTGGTGAGCAGGAGTTCTATGCGGAGAAGGGCTTCCAGAACGAGCCGACTCGCTGCAAGGCCTGCCGCATCGCCCGCAAGAACAGCCGCCCGGCTACCGGTGAGGCTCAGCAGCGCGAAATGTACGAGACCACCTGTGCGCAGTGTGGCGCTCCGACCCGCGTGCCTTTCATCCCGAAGAACGACCGACCCATCTATTGCAGCGAGTGCTTCGCCTCCCGTCGCGCGCCCCGCTATTAATTGATGAAACAAGCTTCTGCCGCAAGGCAGGGGCTTTTTTCTTTTTGGCAGGAATTCTCTGAAGCGTTTTGAGAGGCTTCTCCATCGCAGAAGGCAGGGCATGGAATCAGACGGCAGACGACGGAAAAAGCGGGAAGGGATTGAAATACTTCAAATTATTACTCAGAGAGAAATAATACAAAGAGTTATTACATAAATTCACAAATATGATCCGATTGATTATCCAAGGATTAACGCTTGCGTCACAATTCTGCCATGAATGACATGTAAAATAGTATATGATCATGAAACATAAACCGGGATGGAGGAACCAGTCATGAGCCAGACAAAAACCCCGAAGCGCCGCAGAAGAGGCGCATGGCGCACGATCAGAAAGTGGATCAAGCGTCTGATCATTCTGATTGTGCTTGCCGCCGCCGGCCTCTTTGGCGCGAAGGCGTATATCAAAAGTCAGGCAGGCGAGGGCAGCGAGGTGCAGGATTACGCCAGAGCGCAGGTGCTGCGCGGCGCGATGACGGATACCGTCTATGGCACAGGCACGACCACGGCCAAGAATCAGCCGAATCTGCTGGCAGATGTGGACGGCACGCTGACTGAGCTGCGCGTTTCCGTGGGCGATGAGGTGAAGGAAGGCGATATTCTCGCCGTGCTCACCAACGACGATATCGATGATACGATCACGGATCTGGAGTTTGCGCTCTGGGATCTTGACGAGCAGATCACCAACACGCGCGTGGGCGACAAGGTGCGTGTCATCGAGGCGCCGGCTGCGGGCACGGTGCTGGCCATTTATGCCAAGCCCAAGGACGATGCGCTCGCCGTCTTCCGCCGCGAGGGCTCGCTGGCTGTGATTTCTACGGACGGCCGCATGAAGGTGGAAATCGCCAGCACGTCCGGCAGGCTGAATGTGGCGCTGGATGAAAAGGTGACGATCATCGGCGACGATATCTATGCGCAGGGTACGGTGGTCAACCTGACCCGCCAGGGTACGGCGGCCAGCATCACCATCAATGAGGACGACATCCCGCTCAACAAGGATTATGACAAGAACGGCGAGATCGACGTGATGCTCGGCAGACAGGTTACCGTCAGAAACGAAGCCGGCTATGAAATCGGCACGGGCGCGCTGGAGGCGAACAAGCCGATGTACGTCTCTTCCTTCGGCGGCACGATTGAGTCCGTGCGCACGGTGGTGGGCAATACGGTCTCGCGCGGACAGACCATGTTCCGCCTGACCGAATCCCCGCTGACGCTGACGCTTGAGGATCTGCGGATTCAGCGCGAGACGGCTGCGCGCGATCTGGCGGACGCCAAGGAGCAGCGCGAAAACCTGATCATCGTCGCGCCGTGCGACGGCACGGTGGCTTCCATCGAAGTGAAAGAGGGCGACGAGATCACCAGCGGTACGCTGATTGGTTCCATCCTCCATGGAGAAGATATGAATCTCAAGGTTGCAGTCGATGAACTCGACGTCGTACAGGTCAAGGAGGGTCAGAAGGTGACCATCTCCGTCGACGCGCTGAGCGATCTGAAGCTTGTGGGCGAGGTGTACAAGGTTGCGCCGGTGGGCACCAACTCCGGCGGCGTGACGACGTATGACGTGGAGCTGACGTTTGACGCGGCGGGCTCCGGCGTGCGTTCGGGCATGAACGCGACGGGCGAAATCGAGGTTGCGTCTGTGAACGACACGCTGTATATTCCCGT
>JAFQOY010000029.1 GCA_017412025.1 Clostridia bacterium | reverse complement strand
CGGAACGCCCATTTCCTTGCGCAGGACGCGCATATCGACTTCCTTTTCGCCGTGGGGGTAGATGCGCTCGCAGCCCTCGGCCTTGTTGGAGTCGCGAAGCTTCTGCAGATACTCGGAGAACGCGGCACGAATTTCCTTCTTGTCGCCGAAGATGCCATAATCGACCGCGATAAAGCTGTGGCAGATGCCGGAGCCGCCGTCCTCGGTCTTGTAGATGCGCTCCGCAGTCAGGCCGCCGGCGAGGATGCCGGTAAACAGCTCGCAGATCACGCCAAAGCCGTAGCCTTTGTGGCTGCCCATCAGCTCGCTGGAGCCGCCCAGCGGCAGGATGCCGCCGCCGGCCTTGCTGATGATATTCGCCAGGATGCGCGGCGCGTCGACGGAATCCTGTCCGTTTTCATCGACGCCCCAGCCCACGGGCACGTCGTCTCCGCGCTTGGTGTACACCTCAAACTTGCCGCGCGGCACGACGGTCGTCGCGCAGTCGAAGGAGAAGGGCACCGGATCGGCAGGCATCGCCAGCGCGATGGGGTTGGTGCCGATCATGGGCTGCTTGCCGTACGTCGGCACCATGATCGCCTCCGTATTGGTCATACAGATGCCCATCAGATCCTCGGCAGCAGCCATCTCCGTGTAGTAGCCCGCAATGCCGTAATGGTTGGAGCGGCGCACGGTCACCATGCCGCAGCCGCAGCGCTTCGCCTTGTCGATTGCCATCTGCATCGCCATGCGGCCCATCACCTGACCCATGCCGTTGCACGCGTCGATGACGGCGGAAATGGGAGTCTCATGCACGATCTTCGCCTCGGCGTTCACATCGACCATGCCGCAGCTGATCTCGTGGTCATAGCGGACCATGCGCTGCACGCCGTGGGACTCGATGCCGTTGAGATCGGCGGCGAGCAGAATATCGGTGATGCCGGCGCTCTGCGCCTCGTCAAAGCCATAAGACCTGAACGCCGCACGGCAGAATGCGTGAAGCTGCTCATAATCAAGATAATGATATGCCATGGTGTACCTCCGTCAATCATTGAATAAAGTAGTCTGATGAAGCCGCCTGCGATCATTCCGGCGGTATTTTTTGTCTACTCACAGGATATCGCGGCAGCCCGTTTAAGCTCCGCCGCTGCAATTCCTTACCGGCGGATTCTTTGTATCCATCATATCACATTTTGCGGGAGAAACAATCATAAAATATCCGAAACGTCAAAAAAATGCGGCGGCATGCTCATCTGTTCACAATCGCCCGATAGTTTTCCGGATCGGTATCCCCTTCTGTGGAAAACAGCAGCACGACGCTGCTTTCATCAAGGCCGAGGCTATCCTTTATTTCCGCATACGCCCCGTCCGTCATGATCATTTGCACCAGACCCATACCGACCGCACCGGACTCGCCGGAGACGATCGCCTGATCGCCCGCAGCCGGCGCGGCGAGCAGGAGCATGCCGCAGGCGGACGCCTCGTCCGCGCAGGAGATAAAGCAGCACGCATGGTTTTTCAGGATGTCAAAGCTGATCGGATTGGGTACGCCGCAGGCAAGCCCTGCCATCATCGAATGCAGATCGCCGCCGACAATCCGGATTGATCCGTCTCCGGCAAGCGCGCTGCGGTAATGGCAGTTTGCCTCGTGCGGCTCCATCACGACGATCTTCGGGCAGGCGTCGCCGTAAAGATTGGCATAATAGCCCGCAACCGCCCCGGCCATGCTGCCCACGCCCGCCTGAAGGAAGACATGCGTCGGGCGCTTTACGCCGTCTTCCGCCAGCTGCTGCGCCGCCTCGTCCGCCATCGTGCCGTAGCCCTGCATGATCCGGCAGGGAACGCGTTCATAGCCTTCCCACGCCGTATCCTGCACCACGACGCCGCGCTCCGCCTTTTTTGCCAGCGCACATGCCCTGCGCACGCACTCGTCGTAGTTCGCTTCCTCGATGGATACCGACGCGCCCTCGCGCGCGATGTTGTCATACCGGGACTGAACCGTTCCCCTGGGCATGAGCACGACGGCCTTCTGCCCCAGCTGCCGCGCGGACCAGGCCACGCCCCGGCCGTGGTTGCCGTCGGTTGCGGTGTAGAACGTCGCCTGCCCATACTCGCTGCGCAGCTTTTCGCCGGTCAGGTAGGCGTAGTCCGTCTCACCGATATCCCGGCCGACGGCGTCGGCAATCTCATGCGCGATGGCGTAGGAACCGCCAAGCACCTTGAACGCATTGAGTCCGAAACGCTTGCTTTCATCCTTGACATACAGGCCCCCAAGCCCCAGCGCTTTGGCCGTGCTTTTCAATCTGACCAGCGGCGTCGGCTTATACTGCGGAAAGCTGCTGTGAAACGCGCGAACCTTCTTCACTTCGTCCGGACTCATGACCTTCAGCCAGACGTCATCCGACTTGGGCATCCGGTTCATCGTCCACCGGATCATCGTCCCTTCCATGGCGTCATCCTCCATTCTGCAGTGCGTCAGGCCGCGCACTGTATTTCATGGCTCTATCGTACAGCAAAGACGGTACGCTTTCAACCCGGAACGCAAAATCCACAGCAAAAACGCCCCCGCAGCGCTTTCTGCGAGGGCGCATCCATGCAAAATACCGTCAGGCAACGAGCCATTTGTGCTTTTTCACGCTGTAAAGCGGCACAAACGGGATCATGATCGGTACCGTCTTCACGTATTTCTGGTATTCGGGATCCGCGCCGTAGTTCCTGTCCTGGCGCATTTCCAGCCTGCGCGCGCCGCTGAACATCACATAGATGATGCCGATATAGCCGACGAGCACCATCGCCCACTGCCAACCCGAAACCGTACCGACGCCGGAAATCAGGCATCCGGTCCAGAAGAGCATCTCGCCCAGATAGTTCGGGCAGCGCACGAGGCGGTAAAGCCCCGTATCCACAAAGCGCCGGGGATTGATCTTCTTGGCTCTGTTCTTCTGCAGATCAGCCGCCGTCTCCATCAGCAGGCCGAAGGCCATCACGCCTGCGCCGATCCAGGTAAAGAGATTGGATCCTGCGCCGTTTTGCAGGCGATAGAACACCGGCAGCACCTGCGTCACATACAGCAGCGCGCAGGTGACCCAGATGGCGATCTTCACAAAAAACGGAACGGTCTTTCCTTCCTTGATCTCGCCCTTCATGCGCTCCTTATACGAGGTGAGCACAAACTCGCGGAACGCCAGATACCCGCTCAGGCGGCAGCCGTAGGCCACCAGCAGCAGGCACAGGATTGCCGTGCCCAGCGTCAGCCCCTTTGCGTGAAGGATGAGCATCAGCAGGCCCTCGCCCGCGATGGCGAAGCCATAGCCAAGGGAGATGAACCAGATGTAGTTTTTGAAGCCGACTGCACTCAGCGCCAGCGCGGCGGCAAAAAGGAAAAAGAAACCAGCGGGAAATACCATGATATTGCCTCCTTGAATCGATTGTGCATCCCATTGTATGCGGACGCAGGCAGAAATGCACTGCGTCCACAGTACATCGATTATTTGTGTGTTACATCACACATTAGTATAGTAATGCAGATGCACTTCGTCAAGCACAATCCGGTGACCGGATGAAAAACAAAAAATCTCTGCCCTGTACAGATATAAGATTTGATATGTAATTGAAAACAAACGCCGTAACTGATATAATCAAAAAACAGATAAAAGGAGGCGGCTATATGGATAACTTTACATTCTACGCGCCGACGTATTTTTCTTTCGGCAAAGATACGGAAATGGACGCCGGCAAGTACGTCCGCCGTTTCGGCGGCAGCAAGGTGCTCGTGCACTTCGGCGGCGGCAGCGTCGTTCGCTCCGGCCTGCTTGGCCGCGTGAAGCAGTCGCTTGAGGCGGAGGGACTTGCCTATGTCGAGCTGGGCGGCGTAAAGCCCAATCCCCGCAGCGGCCTGGTATATGAGGGTATCGACCTGTGCCGCAGAGAGGGCGTCGATTTTGTCCTCGCCGTGGGAGGCGGAAGCACCATTGACTCTGCCAAGGCGATTGCCGCCGGCGTCGTTTACGATGGCGATTTCTGGGACTTCTATCAGGGAAAGCCGGTTGTGCAGGCGCTGCCCATCGGCACCGTGCTGACCATCGCCGCCGCAGGCAGCGAGGGCTCTCCGGATTCCGTGATCACCTATGAGGACGGCATGTTCAAGCGCGGCGCGACCGGCGAGGGTCTGCGCCCGAAGTTCACCATCCTCAATCCCGCGCTCACCCAGACGCTGCCGCCGTATCAGACGGCCTGCGGCGTGACGGACATCATGGCGCATCTGTACGAGCGCTATCTGACCAACACCACGGATGTGGAATGCACCGACCGCGTGATCGAAGCGCTGATGCTGACGATGATCAATGAAGCGCCGAAGGTCATGGCCGATCCCAACGACTATCAGGCGCGCGCCAACATCATGTGGGCGGGCATGATGGCGCACAACAACTGCTGCGGCGTGGGCCGTTCGCAGGACTGGGCCAGCCACGATATCGAGCACGAGCTCTCCGCCGTCTACGACTGCGCGCACGGCGCGGGTCTGGCGGTCGTCATGCCTGCCGTGTTCACCTACAACATGCAGCACAACGTCATGCGCTTTGCGCAGGCAGCCGTGCGCGTATGGGGCTGCCAGATGGACTTTGAGCATCCCGAGCGGACGGCGAAGGCCGGCATTGAGGCACTGCGCAGCTTCCTCATCTCCATCGGTATGCCGAAGAACTTTGCCGAGCTGGGTGCGAAGGAAGAGGACATTGGGCGCATGGCGCACAGCGCCTGCCACGGCGACGCGCGCACAGGCAGCATCGGCGGTTTTGTCAGCCTGAATCAGCAGGATGTGGAAAACATCTACCGGCTGATGCTCTGATCTCCGAAGCCAAAGCGCGCTGCAGACACAGCAGCATATTTTCCTGAAGACGAAAACGGGGCTTGTTCCTTGGCGGACAAGCCCCGTTTGCCTGCCTATACAAAAACGCCCTCGCGGGTTATCCTGCGAGGGCGCGCGTGTGCGGTCAGGGATGGCGAGGGTTTGCGATTTGAGCCACCAGGCGGTTTATCAGGATTTGAAGTTGATCGGTGAAAAAATCCTGCTGCTCTGATATGGACAACGGGATCATGATCAGCATCCATTTGGTCGAAAAAAGCCGGTTCTGCATTCAGGGGAATGATGTTTTTTTCCGGCGGTATTTCAGCCCTGCGATCGTGCGGAAGAGCACGGAGGTAACCGCCGCGCCCACGGCGATGACGGCCACGATCTGCACGGCCTTGAGGCCGTAAGATGCGACGGCGGCGCCGTTGTTTTCCACCATGGAGAGCATGACGCAGTAGAACGTATATCCCGGCACGAGCGGCACCAGCGCGGTCAGCAGGAAGATGGTGGAGGGCATGCGCATCCATCTGGCTTCCAGCTCGCAGATGACGGCGATGACGACGGTGGCGACAAAGTAACTGGCGATTTCGCCGACAGGCGTGAGGTGACAGAGTACGGCGTAGATCACGTAGCCCAGCAGCGCGGTCAGCGACGCAGGGAGGATGGTCTTCATCGGCGCATTGAGCATGAAGGCATAGCCCAGCGTGCCGGTGAATGCGCCGACGGAATGGATGAGAATCTGGCGGACGAGATCGGCATTCACAGCAGCACACCTCCCATTGCGAGGGCGAGCCGAAGGCCGATGTACACGCCCAGGGCGACGGAGCCGGCCAGCAGCAGCGCTTCCACCGCGCGCGTGAGGCCGGAGACGAGATCGCCGTAAACCGTGTCGCGCACGGCCGTGGTCATCAGCAGGCCGGAGAGCAGCGGCATGATGCCTCCGATGATAGCGGCGTTGACGTCTCCGTAGGGGACGAGCAGATGAATGGCCCGGGCGAGGAAGGCGGTGAGCAGACCGCCGGAAAAATTGGCAAACAGCGCGCCCATCGCCATATGCGCAAACAGGGGCTGGATGGCCATGTTGAGTATGCCGATCAGGAGTGTGACCAGCAGCACGCCCGGCGTTCCGCCGAACATCAGGCTGAAGCCGGCGGCTGCCACGCCGCAGGCGAGCATCATGGTGAGGGGATGCCAGCCGGGATCGCAGGCGATGGACTCAAGCGTGCGCAGCGCTTCCTGCGCGTTCATCTCACCGTGTTCCACTTTTCGGGATACATCGTTGATCTGTGCAAGGCGCTTGGTGTTTGTGCCGCGGTGCGTGATGCGGCGCACTTGTGAAATGCTGCCGACGGTGACGAAGATCGACGTGGGAAAGGCGACAATATTGGTGTCCTCAAGGGCAAAGCCCTTGGCCATGCGAAGCGCGGTTTCCTCCACGCGGTAGGTCTCGCCGCCGTTTTCAAGCACCATCTGTGCGGCCAGGCAGACGAGGCGCATCTCAAGGGGAATGGGCTGTGTGCTGCATGGCACGGATGGATGACAAATGGTAGGCATAATATAACTCCCGGATTGGCCGTAATATCGTAAAGCTGTGATGAATGAGATGATTATATCGGCTTTGCATATCCTTGTCAAATGGAATTGAGGAAGAAAGACGGAAAAGAAAAACGCGTTTTTGCGTCGGGCAAAAACACGTTATCGGTTGCCGATGATATGCTGCAGAGAGGATTTGGCCAGAAGAAGATCCTGCGGATCCTGCTTGATCCAGGAGGAGATCATGGAGCCGTGAATCAGCGCGAAGATGGCCTGTGCCTTGGAGACGCTTTCCTCTTTGCTGACGCCAAAACGAATCAGATACCGGGCATAGAGCTGCTGCCATTCGCTGTAAATGGTTTTACAGGTCTGATGGACGCGCTCATCCAGATAGACCGATTCGATGGCAATCATGGACATCAGCATGGAGGGAAAATAATCCCGTTCACAGACGCTTTGCGCCAGATGATCCGCCATGCGTTCAAAACAACTCAGCGCCGAGGTTTCCACCAGAATACCTTCTGTGATGCCGGCTTCCATCCTGCGGTAGCTGTGCCAGAGAACCTCCTGAATCAGCTGGAGCTTACCGTCGGGGAAATAATAATAGAAGCTGCCCTTGGGAATGCCGCACTGCTTGAGCAGTTCGGAGAGGCCCAGCCCGTAATATCCCCTTTGGCAGAAGAGCTTTTCAGCTTCCGTGAGAATCAATTCTCTTTTATCCAATTTATCCATATATCCATTATAGGAGACTCGGAAAAGGCTGTCAAGAAAGGGAAAACGTTATGTGGCAACTCGAACGTCTTTTTTATATACTGACAGTTTATACTTTGCGCGAAGAAGAAAGAAAAATAAAGAACGAAAAGAGAGAAGGATAAATTAAAAAGGCTCCCGCATGATGCGGGAGCCATGAAGGGGAACAATTACTTGCCGGCGATCACATTGCCGAACTCCCAGCCGGAGCCGAAGCACCAGATCAGGTAGTGAGCATAGGAACCGTTGACGTTGCCGACAACCTCGCCCGCAGCGTACAGGCCCGGAACCGGCTGCTCGTTGACGTCCAGAACTTCCATCTTGTCAGAGACGTTACAGCCGCCCAGCGTGGTGGCATAGCGGGCAACGGTCTGCAGAATGTAGTACGGACCTTCCTCAGACAGCGGAGCGGTGTAGCCGCGCTTGAAAGGATCTTCCTTACCGGCGGCGATACCGGCGTTGTAATCGGCGACGGTCGCGGCGACGGAAGCCGGATCAAGGCCGATGGCCTCGCAGGCGCCCGCGAGCGTGTCGTTCTTGACGAGCTTGGTGATGCCGGAGCCGTTCTCGGCGATGAAGCCTTCCAGCTGCTCCTCGGAGAAGAAGAACTTGGTCAGCGGCGCCTTGAACACATCGTAGGAAGCCTGATCGCAGATGATGTACAGACGTCCGTCGGAGGACTCATACATAGAAGCGAGCGCGATGTCAAGCTCATCGCCGCCCTCGTCAACCACGCGGACGCCTTCCTTGTTGACGGCAATCGCGCCGGACTGGGTGAACAGCGGAGCAACGGCCATGTGGATGTGGATGCCGAAGCCCGGCTCGGTCTCCACGCCGAAGTGCTTGGTGGCAACCTTATCCATGTTGAACATCGGCACGCCGATTTCCTTCATCATTGTATGGCCGTCGCCGGTCGCGCCGACGTTGCCGTAGTAGATCACGCGATCGAGGATGGAGGTGTCGGAGATGAGGGAGGTGTTGTTGCCGTAGCCGCCGGTGGCGAGCAGGACGGCGTTGGCGTTGATGGTGATCTTCTGACCCTTGTCGCCGGTGGCTTCAACGCCCACGACGCGGCCATCCTTCATGATCAGATGTTCCGCCTTGGTGTTGAGGAGAACCGGAACGCCGGACTCGACGACCTTGTTGTACAGGGTCTTGATCGCGGTGCCGGCCAGGCCTTCGCAGCCGTAGCTGGCGGTGATGTCGCCTTCCTTCGGGCCGCCGGTGATACCCACGCCGATGTTCTTGAGCCATTCGGCGGTCGGGGTAGAGAGCTTGGCAGCCAGCATGGTCAGGCGGGCGTTGTTGGTGAACTTGCCGGTCTTGCACCAGTACAGGAACAGCTCTTCAAGGCTCTCCTGGGTCTTTGCCGGGTCGTCAAACTCGATGTAGCCCTGCATGCCGCCGCCGGCCATAGCCGTCGCGCCGCCGATAGCGGGCATCTTCTCGATGACAACGACATTCTCTACGCCGTTTTCGTTGGCGCGCATCGCAGCGGCAAGGCCCGCAGCGCCGCCGCCGACAACCAGCACGTTGACGTCCATGACCTCGTCTTCGGCAGCCGCAGTGGCGGCAGCTTCGGCGTAGATCACGTCGTCAGTCGCGCCGCTCTGACGCAGCGCATCCGCAGCGGCGGCCAGCACAGCCTCAGAGGTGACGGTGCAGCCGGCGACGGCGTCAAGCTTCAGGGTCTGCTTCTCGACGATTGCGGTCGGGAGCATTTCCAGCGCGTTGGTGCCGATGCCGGCGGTTTCAGACGCGCCTTCGGCCTTCACGGAGAGAATCGCAGAGTCGGAAACCTCGACGGTGACGATGACGTCGCCGCCGAAGCCCTTGGCAGCAGCGGTGTAGGTGCCTGCGGTCATGGCGCTGGCGGCGGTCATGCCGGCAGCCATCATCATGACGGCAAGAAGCAGAGCAACAAGCTTCTTCATGGGTGGATCCTCCTTATATTTCCGGTACTAGACGACCGGTCTATTACAGATGCTAACACATGGGGATAATTTTGTCAATGGGACAAAGAAGGGGAAGAAAAAGAAAGAGGACGCCCAAAGGCGTCCCATGGAAATGTGATTGTGAGGATTTGATTACGGCTGCTTGCCGATGTAGGCGAGAATGCCGCCGTCGACATAGAGCACATGGCCGTTGACGAAGTTGGAAGCGTCGGACGCGAGGAACACGGCCGGTCCGCCCAGATCGTCCGCCTCGCCCCAGCGCTCGGCCGGCGTCTTGGCGATGATGAACTGGTCAAACGGATGACGGCTGCCGTCCGGCTGCACTTCGCGCAGCGGCGCGGTCTGCGGGGTGGCGATG
>JAFQOY010000028.1 GCA_017412025.1 Clostridia bacterium | reverse complement strand
TTGTTTGCTGTACCCTTTTGTGCAGTATCCCTTTTATTTTTGTCGTCATTCCCTTGCGTTCTCATACTAAACGCCATCTTTTCCCATAGTAAATTCCACCCTTTTCCCACTGTGGCGTGTACTTTGGGAATTCACGGACGGCGATAAAATATGCACATAACTTGCAATCGTGTGTTCGATTTGATAAAATAAAACAGATTCCGGCTGCTGCTGCATCAGAGCAGACCGGGAGGGAACCCCCATTTTCTGGCCGCGCGTGCGGCAAAATGACGTCAGGTATCCGCTGCGAACCTGAACGGAGGAAAAGAATATGCATAACCATGGCAGGAAAAAGAAGCTGTCCATCAGATGGATGACCGGCACGGCGATGATGATCGCGCTGGTGCTGGTGCTGGCCAATACGCCCCTCGGGCTGATCCGCATGCCGTTTCTGACGGCGACGACGCTGCACATCCCCGTCATCATCGCAACGCTGACGCTGGGGATGGAGGCCGGGATGATCACCGGACTGGTCTTTGGCGTCAACAGCCTGATCACCAACCTGAGCGGCGCTTCGTTCTTTGCTCCTTTTTTTATCAATCCGCTGGTGTCCGTGCTGCCGCGCGTGCTCTTTCCCGTGTGCGTATACGGAATTGCGCGGGTGCTTGTGCGCGTTACGGCGCGCATGAAGAGCGGACGGATGATCGCCTATGTGCTCTCAAGCGCGCTGGGCACGGCGGTGCATACCGCGATGGTGATGGGCATGATCTATCTGCTCTACGGCGGGCGGATTGCGCAGATGATGCAGAGCGGCATGGGCGTGCCGGAGGCGATCGCATCGCGCGGCGTGGGCATGGGCGTGGCCGCGATGGGCGCGGCCAACGGCGTGCCGGAGATGATCGTGGCGGCGGTGATCGCGCCGATGATCTCCCTCGCGCTTGACAGGGCGCTTGGCGCGCGGGGCGTGAAGGCATAAGCGACGGAACTACATCGAATGGAAGGAAATGATCCTATGATCTTTGTGATGGATATCGGCAATACGAACATCAAGGCGGCCGTGTTTGACGGAGGAAGGCTGCTCAAGCGCTGGCGCTGCGTGACGGATCCGTCCATGACCTCCGACCAGTACGGTATCATCATGGCCGATCTGTTCCGCTATCACGGGCTGGACATGAACGCGATTGAGGGCATCATGATCTCCTCCGTCGTGCCGACGATCAACTTCACCATCGAGCATATGTGCGGCGATTACTTCCACAAGGAGCCGCGCTTGCTCGTGCCCGGCATGAAGACGGGGCTGAACATCCGCTACGAGAACCCGCGCGAGCTGGGCAGCGACCGCATCGCCAACGCCGTGGCGGTCTCCACGCTCTACGGCGGCCCGTCGATCTTCATCGATTTCGGCACAGCGACGACGTACGGCGTGATTTCGGAGAAGAGCGAGTTCCTCGGCGGCGCGATTGCGCCCGGCCTGCGGATGATGAACAAGGCGCTGGCGACGGGTACGGCGAAGCTGCCGTCCATCGAGCTGGTCGTGCCGCCGAAGGTCATCGGAAGGACGACGGTGTGCAACATCCAGTCCGGCGTGCTCTATGGCTATATCGGCTCGGTGGAGAAGATCGTGGGCAAGATGAAGGAGGAGATGGGCTGCCCGCAGGCGAAGGTGATCGCCACGGGCGGCATGGCGCACATTGTCAAAAATAACTCAAGCGTCATCGACGTCATCAACCCCGATCTGACGCTGACCGGCCTTCGCCTCATCTACGAGAAGAATCAGGCGTGAACGGAAGAGAAAGAGAAACAGTCAGGAGAACCATATGGACAGAATTGCAATCGGATTCCTGGGCTGCGGCAACATCGGCTGCGGCGTATACAAATTGCTTGAGACGCACGGCGCGCAGATGGAAAAGAACGAGGGCGTCGCCTTTGAGGTGAAGAAGATCCTCGTGCGCTCCCTTTCAAAGAAGCGCAGCTGGGACATCCCGGAGGCGCTGCTGACAGACAGCGCGCAGGATGTGCTTGATAACCCGCAGATCGCCATTGTGATGGAGTTCATGGGCGGCGAGGAGCCTGCGGCCTCCTATATCATCCGCGCGCTTGAAAAGGGCAAGACCGTCGTCACCGCCAACAAGATGGCGCTGGCGACCCACTGGAACGAAATCCTCGCTGCGGCGAAAAGGGGCGGCGCAGGGCTTTACTACGAGGCCAGCGTCTGCGGCGCGATTCCGATCATCCGCGCGATGAACGAGTCCCTGCAGGCCAACCGCATCATGTCGGTGATGGGCATCATCAACGGCACGACGAACTACATCCTCACGCGCATGGCGGAGGAGGGCGCGGCGTATGCGGACGTGCTTGGCGACGCGCAGCGCCTCGGCCTGGCCGAGCCGGACCCGACCGCCGACGTGGAGGGCTACGACGCGGCGTACAAGCTGTCCATTCTCTCGACGCTGGCGTTCCACCGCCATGTGCCGGTGGAGTGCGTGTACCGCGAGGGCATCACCGGCGTGACGCCGCTTGACGTGCAGTGCGGCCGGGAATTCGGCCTGACGCTCAAGCTGCTGGGCGTGGCGAAGGAGGAGGACGGGCGCATTCAGGCGCGCGTGCATCCCACGTTCGTGCCGGACGGCCATCCGCTTGCCGGCGTCGGCGGCGCGTTCAACGCCGTATTTGTGAACGGCCATGCCTGCGGCGAGATGATGTTCTACGGGCGCGGCGCGGGCGATATGCCCACGGCCAGCGCGCTGGTGTCCGACCTGATCAAGGCGGCCAAGACGAAGCGGCACCTGCTGCCGGCTGTGTCCGCCGGCGCGTGCGAGATGGCGCAGGACTGGACGTGCGTGCACTTTGTGCGCATGCTGGCCAAGGACGAGCCGGGCGTGCTGTCCCTGGTGGCAGGCCGCTTTGCGCAGGAGGGCGTGAGCATCTCCTCGATGGTGCAGAAGGGCGAAAGGGACGAAAAGGGCTATGTGCAGCTGGTGATGCTGACGCATCAGGCGTCCGAATGCGCGGTGCGCAGGGCGCTTTGCGCGATGGACGGCGAGCGCGTCGTTCCCTGCAGCGTGATCCGCGTGGAGGGCGCATGAGCGCGTAAACGATAAAAATATAGAATAAAACCGATAACAGCATGGTAAAACATGCTGTTATTTCTATGGATCGAAAATTTTCGAATTGAAGAACTGTCAAAAATGACGTATGTGCATTTTGCACAAGCTTTGATCTGTCAGTTATATTCAGCCGGACGGGAATAAAACGGTCTGTCAAAGAAAAAACGATAAAAAGTGCAGGATCGAGTTTGAATTCTTTCAGGAATGCACATAAAAAACGTTTTCGTATATGAATTAAAGAGAAAAAATGGGCGTTTGACGGCTTGTAACAAACTATGACGGGTTTGAAACAAATGTTTGAGTATGAACAAGATGAACAAAAAAGAAGAAAATCAAAGATATAAATAGAAAATAAGAGGAATAAACAGATAAACTTTGCAAACTGAAAAATTTAAAGAAATACGGACGTATTTGACCTGGATAAATCGGTTTGGAATGAAGGAAAATCATTCGTTTTTTGTGAAGAAAAACAATTGAAAATCAAAGTGGAAACACGTATAATGTAACCAGCCAAGGCGCTGATGATCGAAATATACAGCGTCCGCACAAGTTACGTACGATCATTGAAGGGGGATTATTTCAATGGCAGGTCTCAAGCTTAAGCACATCTACAAGATTTACTCCGGCAACGTCACTGCTGTTTCCGACTTCTGCCTCGATATCGAGGATAAGGAGTTCATCGTTCTGGTCGGCCCGTCCGGCTGCGGCAAGTCCACCACGCTGCGCATGGTCGCGGGTCTTGAAGAGATCTCCGAGGGCGAGCTGTGGATCGGCGATCGCCTCGTGAACGACGTCGCGCCGAAGGATCGCGACATCGCGATGGTGTTCCAGAACTACGCGCTCTATCCGCACATGACCGTGTATGACAACATGGCGTTCGGTCTGAAGCTGCGCAAGAAGCCGAAGGACGAGATCGACAAGCTGGTTCGCGAGGCTGCGAAGATCCTGTCCATCGAGCAGTACCTCAACCGCAAGCCGAAGGCTCTGTCCGGCGGTCAGCGTCAGCGCGTTGCGCTGGGCCGCGCCATCGTCCGTGACCCGAAGGTCTTCCTCTTCGACGAGCCGCTGTCCAACCTCGACGCGAAGCTCCGCGTGCAGATGCGCACCGAGATCACCAAGCTCCATCAGCGCCTGCAGACGACCTTCATCTACGTCACCCATGACCAGACCGAGGCCATGACCATGGCGTCCCGCATCGTCGTCATGAAGGACGGCTTCGTGCAGCAGGTCGACACCCCGCAGAACCTGTACGACTATCCGTGCAACCTGTTCGTCGGCTCCTTCATCGGCAGCCCGCAGATGAACTTCTTCAACGCGAAGCTCGTGAAGAAGGGCGACGAGGTCTGGGCCGAGTTCGGCAACAACGCCGTGAAGGTTCCGGATGCGAAGATCCGCAAGCTGGTTGACGAGAGCTACATCGGCAAGGAAGTTGTCATGGGCATTCGTCCGGAGAACATCCACGACGAAGAGCGCTTCCTCTCCACCGCCGACGGCAACCTCGTCGAGGCTCAGGTCGAAGTTACCGAGCTCATGGGCTCTGAGACCTACCTGTACCTGAAGACCACCGGCAAGGAAGGCAACGTCGTCGCTCGCGTCGATCCGCGCAGCACCGCCCGCAACGGAGACACCATCAAGGTTGCGTTCGAGACCAGCCGCCTGCACTTCTTCGACAAGGACACCGAGAAGAGCATCCTCAATCGCTGATTGATTTGACAGACCCGCATCGAAAGATGCGGGTTTTTTCGTGTGTACGCCCTCTGTCACTCCCTCCGTCACGGCTGCCGCCGTGCCACCTCCCTCAGGAGGGAGGCAGCAAAGCTGTTCTGCGAAAGCAGAAACACTCCCTCCGTCATGCCTGCGGCATGCCACCTCCCTCAGGAGGGAGGCAGCAAAGCTGTTC
>JAFQOY010000199.1 GCA_017412025.1 Clostridia bacterium | reverse complement strand
GGACGGTCTTTCCCTTCGCCGTGAACGTGTGCCCCTCGCATTCAAGCGTCACCTGCGTCTCTTCATACCGGTAAACATCACCCACTGAGCACAGGAACCTGACGATAATCAGGTTGAGAAGATCCTTTTCTCCCTGCGGAAGCGAAGAAATGTCTCTGCCAGCCACGCTGTTCGTCGGGATAATCGCATGGTGATCCGATACCTTCTTATCATCCACCACCTGCATCGCCTTCACCGGGAGATCAAGTCCGGCAGTAAACGGCAGTTTGGACGCCGTGACGCGCGCAAGCGGCGCAATGATCCCAGACATGTCGCTGGTCAGATACCGGCTGTCGGTTCGCGGATACGTCGTCAGCTTCTTTTCATACAGGCTCTGTGCATAATCGAGCGTCTGCTGCGCTGTAAAACCGAAGATGCGGTTGGCGTCGCGCTGCAACGTGGTCAGGTCGTAGAGCTTGGGCGGTTTTTCCGTTTTGGCCTTTCGTTCTACCTTCGTAACCTTTGCCGTCTTATGGCTGCAAGCCTGCGCGATTCGCTCCGCTTCCGCCTTCTCCTTGATTCTCGCGCTGCTGGCCAGAAAGCCGCAGCTCATCTGCACCGTGTAAAACGCTTCCGGCTCAAACGCAGCAATCGCGGTGTCGCGCGCCGTGACGAGCGCAAGCGTCGGTGTCATCACGCGGCCGATATTCAGCGTCTGCCCATACATCAGCGAATGATGACGCGTCGCGTTCATGCCCACCAGCCAGTCTGCACTCACGCGGCACATCGCCGCTTTGTACAGGTTCTCATACTCGCTGCTGTCCTTCAGGTTTTCAAAACCCTCGCGGATCGCGCTCTCTTCCAGCGAAGAAATCCATAGCCGCTTGACCGGCTTCGTGCATCCCGTCTGCTTATACACCAGACGGAAAATAAGTTCACCTTCGCGGCCTGCATCCGTCGCGCAGACTACCGCATGCACACGTCCGTCGTGCATCAGGTGCTTGAGCACTTCATACTGCTTCTTCGTGCCCTCAGACACGACGAATTTCCACGGCTTGGGCAGGATCGGCAAATCTTCCCTGCGCCACTTGGCGAATCTGAGATCATACGCTTCTGGCTGCGCCAGCTCGATCAGATGGCCTACGCACCAGCTGATAAAATACCCGTTTCCTTCATAGTAACCGTTTCTCTTGATCTTCGCGCCCAGCACGTCAGCGAGGCTTTTTGCTACGCTGGGCTTTTCGGCAATAACTAGGTACATTCTATCTTCCTTTGCTACTTGTTTATGTTATAATCAAATTACAAAAATTCTGTTAGTATGGAGTGATTACATGAATATTTTCTTGATTGGTAATGGCTTTGATCTGGCACACTTTCTGCCGACGAAGTATGAAAACTTTCTGCATACGATCGCGTTTTTGATTAAAAACTATACCAACGACATGACTACAGTTGGTAGCATCTTGGGAAACCCTCAGCTTTGTAAAGCTGATTTGTGGATCAGCAAGTGCTATGATCGTTATAGAGCCGGATGGGATCAGTCTCCATTGCATTCAGAAGAAACTAATGCCATCATCAATAAAGCTAAAAAGAATGTATGGTTCACATATTTCTTGGAATCCTTTGACCAGGATCTTGGTTGGATCGATTTCGAAAAAGAAATTTCATATGTTATCAATTCATTTTCCGATTTTTTTGCACACAATAATGAGCGTACCTTCGCTATGGAACTAGAAATTGAGAATGAAGGAACACGCTATGTCATATCCCGTTTTTCGTATTTTCATGAGCATATCGTCCCTTCTCCATCGCTTCCTTCTCCTTACGAGAATCGCAGGGTCCGAGACAAATACTGCACAGAGTATCCCAAGGGATCGGGCATCTGGGTTATTAACAAAGAAGCAGTGATCGATGAGTTGTATGCTGCGCTCGGCGAACTATCATTCCTTTTGAAAGAATACCTCCGAATCTTCGTTGAGCAGCCAATTAATACTCTAATGCATGAAAAACTCCTACTCCCTAATCCTCAGTTTCAAAAGGAGGGCCGAGTAATTACGTTCAATTACTCCTCTGTGTTTGAAAAAGTATATGGAGCCAAGGATGTTATTCATATCCATGGTGCTCTCGCCGATAAGATCGTCTTGGGTGTGAATCCCAACGAGGATGATGATCTACATACAGTCGATACTACATTCTTGCAGTTCAAGAAATACTATCAGCGTGTTCGCTTCGGAACTGATATCAGCTATTTGAACTTCATGGAATACGCGCACATGGCAAAAAGGTATGACAACGGTCACACCGTTACCGTTGTTGGTCATTCACTCGACGTTACAGACAAAGATATCATCATGGAAGTCTTTAGCCTGCCCAATGAAATCATCATTCTATACCATGATGAAAAGGCCATTGGTAACTACATCAAAAACCTTGTCAATATCTATGGTAAAGAAGGATTTGACCGTCTGCGTTTTGAAAAGAAACTCCGATTCATGCCTCTTTCCTCCTAAGCATTTTGAGGGCTGTCTTTAGGACAGCCCTCTGTTCATTATCATCTCAACTCATCTTCATCCTCTTCATCCTCAAATTCATACTCATCATCAATTCTATCGTTCTTCTTGCCGCCATCCCTGAACTTGATGAACCAGAGCGCTACGCCGCCGCCAACCAGCGCGATCATCATCAGCGCAAAGAGCGCCATCATCTTGTCCGCGCTGTCATCCGACTGGGTCGGCTGCATCGGCGGGACAGCCGTGGGTTTCGGCGTCGCGTAGATCACAACCGGCGTCGGAGTCGGCGCAGGAATCTCATCCTCAGAGTGCACGGACAGCAGATCACGGTCATCGACGAGGTTGAGGAAGTACGTCTCATAAATCTCCGCTTCCTCATCAATCGGCTTATCGTAGTCGATGACCAGATAATACGTCTCGCCCTTGCGCGTCTGAACGGTAATGAACTGCTTATTGGTCGCCGCAGAATAGAGCATATCCAGCGTCTGCATGTTGCCATCCTTCATGTACGGCTGACCGGGACCGAGTGGAATGTACTGCGTCACCACCGTGGGCGTCGCCGTTGCCACCGGCATCATCGTGGGAGCCATAGTCGGCACGATGGTCGGCACAGCCGTCGCCACCGGCATCGGCGTTGCGGTCGGTGCAGCGGTCGGCGTTGCCGTCGCCTTGGGCTTGGGCGTCGCCTTGCTGGAACTGCCGGAGCCGGACGGCCTCTTCGTGGGCTTAGGCGTCGGGCATTCCTGTTCCTCTTCGACATAGTAAGGATTGTCAATCGTCACCGTATCCGAGAAGTTGCCCGCGTAGTCGTAGGCGCGCACGACCAGCTTCTTATAGCTGGCCAGCAGCTCCATGATGCGCACATCCAGCTTTCCGTTTTCAAGCGTCGTAAACAGCAGGCCGTTCACCTGAATGCCTGCCACGCCGGACTGACCATCGCTCGTCTCCACATGCAGCATCTGGTCGTTGACGCCCGCCGTCACTTCCGGCGCATTGCGGTCAAAGCAGGTGATCTCCGCCTGCTCGCTGTGGTATTCGCCATTGGGATCGGTGATGCGAACGACCAGCAGACCATTTCGCTTCACATCCACATTCAGCTCCGCGCTGCTGCCGGATGCGCCAACTGCATCCACCCATTCGCCACCGGCGAGTCGAATCTCGATTTTCTGCCAGCCTGTTCCACCATTATCCTCAATATAGATCCTTACTTTCTCAGAAGCCGCTCCACTCCATCCGGTCGGACCAGCGATCTGAATCGAATATGCCGGAATGGGAGCCGGATCGTCCGTCTCGCCCGGCGCAATCGTGGGCAGCGGCGTCGGCGCTTCGGTCGGCGCAATGGACGGAAGCGGC
>JAFQOY010000198.1 GCA_017412025.1 Clostridia bacterium | reverse complement strand
TTCCACATGTCAGATTAAAAGAAAAAACCGCTCTTAATTATTACAAAATTGTAATAATTTAGGGACGGTTTTGACACATTTTCCAGAAATAACGGGAATAAACCGGCAGATCAAACCAAGCGCAGCGACGGCGTCGCGTTAAGATCCAGCCCCGCAATCTCCCCGCGCATCAGGCGATAAAACGCCGCGCTGCCGATCATCGCGGCATTGTCCGTGCAAAGCACCGGCGGGGGCATCACCAGGCGGATGCCGGCCTTCTGGCATTTGTCATTCATGGTGTTGCGCAGGCCCGAGTTGCTGGCCACGCCGCCGGCAAGCGCCATGATTTTGCTGCCGCTTTCCTTCGCCGCGAGCACAGCCTTGTCGCTCAAAAGCTCCACAGCCGCATGCTGGAAGCTCGCCGCGATATCCGCCGCCGGAACATCCTGACCATTCTGCCTGAGCTTGTGCACGGTGTTGATCAGCGCGGTCTTCAGGCCGGAGAAGCTGTAGTCATAGCGCCCCGGGGTCTGCACATGGGGCAGCTTGAGCGCATGCGGATTGCCCTCGCGGCTGAGCTTGTCGAGCATCGGACCGCCGGGATACGGCAGACCCAGCACGCGCGCCGCCTTGTCAAAGGCCTCGCCCGCAGCGTCGTCCATCGTCTGGCCCAGCAGGGTGTATACGCCGTAATCATCCACGCGCACAATATGCGAATGACCGCCGGAGGCCACCAAACAGACAAACGGCGGCTGCAAATCCTTGTGCGCAATGTAGTTCGCGCTCACGTGGCCCTCGATATGATTGACCGGGATCAGCGGTTTGCCCGCCGCATAGGCCAGCGCCTTTGCCGCAGAAACGCCGATGAGCAGCGCGCCCACCAGGCCCGGGCCATAGGTCACAGCGATGGCGTCCACATCCGCAAGGGTCATATTCGCCTTCTTGAGGCACTCGTCCACCACCGGATCAACGCTCTCCACATGCTTGCGCGAAGCGATCTCCGGCACCACGCCGCCATACATCGCATGCAGCGGAATCTGCGAAGAGATGATCGAGGAGACGACCTCGCGGCCATCACGCACGATGGCCGCCGCCGTCTCGTCGCAGCTGGATTCAATGGCAAGGATGGTCGCATGACCAGCCTCCATCAGGCGCTGCGCCTGTTCCTTTACACTCTGTTCGTAATTCATATCATGACGAAGGACCCCGTGCCTGCGGGCACGGCCAAAGGGCTTATCGCTCGCCCTTTGGAAACCTTCTCCCTCCTTAGCGAAGTATGAAAAAACGTCAATTTGAATTCTTCTTCAATTGCCTGCGAATCATGCGCGAGACGATCTCATACACCGCCAGCAGCATGATCCATACAATCAGGAACATGCGCAGCGCCTGATTCGCGCCATTGAGCAGCGCCTGCTCAAACAGCGGCTGGGGCATCATGCGGATGAGAATATCCGTCGCCGGATTCATCAGCCACAGGTCATTGGTGAAGATCGCCTCATGCATCTGCACGAACAGCGTTTCAAACCCGCCAGACGTCACCTGATTGATGATGTTCTGCACGATCACCATGATCACCGTGACCGCGCTCAGACCGCCGATGAGCCTGGGCTTCACGCGGCTTTTAAGCCTCGCGCCCGTCCATGCGCTCACAACTGCAAGCGCCACGGCGATGGTCAGATAGGTCTTGCTCATGCCGGCTGCCGCCTGTGTCAGATTGCGCACATCCAGCATATGCTGCTGCTCTTTTTCGTTCAGGATTTCCGGCTGCGCGTTGGTCTCGCCGGCCATAAACGCCGCCATTTCCTCCGCAAAGGCCGTCTGCTGCGCATCATCCAGGCCAATGTATTCCGTTACCTTCGTGCTGATCTGCGGATCATTTTCCACATTCAGATACTTTGCCACAGCCGCACGGGACATGCCGCCATAGAAATTTTCATCGGTTGCGATCTGATCGATCGTGCCGCAGACAGCGCCCAGCGCCGCAAACAGCACCATCAGGCAGGTCAGGATACCGGTGATCCATGATAACTTTTTCATTGCCAAAACCTCAAAGGCAAAAACGGACGTCAAGCGACGCCCGTCTTTGTTTTCATTCATAGCAGTTTTCGAGCGCCTTTTGCGCGATGAAAACGGATTAAGCGTCAAAAAAGCCATTCTGCCTGCCCAGCAAGGTATCGGAGCGCCCTCTGCGCGAGCGATACCCTTAGAAGCAAGGCGAAGCGTAGTGCACGCGGCCTCAGGCCGCTTATTGCATCTGCAAGTAAGCAGTAATGAAGCCGTCAATCTCGCCGTCCATCACAGCGTCCACGTTGCTGGTTTCAAAGCTGGTGCGATGATCCTTGACCATGGAATACGGATGGAAGACGTAGGAGCGGATCTGGCTGCCCCATTCGATCTTCTTCATCTCGCCCTTGATATCGGCCATGCGCTCCTCGCGCTCGCGCTCGCGCAGCTCCAGCAGCTTCGCCTTGAGCATGCGGATACAGTTCTCGCGGTTATGCACCTGGTCGCGGCTGGTCTGGGAGGAGACGACGATACCCGTGGGATAGTGCGTCATACGCACGGCGGAAGAGGTCTTGTTAACGTTCTGTCCGCCCGCACCGGAGGCATGGTACACGTCGGTTCGTACGTCCTTCATGTCGATCTCGATCTCGTTGTCGTCATCCTCGATGATCGGGGAGACGTCCAGAGAAGAGAAGCTCGTCTGGCGGCGCGCGTTGGAATCGAACGGGCTGATGCGAACCAGACGGTGCACGCCCTTCTCGCCGCGCAGGAAGCCATAGGCATTCTCGCCCGTGATTTCCATGGTCACGGACTTGAGTCCCGCTTCATCGCCGTCGAGGATATCGATGATCTTCACGTCAAAGCCGTGGCGCTCGCAGTAGCGCTGATACATACGGCTGAGCATCTGCGTCCAATCCTGCGCCTCGGTGCCGCCAGCGCCGGCATGCAGGGAGATATACGCGTTGTGGTCGTCGTAATCGCCGCGCAGCAGCGTCTCCAGGCGCAGCGTCGCGATCTCCTCCTGCAGACCCTTGATCTCCTCGCCCGCCTCATTCACGAGATCCTGGTCTTCCATTTCCTCGGCAAGCTCCATGGTCGC
>JAFQOY010000197.1 GCA_017412025.1 Clostridia bacterium | reverse complement strand
TTCTCATAGATGGTCATATGGCCGTAGAGCGCATAGTTCTGGAAGACCATGGCCATATCGCGATCCTTGGCCGGGGCGGCGGTGATGTCCTTGCCGTCGAGCAGCAGGCGGCCGCTGGTGATATCCTCCAGGCCGGCAACCATGCGCAGCGTGGTGGATTTTCCGCAGCCGGACGGACCGACGAGCACGATAAACTCGCCGTCCTTCACCTCCAGATTGAAGTCATAGACGGCCTGCACATTGTTGTCATAGATCTTGTCCAGATGCTGTAAGCTGATGTTTGCCATAGGGCGTCTCCTTTAGGCGGTCTTTCCGCCGAGTGTCGCATTGTAGGCAGCCAGCTTGCGGCTGCGGCTGACGCCGATCACGCCGCCCGCCAGACAGCAGACGGCGGAGAGAATCAGGCAGAGGATTACATAGATGAACTGGGGCGTCTCCATCACCTGATAGGAAATCTTGCTCACGGTGATCGTGGCATGATAGGCCATTCTCGGCAGGATGAAGATGCGCGCGATCTGTCCCGCGCCGACGCCCAGCAGCAGATACGAATAGCCGATCTTATAATTCTTCACGCCTTCGGAGGCGAGGAACACCATGAGCATGAACAGCAGGTTATACACGATCGACGCACCGATGAGCATCGAGTAATACCAGGAGCCGACGTCGGATTCATAGATGCTGACAAAATACAGCACATTGAAGACGATGGCGCACAGCGCCAGCGAGGAGGACAGCGTGTTTTTGGTGTAGCGCATGCGGTCCAGCGAGATGCGCTTGTTTTCATCCATGTTCGTCATGCGGTCTTCCTCCTTCCCTCTTCAATCAGTTGCTGCTCTGCGCGCATGAGCTGATGCTTCCAGATGAAGTTATGTACCAGCAGCACGCAGACCACAAGCACCAGCGCGAACACGACGTAGTGCGCGTCAAACCAGAAGGTGGAATCGATATAGGGTGTATCCATCATCTCGGCGAAGAACTCAAGCTCCTCGAAGTTGATCTGCAGGAATTCCGCCTTGTACATCTCGATCTGCTGATGGCACCACACGCTAAGGGCTGCGCCCGCCGCTGCAAAGGCAAACGTGGAAACTGCGTTGCCCGCATAATACCGGCGGCGCTTGTGCGTGCTGGTGATAAACAGCAGGCAGGCAAGCAGCAGCATGCCAATGGCGTACTCAAGCAGCTGACGGTTGAAGGGCTGCATGTGATAATAGATCTGCGAGCCCGTCACCCAGGTATCGTCCGGGTTGCTGGGGTCCATCATCGTATAATACAGGCTGTCGTACAGATCGGTCATCAGCCCCAGGGCATACAGAAACACGATCGCGCTGACAGCGATCGCAGCAAAGCAGAGAATCTTCTGCCAGGTCAACTGTCTGTGGTACATCTTAACCTCCTGTGATTAACGCATGCGCCGGCGTATGGCCGGCTGTCCTGCGGATTCCCTTCAGCCTCCAAAGGTTTCTTTTGCGATCGGGGACTGAAGGGAATCCGCGGCGGGGAAAATCCCCGCCACGGATAAAATGCTTACAGAGCGTTGTAGTACTCGACCAGGCGGTCCCAGGCGCGCTGCTTGAGCGCGAGGTACTGCTTGCCGCCCATGGAGCCCGCAACATACGCAGCGGACTCTTCGGCGCTGGACATGCCCTCAACGGCGTAGCCGCTGACGATCTGATCGATGAACAGATTCTGCTTGCCCTTGGCGTCGTTGAACTTCTCGCTCAGATCCACAAACTCGTTGATCATGTTGTTCTCAACGGTGGTATTCGGCAGCACGGTGGGCACGGAGGTGTACCACGGATTCTCGGTCACAGCCAGCTCCGGATGCTTGATCGTGCCAAGACCGATGGCGGTGGAGATATAGCCGGCGCCTTCCTTGCCGACCTCGTGCGTGCACTGATACTCAAACGCCTGGCTCTTGGCGAAGGACAGGGTGGAGCCCAGGAACTGACGGGCGTAGTTGGTGTAGTTGCCGGAGGCCTTCTCCCACAGCTCAGCATAGGTCGCGTCGGCGATGACCGGCATATCCTTGCCGTTGAAGCTGAAGGTGACATAGCTGCCGTCCTCGGCCTTCTTGATGAACGCATCCGGGCCATAGCTCATCAGGATCTGGCCTTCCTCGCTGTAAGCATAGTCGATCAGCTTGAGCGCGGCGTAGAGCTTGTCCTGATTGCCTTCGGTGCCGGCCACGGAGATGCCCCAGCCGTCAACCTTGACGGAGCGCCAGGACTCAGTAAAGCGCATGTAGACGCCTTCCGCGTTGGTGCCGTCGAACCAGCGGGCGACCGGAACCATGACCGCCATGTACTTCTCGCCGTCCTGCAGGGCGGTCTGGTTGTACACGGTCTGGGTCTGGTTGTAGTCGTAGTGCATGAAGCCCAGGTCGTTCTCCAGATAGGTCTTGGTGGATTCCTTAGAGCTGTCCATGAACGCCTTGGAGATCAGACCTTCCTTCGCCATGTTGTTCATGTATTCCATGGCAACATAGGCCTCGGCGTCCTGACGGGCATCGCGGATCTTGCCCTCGGCGTCGATCCACAGGGAATCCTGACGGGATTCCATGCCGCGCACGCCGAAGAGCACGCCGGCGAAACGCTTCATGTCAACGCGGCGCTGGTTGTTATCGTCCTCACGGCTGAACAGGCCCTGCACGGAGTCGGTGCCGTTGAGGGTGTACGGGTTGGCGACGACGCAGCGCAGCAGGGCGACCATTTCGTCGGCGTCCCAGGCAGCGTTCTGGCCGATGAACAGGTTGGAGCGGGCGGCGCCATAGTAGCCGTCGTACGCTTCGTCGATGTAGGTACGCAGCATGTTCACGGCGGCAACGCCGTCAACCGGGCCGGCGGCCAGGGCTTCATTCATCTTGGCGACGATGTTGCCGGCCTTGTCGTAGTTCTTGGTCACGGTCTCCACCGCGGTGCCTTCCAGGTTGACCACGTCGATGGCGACAGTGCCGGTGGTGGGCATGTACGGCTGATACGCGGCCGGGGCGAGCGCCTTGCTCTGCTCGGCGGTGAATTCGCCTTCGCCGTCCAGGAGCTTGACAACCCAGTCGGTACGCATCAGCGGCATGCGCTCGATGTCGTTCACGCCGTCAAAATACGGAGAGAAGTAGATCGCGCCGGTGCTGGTGTTGCCGGTGATGGACAGGCGGACGATCGGATTGGCCTCCAGATACGCCTTGAAGTTGGGCATCATATCCAGATACTCAGCGATGTTCACGATGCTGCCGGCCTCGCCGTACTCGGTGAGCTTCGCGGCGGTGCCGCTGACCATATCCACCTCGTTCAGACGCTCTTTCCAGAAGTCGAACTCATTGGTGGCGCTGTTGCCCTGATAGAGGTTTTCAAAGGCAATGCCCAGGGTGTTCTGCACCTGAACCCAGGTGGGCTTGAGGTCGCCGGTGTGATAGGTCACGCCGTCGGCCAGGGTCACGCCCTCGCCCGCCACTTCGGCGTCGAAGAACAGACCGGTCTTCGTGCTGTTGTAGCCGGTGGCCATGCGCAGCAGGGTGCCCTGCGCGTAGGTCAGCTCTTCAGCAGCAGCCGCGCCCGCAAACATCGTCAGCATCATCGACAACGCCACGAGCAGAGAAAGGATGCGCTTGATTTTCATGTGTTTTCCTCTCTTTCTGTATGTATTTTCCGGAGCTTGTCCGGGATACAGCATTATTCCTTCACACCGCCGACGTTCACGCCCTTGGCGAAGTACTTCTGGATGAAGGGATAGATGATCAGGATCGGCACGATCGAACAGACGATCAGCGCATAGATGACCGAGTCGGAGGAGAAGATCTCATTCCAGCCGGCCATGGCCTCGGGATCGGTGTATTCCTCCAGCCTCAGGCGGATGAACACCTGCAGCGGATGCTCGTTGGAGTTGGAAATCATCTGGCGCGCCCAGAAGTAGCCGTTCCAGCGGGAGATGGCAAAGAACAGCGCCACCGTTGCGATGGTGGATTTGCACATGGGGATATAGACCTTGCTGAGCACCTGGAACTCCGTGGAACCGTCGACGATGGCGGCCTCCTCGATCTCGCTGGGCACGCCCTCAAAGGCGTTGCGCAGCAGGATGATGTTCATGGCGGCCATGCCCATGGCGATGACGACCAGCCATTTATCGTCCGTGATGCCCACGGAATTGAACACCGCCTTGGTATCCAGATAGTTCAGATACTGCGGCACGATGCCCGCGGAAAAGAGCATCGTAAACACGAGGAAGAAATTGAAGAATCTTCTGAAGAGCAGCCTCTTTTTGGACAGCGCATACGCGCCCAGAATCGCTACAAACAGCGCCCAGATCGTGCCGTAAAACGTCAGGAACAGCGTGTTGGAATACGCGTTCCAGAACATGTTGTCGTGAAACATCCGCCCGAAGGCTTCGAACTGGATATCCTTGGGAAAGAGCACGATTTCGCCGTAATCCACCGCATGCCCGCCGCTGATGGAGGCGGAAATGGCATACAGGAACGGATACAGGCAGGCCAGGGAGAAAATCGACAAAAGCGTATAGCTGATGACCTTGAAGATCATCTCGGACGTTTCAAGCCTTCTTTTCATACGTCTTATTCCCCTTTAATACAGCGATGTATCGGACGCCTTGCGGGCAATTGTGTTCGCGCTGATGACCAGCAGCATGCCGATGACGTTGTTCATCATCTCTGCCGCGGCCGCCATGCCCTTCTGCGTGCCCATCAGGCCGTAGCGGTTGGCAAAGGTGGATACCACGTCGGCGGTCACATAAGTGTTGGTGTTGTAGAGCAGCAGCACCTTTTCATAGCCGATATTGAGCAGAGAGCCGATGCGGGTGATGAGCATGATGACGATGGTGGAGAGGATGCTGGGCAGCACGACATAACGCATCTGCGCCATCTTGCTTGCGCCGTCGATCTGTGCCGCCTCATAGCTGGTGGGCGAGATAGCGATGATTGCGGCGAAATAGACGATGCTGTCGTAACCCGCGCCCTCCCATACGCCGGAAATCTGATAGATCGCGCGGAAGAAGTCGGGATTGTTGAGCAGGCCGGCGTTGGCAACCTCGTAGGGGATGATGCCCAGCGCGCACAGTGCCTGGCTGATGATGCCCATGCCGGATGTCAGCGAGCCCTGCTTGACCAGCATCGTAACCAGAGAGGTCATGATGACCGTGGACATGAATTTGGGCAGGTAGGTCAGCACCTGGCAGGTGCTGCGCACGAGATTGGAGCGGATCTCGTTGAAAAACAGCGCCAGAATGATCGGCATCGGGAAGCCGAAGAGCAGGCCGTAGAAGCTC
>JAFQOY010000196.1 GCA_017412025.1 Clostridia bacterium | reverse complement strand
CTCAAAGACCACGTCGACGCCCGGAAGCTCCTTAGCCTTCTGCTGTGAGGAGAGCACCGCCTTGGGCCAGTAAACGCGGATTTCCTGGCCGGCATGCACGCGGATATCCCCGTCCGCACGTTTTCCGTCAATACGGACGTCGCGTTTTTTGATCGCCTCTTTGATCGCCCACAGCGGCACGTCCGCAGCCAGCTGCATCAGCAGCTGCGACAGCATCAGTCCGTCCTTTTCATCGGGTACGATGATCTGCATAGCGTCCTCTCCGTTTCCTTTGCTTTGAACCTGTCTTTCATTCCATATATATTCTTCAGGAAAGCATGCTGCTCCTGCATTCAATCCATTTGGGTAAATGCCTGTGCATTTCATCCAGGGCATTGCGCATCGCCGGAGACAGATATACGATCAGCGACTCCTGAAGGATTTCCTCCATTGCGCTCAACGGCGCGCCCTGCTTACAGATAAACCGGATATTCCTGGCCACCTCATGCGCACGGTATCCCTCCCGCATTGCGCCGGCAATAACCCGTTCAAGCGCCTGCTGCAGGGGAATCTCTTCAGGCAGAATATCCAGCACCGGCTTTGCGCCGTGCGGCATGGCCAGCAAATGCGATTTGCGCCGCCTGCATGCAGGCAGAAGATGGGACGGCTCCGCCAACGCAGGATGGATCAGCAGCACGCCTTCCGCATAATCCACACAGTCAAACTCTGCCCACAAGTAACGTCTGGCCAGCTGCATGAGCAGCTCGTCATCCTCATCGCCGCCAAGCACATCCCGCAGAATCATCTGCTGCGGCTGTCTGTCATCCATGGCGCCCAGACAATACAGCGTGCCCGAGAGATACGCGCCGAAAGCTTCCAGTTTCCGGCGCACAGCCTCATGCTCTTCTCTGGCCAGCGCACGGGCAACCGGCTGCAGCACCGGCGTCTCCAATTCCACATAGGGCCGACCGGATACGACGCCCACGCTCGCCCACAGGCGAAGCGAAAGCGCACGCGCCGCTTCAAGCTCCGCCGCATCCTCGATCCGGGCGCTTCCGCCCAGGATCAGCGCACGCTCGACAAGCTCATGCTCCTCATGCGACAAGCAGTCCGCCTGCCTGTCGATACTGCCTAGCACGCTTTTCCATATCCTGTCTATTTGCTGCGCACGCATGGGTTTACGCTCGATATCCTGCCAGCATTGCTCCAGCTTGCGCTCAAGCGCGCCCGGCGAAAGCGCGTCAAGCCGCCCTGCGCCAAGCGGAGGCAGCTGCCTGACCATCTGTTCAAACCGGCGCTTCTGCATGGCTTCTATTGTCTTTTCGTGCCATCCTCCGATGAACACCTCTTCCTGCCTGAACATATCCTTCAATCCTCCCTGAACCGGCAAAAGCTGCTTATGGTCTCTGCAAAGCAATGGCACCCGTGTCAAGCCATGGGTGCCATTTGCATGCATTTATCTTTAGAGAATTGAAATATGCTCTCGTGCAGGGTTTACGCGTCAGTCAATCCTGAGAACCCAGCCAAACGGATCCTCCACCTCGCCGAACTGGATACCGGTCAGCGTGTCGTAGAACTTCTGCGTGCACGGCCCGATCTCGCCGCCGGAGATGGTGATTTCCTGATCATTCCAGGCGAGACGGCCAACCGGCGAAACGACCGCGGCCGTGCCGGAACCGAACGCTTCCTCCAGTTCACCCTTGGCAGAGGCTTCAAATACCTCCTCAACCGTCAGCGGGCGCTCCTCCACCGCAATGCCCATATGCTTTGCGAGCTTGATGATGGAATCGCGGGTGATGCCGCCCAGGATCGAGCCCATCAGCGGCGGGGTGACCAGCGCATCCCTGAACTTGAAGAACATGTTCATGGAGCCGACTTCTTCGATGTACTTATTCTCCTTGCCGTCCAGCCAGAGCACCTGCTCATATCCCTTCTGCTCGGCAATCACGCCGGCGAGGATGGACGCAGCATAGTTGCCGCCGGTCTTTGTGAAGCCAACGCCGCCCTTGACCGCGCGAACAAGCTCCGGCTCGACATAGATGCCCACAGGCGCAAGCCCCTTCGGGTAATACGCGCCAACCGGAGAACAGATGATGAAGAAGCGATACGTATGCGACGCATGCACGCCCAGCATCACATCGGTCGAAATCATCGTCGGACGGATATACAGCGTCGTGCCCGGCGCAGACGGCACCCAGTCGGCGTCCGTTTTGAGCAGCGTCATCAGACCTTCAAGCGCTTCCTCCACGTCAATGGCCGGCATACCCATGCGGGCTGCAGAGCGATTCATGCGCTCAAAATTATCGCGCGGGCGGAAGAGCTGCAGACCGCCGTCCTTGCGGCGATAGCACTTCATGCCTTCAAAAATCTCCTGCGCATAGTGGAACACCGTGCAGGCAGGATCCAGAACAAACGGACCGTACGGCACAACACGGGCGTCGTGCCAGCCGCGTCCCTTTTCATAATCCATAATGAACATATGATCGGTGAAGATCTTGCCAAAGCCGAGCTTGCTCTCGTCCTCCGGCTTCTTCTTCGGATTCTGCGTCAGCGTCACAGGAATCTGGTACATGGTTTTTCCCTCCATAAAGTTCGGAATTCGACGAACTTCGGGGCAATTCGCCTCAAATCGTAGTAGTCTTATTTTATCCCCAACGCTACACGCTGTCAAGGGTTCACTTTGCCGATTGCGGCAGAAAGTTGAATATTCTGCAGGATTGAGACGAATAATTTTCACCTGTTCTTCTATATCCGTGCATATTCGCCATCTTTCATCAAAATCTGCAATATATGCAAAGAAGGCCTGCCCTTTCAGGCAGACCTTATATGACATGGACGGCTTATTCTTCGCTTTCATCGATCCAGCGCATGCTGCGGGATACGGCCTTATGCCAGCCGGAAAGCACCTTTTCACGCTTATCGGCATCCATCTGCGGCTCAAGCGCAAGATCCATTTGCCAGATTCTGCTGATCTCACCCATATCCTTAAAGACGCCGACGGCAAGACCCGCAAGCAGCGCTGCGCCCAGCGCCGTCGTCTCGATGACGGCCGGGCGAATCACCTTCGCATCCAGAATATCCGACTGGAACTGCAGCAGGAACTGATTCGCACTCGCGCCGCCGTCCACGCGCAGCTCCAACGGCTTGCGGCCGCAGTCAGTCGCCATGGCGTTGACCAGATCGGCGGACTGATAGGCAATCGACTCCAGCGCGGCGCGTACAATATGCGCACGGCCAGCGCCGCGGGTCAGGCCTACGATTGTACCGCGGCTGTACATATCCCAGTACGGCGCGCCAAGGCCCGTGAAGGACGGAACAAGATAGACCCCGGCCGTGTCCCTGACGGAATTGGCAATCAACTCCGTCTCAGAGGCGCGTTCGATCAGTTTCATCTCATCGCGCAGCCACTGAATCACCGCGCCGCCGACAAACACGCTTCCCTCAAGCGCATAGGTCGTCTCGCCGCCAATGCGCCAGGCAATGGTAGACACCAGACCGCTCTTGCTGACGACGGGCAGCTCGCCGGTGTTCATCAGCAGGAAGCAGCCCGTACCATACGTATTCTTCATCATGCCCGGCTTGAAGCAGCCCTGACCAAAGAGCGCCGCATGCTGATCGCCTGCAAGCGCAGCCACGGGAATGGCGCGTCCAAGGATTTCCGGATCAAGCATGCCGATGACGCCGGACGTATCTACCACCTTCGGCAGAATCGCGCGCGGGATGCTGAGCGCATTGAGCAGCGTATCATCCCAGTCATTCTTATGAATGTCATAGAGCATCGTACGGCTCGCGTTGGTCGCATCCGTCACATGAGGATGGCCGGAAACCAGATTCCAGGCAAGGAAGCTGTCCACCGTACCAAAGCAGAGCTCTCCATTTTCTGCACGCTCATGCAGATTCAGGTGATCGAGAATCCAGTTGATCTTTGTGCCGGAAAAATACGCATCCGGAACCAGACCGGTCTTGCTGCGGATATGCTCCTCGAGCCCTTCATTGCAAAGGCGGGTAATGATCGGCGCAGTACGCCTGCACTGCCAGACAATCGCATTGTAGACTGGTCTGCCCGTCTTGCGATCCCAGACCACCGTCGTCTCGCGCTGATTGGTGATACCGATGGCTGCAATGTCCTCAATCGGAATGCCGCTGATACGCACAGCCTCGCGAAGCGAATCAATCTGCGTATTGAGAATCGCCGCAGGATCATGCTCCACCCAGCCAGGCTGCGGATAGATTTGCTCAAATTCGAAGCTCTTCATCGCCACAACGTGGGCCTGTTCATCAAAGATAACAGCCCGGGAACTGGTTGTGCCCTGATCCAGGGCAATGATGTACTGCATAATACTCCTCCTTAAGTGTTTTTAACGCACAATATGCGAAGATGCCGCTGCGGATATCCCGCAGCGGCATCCGCTGTTCCATTTAATTTGTACGATATTCCATCATGCGAAGATCACAGCACATCCACGATATACAGCAGACCGCCGGTCGTACCCACGACGATGCGGTTGCCGTAAGCCGCCGGAGACGCCTTGATGGAGCCGCCAAGGTTGACCGTGCTGAGCGTGGAGCCGGTATAGCCGTCCATCAGACGGAGCGTACCGTTGTCATCGCCCATCACGATATAGCTTCTGCCATCCGGCTGATACAGCGCAATCGGAGAAGAGACGGACGAAACGTCGATCGGCTGGCTCCAGACCTCTTCACCCGTCAGTTTATCCAGCGCGTACACCACCGCGTAATTCGATTTGCTGTCGCTCGGATCAATCACATTGTTGACGTTGAAGATCACCAGGTCATTGATATCGCCTTCGCCGACCAGCGGAGAGGCCATCAGACCCGCATAGATGCCTTCCTTCGCAGGCGCACTCGCATACTTGCCCTTGATCTCGCTCTGGCACTCCCAGATCGTTTCACCGGTCAGCGCGTTGAGCTTCACAAGCTTGATGTTGCTGCTGCGCGCGCGCTTGTTGACGACGTTTCCGGCGTAGAGATACACTTCGCCGTCCTCGCCGATCTCAAGGGAAACCGACGCAACGACGCTGTCCTCCATATCGACCGCCCACACGCACTGCATCGTGTTCATATCCACGCACTGCAAAGAGCCGGCGTCATCGCCGAAGAACGCATAATCGCCATAAGCCGCAACGCTTGTGGAAATGCCGATCTTTGCATTCTTAAGCTTCGTCTTGTATGCATAGGAAACCAGCTCCGGCTCGACGGAAATATCGCCGGTCTCCACGTCAAATTCCGTGTTGAGGGACAGCGTATTGAGCATGCCGCTCTCCGTGGTGTAAATCAGCGTATCGGAGTCGCTCTCAATCAGCGCGGAAGAATAAACCACGCCCGTATCGCTGAAAGCAGAAGGGTTCATGCCCGGCTCAAAACCAATCATCTTCTGATTGATCAGATTGTAAATACGCATGCCGATGATGCCTTCCTGCTTGGCAATCGTATCCACCGTCTGGCCGACGTACAGCAGCGGATATCCATACGGATTCACGCTTGCGGTCGCCTGCATCGGGAAACCTACGTCAATGGGCTCACGGCTGTATTCGGCGTTCTCCAGATCGAGGAAATAAATCCTGCCGTCGCTGGACGGATAGATAATCTCCTTCATGGCCGTAGTGGTGCGGAACTCGTCGTCGATGTTCATCATCTCTCGGATGTTCTTATACCACTTGACAATCAGAGGCTGCGTGCCAAAGCCAAAGCCCATATACTTGGCGTCAAGCGTCGTCGTACGCAGACCGCGGAAAACGGAAAGCTGCTCCTCGACAACATCGACGGTGCCGTATGCGCCGTTCTGACGGAGCGGACCGCCGCGGAAGGTCAGCAGACCGCCCTGGGCAGTATACTTGTCCGGATCGCCCATACTCACTTCTTCTGCGCGCACATAGCCCTCAGCGATCGCCTCCGTGCCGTCAACGACGATGCTCTCCTTGATCACCGCAGCCGGATTCGTCATTTCCACAGCATTGGCTGTGCTGGGCGTATACGGCGTGGGAGACGGAGTCGGCGTCGGAGTGGGCGTCGGGGTAGGCGTCGGCGTCGGGGTAGGCGTCGGCGTCGGGGTGGGCGTCGGCGTCGGGGTGGGCGTCGGCGTCGGGGTGGGCGTCGGCGTCGGGGTAGGCGTCGGCGTCGGGACAGGCGTTGGCGTGGACGTCGGGGCAGACGTCGGCGTGCTCGTGGCTTCCGCCGTCGGCAGAACGACCGGCTCCTCCGTCGCGAACACAACCGGGGCGTCAGGCGTCGGGGACGGCATCACGCTGGCGATTGCACTGTCGATCATACCGCGGACATTTTCCGTGATATCGGGATTCAGCACCAGGAATACGCTGCAGGCAATCAGCAGCAGAAGCAGAATCAGAACGGCAATCAGGCATCCGATTCCCTTTTTCTTCTTTTTCTTGCGCTTACCCTTCTTTTCCTTCTTCTTAACAGGCATATCCTCGTCTTCGTCCATTTCCTCAATCGGAATATATGCCTTTTTCTTCCCCGCTTTTACAGAAGTATCCAGAAAACCGTTCTCATCGTCGAGCAGCCGTTTCTTCACAGGCTGTTCCTGAACCGGCATTTCCTGAACGGGCGATTCTTCAGCAGCCCCGGTCTGCTCAGATTCAGCCAGCTCAATCCTTCTAATTTCCTCGAGCGCTTTCTGCTGTGCAGCGGCACGCCTTCTCCTGGGTGCAGAAGGCGTTCCGTTTCTCTGTTCGTCCAAATCGTACACCTCATTTCAAATCAGACATTCCGTCGTTTATCATTATACTAGATATTCCCGCATTTCTCAATCCTATTTTCGACAAAAGGCGCCTGAGAAGCTATTTTTATCTCTTTTCCTGCCCTTTTCCTTCCATGTGTATCAGCTTCTCTGCGTTTCCTCATGAACCGCAGCCCATTCCCTCTGCCTGCTAAGAAGCAGCAAATGCGGCACGCGCCTCCACGGGCTTTCATATGCTGAATCAGAAAGCATCCCGGGAGGCGTAAACCATGCTTGAACAAATTTCTCCCTATGCGCTGCTATGCGCCTGCAAGCCCCGGCGAGTCACCGTTCCCGCCTCGCCATACGACCTGTACAGCACCGT
>JAFQOY010000195.1 GCA_017412025.1 Clostridia bacterium | reverse complement strand
GAGCGGCTGCAAGCCGCTTCCTATATCATTTTCTGGCCGTACGCGCAGCGTACAAGAAAATGATGTTTTATCCGCTGCAAGTATGCGTTAGCAGACTTGCAGCGACAGACCGTCAACAATACTTTGTTGACGGTCTGAAGCGCCCGTCAAAGGCGCTTTTTCTTTGCCAGAAAGAGGTAACCTGCGAGCGCCGCAGCCGCGGCGGCGCTCATGGCGGCGCCCAGACGCAGCATCCGCGTATGATAGGTGAAGACGATCTCATGTTCGCCAGGCTCCACCCAGACGCCCATGAACGAGACGCTGCAGGGGATGATTTCCGCATTCTGCCCATCCACCAGCGCTGAGAACCCCTTGTCGTGCGGGATGGTGAAGACGACAAGGCCAGCCTCCTTCGCGTCGATACGCGCGGTGAAGCCGTTTGCCGTCGTCTCAAAGCTGCTGCATGCGTTTTGCTGAAGCCTCGCGGCGCTTTCCTGCCAGTCGGGGATGTTGTATACGTCAAGCTTCTGCATGCGCGGAGCAAAACGCTCGAGGTATGCGTCGTCAAGCGCGGCGGCGGCGAGCAGCACGGAGCCGACGGTTTCGCTGTCCATCCGCTGATGGTGCGTGCCGGTGACGGTCGTCTGCAGGAAGCCCATCGGCACGGCGTTGGGATTTGCATAGACAGAAAAGCCGTTTTCCTCGCGGCTGTAGACGAATCCCTCCGGCACGGGCTCGCCGTTTGTCTGGTGATATTCCGTGACGCTCAGCAGCGCGCGGACGGCGCCGGAGGCATCCGGCGGCTTGACGGTGGTCGATTCATCATAGCCAAAGCCGGCCATGGAGACGAACCGGCCGACGGTCGAGGTGCGCAGGGAGGAGAAGCACGTCAGCGACGAGCATCCGCGCAGCAGGCCGTAATTGCGCAGCATGGAGCCGTAGTCGATGCGTTTATAAGCGTCGCTTTCGGGCATGTCAAGGGCGGCGAGCGTCGGCTCAGCAATCTGATGGAGCTCATATATGCCGTTTGCTGCCTCCGTGCCGCCGGAGAGAACGTACCGGTCGCCGGCGGCGATGTATCCACCGTACTGCGCGCAGGCTGCAAGGCAGACGAGGGCAAGCGCGGCGGCAAAGCGCATGCGCTTTGCGATGAGCAGCAGCATCGCGCCGCCGCCCAGCAGAGAGAGAGCAATGGCGAACATGCGGAAGACGCCGGGCGCATAGGCGCCGGTTTTGCGGTTGGCGATCAGCTGCGCGATGCGCTGCGGCAGCGCATAAAGCGCGCCATTGGGCAGCAGCATCGGCACGACGAGAGCGCAGACGGCCGCCGTGCACACGGCGAAGGAAAGAAGCCAGGCGCGGCGGGTTCTGACGCTGTCTATGGCATAGAGCGTGGCAAGCGTCAGAAGCAGCGAAAGACCGTACCACCAGCGGGTATAGGCGATATTGGTAAAGAGCGCAAATGCGCCGCAGAGCACGGGCACGGCGGAGGCGGCGAGCAGAAGAGCCAGCAGCGCTTTGAGCCAGCGCTGCGCCTTCTGCGCAAAGGCAAACACGAGCATGCCGGTCAGGCCGAATACGGGCAGATAGGCCGCGGTGGAGCTCCATGACGGCGCGTCGCCGTAAAACGCGTGCACCACGTTGCTCTCGATGGGCATGAGCAGCGCGCGCAGGCGCTCAAGCAGCACGGCAGGCTGATACAGCGCTGTCAGCAGCGACGCGTCCGCAGCGCCTGTGCGCGTGATGGTCAGCATGTGCATCAGAGACGGCAGCAGCAGCACGCCGGAAAGCGCGCAGCCGACGCCGCACTCAAACACGGCAAAGAACACGCGGCGGACGCTGCGCGCCGCCTTCCAGTCTGCCGAGAAGAAGCGGAAGACAAAGTACAGCGCGGCAAGCAAAGCGCTTGAGAGCATGAAGTAGTAGTTGACCAGCGCGTTGACGCCGCAGAAAAGGGCGAGCAATCCCGGCTTTGGCTTCTCGCTCATGGCGATTTCAAGCCCAAGCAGGATCAGCGGGAAGAACGCGATCACCTCTGTGAAGTGATAAAACTGCGTGTTGACGACCGTGAAGGAGGAAAACGCATACAGCACGCTGCCCAGAAGCGAAAGGCGGCCGCTGCGCGTCATCCGCCGGAAATACAGAAAGGAGGTCAACGCAGCGGCGGCGTGCTTGAGCACGGCCATGACGCTGATCCCGAAGGGAATGAGCGCCTGCGGCAGAAGCGCCAGCGGCCAGACAAACGGGCTGCCCAGCGTGTAGAAGCTGTAGCTGCCTATGCCCGGCGCACCCAGAAAGGTATTGAACGAATAGGCGTCAAGCCCGCCGCGCAGAATGCGGCGGGTTTCCAGGATGAAGGGGAGCTGCTGCTCGATATAGTCGCCCCGGGTGACGAAGCGCCCGCCATAGGGCAGGATCGCCGGAGCGAGGGCGAGAAGCGCCAGCAGCGCGCCGAGGAAAAACGCATGGCGCGCCGTGATGCGGCGGGACGTGAGGCTGTTGTTCATGGTTCACCTTGCAAGCTATGATGGTATAGATATGATTATTGTACGGGGCGGAAGGGGGCATGTCAAGGAAAACAGGAATTGCTTGTGGCAATCGGGGCAGATATCTGATAAAATAGGCGTAAGAAAATGTGCATACGCTTTATATAAATTCAGGAGGTTTTGGCATGCAGGAGATCAAATGCCCCAAGTGCGGCGAGGTTTTTCAGGTGGATGAGTCGGGCTATGCGGCGATCGTCAAGCAGGTAAGGGACAGGGAGTTTGAAAAGGAACTGCAGCAGCGCGAAGAGGCCATGCAGGCCGAAAAGCGGATGGCGGTTGAAATGGCTGAGCAGCGGGTTTTGAATGATAAGGACAGGGAGATTGCGCAGCTGAAGGCGCGCCTTGAAGGCAGCGACAGCCGGAAGGAGAGCGAGCTGGCGCAGGCAGAAGCAAAGCGCCTGCTTGACCTGGCGCAGAAGGATGCGGAGATTGCGGCGCTGAAGGAGCGCCTTGAGGGCAGCGACGGCCAGAAGGAGAGCGAGCTGGCGCAGGCAGAGGCAAGGCGCAGGCTCGACCTGGCGCAGAAGGACGCGGAGATTGCGGCGCTGAAGGAGCGCCTTGAGGGCAGCGACGCGGCCAGAAACGCCGCGCTGCAGGAGGCAAGCGCGCGGGGGCAGGCGGAGATGGGCCGCAAGGATGCGGAGATCCTGAGCCTCAAAGGCCGGATTGCCGCGATGGAGATGAGCGCGAAGCTGGCCGTGCAGCAGGCTGTCGCAGAAAAGGACGCGCAGATTGTGGCGCTTCAGGGCGAAATCGACCGGGAGAAGATGGCGGCGCAGCTGAGGGAAAAATCCGCAGAGGACCAGCACAGGCTGGCGCTGAGCCAGAAGGACGAACAGATCGCCTATTACCGCGACTTCAAGGCGAGGCAATCGACCAAGATGATCGGCGAGAGCCTTGAGCAGCACTGCCTGACGGAGTTCAACCGTATCCGCGCGGCGGCATTCCGCAACGCCTATTTTGAAAAGGACAACGACGCGCGCAGCGGCAGCAAGGGCGATTTCATCTACAGGGAAGCGGCGGAGGACGGAACAGAGTTCCTGTCGATCATGTTTGAGATGAAAAACGAGGCGGATCAGACGGCGACCAAGCACCGCAACGAGGACTTTTTCAGGGAGCTTGACAAGGACAGGCGCGAAAAGAACTGCGAATACGCGGTGCTGGTCACGCTGCTTGAGCAGGACAACGAGCTGTACAACGCGGGCATTGTGGACGTGTCCTACCGGTATGAGAAGATGTACGTCATCAGACCCCAGTTTTTCATCCCGCTGATCACCATCCTGCGCAACGCCGCGCTCAATTCGCTCGTCTACCGGCAGCAGCTGGCGGAAATCCGCAGCCAGAACATCGATGTGACCAATTTTGAAAGCGAGATGGAGGACTTCAAGGCGAAATTCGGCCGCAATTATGAGCTGGCCAGCCGCCGGTTCAAGGAGGCGATCGAGGAGATTGACAAGACGATCAGCCATCTGCAGAAGACGAAGGACGCGCTGCTGGGTTCGGTCAACAACCTGCGCCTGGCCAACAACAAGGCGCAGGACCTGACCATCAAGCGGCTGACAAAAAACAACCCCACCATGCAGGCGAAGTTCGCCGAGCTGGAGGGGCGTACGGATCATCCGCAGGATTAAGCTTACTCAATCGGCACGGCATAGTAGCCGTAGCGCAGGGATTCCGTGTTGATGTGCGTGTACATGAACATGGTCATATAGATGTCGCCCGCTGGCGTAAGACCCAGCTGCGACATCTTTTGATATATGCCGGTGTGCAGCAGATCCTGCGGATTGAGCTGAGGCCAGCGCTTGCCGCTGAAGTGGTAAAAGAATGTCTTGCGCGGCGGCAGGCGAAGGACGGCGTCGTTGACAGGCAGAGAAAACGCTTCGGCGACTTTCGCGGGCACAAGCAGCCCCCAGGCATATTCCTCAAGCGGATGATCAAAAGAATCCGGCTTTGGGACGCACATGCAGGATTTGACCATCGGCATATGATCCAGCCACTGACCAAGGATATCGTAAATCCGGCTGTCCTTGAGAAAGTTGCGCCGGCTGGTGTGCGGCAGGAAGAGCATCTCTTCGCTCAGATCAACATGCCAGTCCTCCGATTTGCCCTCCATGTGGTCAAACCATGAGCGCAGCATGCGGTGGTCGTCGATAACCGCCTGATCAAAGCGGATCTGGCGCTTGAGCGCCTCGGTGCGCGCATCCAGCCTGCGCAGCACGTCCTGCGCATCCTCGTCGACGAGCGCGGCGTCGATATCGCGCAGAGGAAGGCCGTATCCGCGAAGGCGCATGCTTTCCAGAATTCTGTAGCTCTGGCTGAAGGGATAGTAGCGATAGCCGTTTTCCCTCGGCTCGGAGGAGACGATACGGAACTGCTCATAGTGCTTGAGAAAGTCGGGGGTAACACCCAGGTATTTGGCATAGTCGCCGATACGGTACTGCGGCGCATTCCACGGAGTTTGGCTGCCGGCGTCGGGTTTTGAGCTTTCAGGTTTGTGCGTCATGTGTGCGTCCTCCCATCGGTTGCTTCATTATAGCATATGCCTGTTTGTTTTTCTACAATGTTTCCGGTTTCAGACGGTTTTTGTTGACCTGTGGGTTACACACAGGCGTATAATTGTGAAAGAATTGTGCAAAGCATCCGCTGCGCGCAAAAAGATAAGGAGGAATGCACCATGAAGAACATTTCCCGCAGAAGCTTCCTGAAGGGCGCCGCCGCGTCCGCGCTGGGCGCTGCCGCGACGAGCATGCTGCCCGCCGGCGTAATCGCCGAGGAAGCCAAGGCCGAAGCGGTTCAGGCTCCGGTTTCCGCTAACCCGGACTGGCTGGGCGAAGCCCCGGTGATCGCGGAGAGCGAAATCGCCAGGACCTACACCACCGACCTGCTCATCATCGGCGCCGGCAACGGCGGCATGATGGCTGCGTCCGTCGCGGCTGACGCCGGCATCGATTTCCGCGTTGTCGAGCAGAATGCGACCGTCGGCGCGACCCGCTACTGGTACGGCGCGATCAACACCGCCGAGACCAAGAAGGCCGGCGTTGAGGTCAACACCGCGCACCTGCGCAGCGAGATTTCCCGCTACGCTTCCGGCAAGATGGACCAGCGCGTCCTGAACGTCTGGATCAACGAGTCCGCTGCGATGCACGACTACGTCGCTCCGATCCTCACTGAGGCCGGCATGACCTGTGCCTTCACCGCTGCGGGCGAGAAGGAAGTGGACAACTACACCCAGTACTACTATCCGGCTACCGAGCACTTCTGGGGCATGCAGAAGAAGCGCAACGAGCTCTTCCAGGCCCGCATCGAGGAGAAGGGCTACTACATCGACTTCAACCACAGCCTCGTCTGCCTGACCAAGGACGGCAATAAGGTCACCGGCGCGATCGCGCAGAACGTCGTCACCGGCGAGTATGTGAAGTTCGTGGCGAATTGGGCGACCCTCCTCGCTACCGGCGGCTACGAGGGCAACCCGGAGATGATCGAGGCCTGCGCCCCGATCCTGCCGATGTGCGTCACCGCTTCTTCCTTCTATGCCTCCAACAAGGGCCAGGGCATCAAGGCCGGCATCTGGGCGGGCGCGATGAAGGACATCGAGGCTGCTCCGATGATCTTTGACCGCGGCATCGTCGCCCCGGGCGTCGACGCGGGCTATGTGCTCAACGACAAGGGCGAGAAGGTCTGGCCGGGCACCGTGTCCCAGTTCAACCCGGGTACCCAGCCGTTCCTGAAGGTGGACCGTGACGGCGTGCGCTTCATGAGCGAGTCCCAGCCGTACAACGACGCCTCCCACGCCGCTGCCCGCCGCAAGGGCGGCGTCTATGCGCAGATCTTTGACAGCAATGTCTGCGCCGACGTGCAGCGCTTCCACACCATCGGCTGCTCCGCGATGACCCGCTCCCAGGGCGACGGCCTGCTGCCCAACACCATCGAGCCGCAGGTTGAAGCCGGCCTGATCATGAAGGCCGACACCCTCGAGGAGCTGGCGGACAAGCTGGGCTTTGCCGGCAAGGCGAAGGAGACCTTCCTGGCCACCTGCGCGCGCTACAACGAGCTGTACGACATGCAGGAGGACGTGGATTTCGGCAAGCCGGCGTATCGTCTCTCCGAGCTGCGCAATCCGCCGTACTACGGCCTGTGGCTGGGCGGCTCCCTGCTGTGCACCATGGACTCCCTGTGGATCAACGAGGATATGCAGGTTCTGACCCCGGAGCGCGAGGTCATCGAGGGCCTGTACGCCACCGGCAACTGCGCCGGCACCACCTTCGTTGACAACTATCCGGAGCTCATGCCGGGCTTCTGCCTTGGCCGCAACCTGACCTTCGCCAAGCACATCGTCGACAAGCTCATCGCCGACGGCATCCCGACCGGCAAGGGCCCGTCCATGGAAGCGCCTGTCGTGAACGAAGATCTCACCGCCGAGGGCTGCAAGGACGGCGTGTACACCGCGCAGGCTGCCGGCTATGCCGGTCCGGTCCCGGTGACGGTTGAGATCAAGGGCGGCAAGATCGTCGCCGCTTCCGCCGACGTCTCCGGTGAGACCGCCGCGCTGGGCGGCGCTGCCGGCCCGAAGGTGATCGACGCCATCGTTGCCGCCAACGGCACCGTCGACGTCGACGTGATCTCCGGCTCCACCATGACCTCCAATGCGGTCAAGGCTGCCGTGAACGCGTGCCTCAAGCAGGCGAAGTAATTGGAGATTCTCTGAATCCTGAAAAGTCCCATGCTCAAAAGGCATGGGATTTTTGCGCTTTGGGTCTGATCGCCTGCGGGCAGAACCTCATCCGCAGGGCGGTTTCAATGGGGAAGCGCTGTTTTGCCGGGCATGAAAAAGCGGCGGACTGACTCAGCCCGCCGCTTTGCTCTGCCCAATATGCAGCAAAAGGGGAAGATGCGTTACACCGGCGTAAAGCCGTGCTTGACGCGCTCGCGCTCCTCGGCGCGCTTGGCGTTGTTGAAGCGGTCCAGCGTGCCCACCAGATAACCGGTGATGCGGCGGATGCGGTGGAACGGCTGGTTCTGATAGTGGTACGCAAGCTCGACATAATCGCCGTCCACGCGGATGTCGATGGAATCGGGCCTGCGGCCATAGAGCTCCTCGCCGCGGGCGAT
>JAFQOY010000194.1 GCA_017412025.1 Clostridia bacterium | reverse complement strand
TTACGCAAGGTTTAACGACAAATTCTTTGCGTAAATTGAAGAAAACTAGGATGACCGAAAAAAGTGGCTTACGCAAGGTTTAGCGACAAATTCTTTGCGTAAATTGAAGAAAACTAGGATAACCGCAAAAAGTGGGTTACGCAAGGTTTTAGCGACAAATTCTTCTCGTGGGTTTGATCAGCCCGGAAAGCAGATTGAGCGCCGTGCTCTTTCCGCACCCGGAGGGGCCAAGCAATCCAATCAGTTTTCCATCCGGGATTTCAAAATTGAAATCATTGACTGCAATCACGTCCTCGCGAACGTTTTTGTTTCTGCTTGGAAAGCGTTTTGTAAGATTCTTCAATACAACTTTCATGCCGATTCCTGCTTTCTTCTGAATATATCAGGTTAAATGCGATACGCTTTCGGACCTTCTTCATACAGATTTCCGCCAAACGAGTCGATTGCGACAATCAGAGGAAGATTTTCAACCTCCAGCCTGCGAATCGCCTCGGTTCCCAGATCGTCAAAGGCGACCACTTTGCTGCTTTTGACACATGAGGCGATCAGCGCGCCCGCTCCGCCCGTAGCGGCAAAGTATATGCCGCCGTTTCGCCTGATGGCTGAGATGACGTCTGGATTCCGCGGTCCCTTTCCGATCATGCCAATCAGGCCCAGATCGCACAGCATCGGAGAGTAGCTGTCCATGCGATAGCTGGTCGTCGGTCCGCAGGAACCGATCACTTCGCCAGGTTTTGCCGGACATGGCCCTGCATAATAAATGACCTGGTTTCTGACGTCAAACGGAAGAGGATGCGCTTCAGATATCATGCTGCAAAGACGCTTATGGGCGGCGTCCCGTCCGGTATATATCGTTCCGCTGAGCAGGACGCTGTCTCCTGCGCGCAGAAGACTCAATTCTTCTTCAACAAGCGGCGCATGAATGCATTTCATCATAATGTATCACCTCAGATGACTGCCGTCTTATGCCTTGCCGCGTGGCACTGCATGTTGATGGCAACGGGCAGACCGGCAATATGCGTAGGCGCCTGCTCAATGTGTACGGCCAATGCGGTGATCCGTCCGCCCAGCCCCTGCGGACCGATGCCAAGCCGATTGATCCGCTCGAGCATTTCCCTTTCAAGGCTTGCAATCGCCGGATCCGGCGAAGCCTTACCGCAATCCCTCGTCAGACTGCGTTTGGCCATCAGCATCGCGTATTCCGCCGTGCCGCCAATACCAACGCCCACCACAATCGGAGGACAGGGATTCCCGCCCGCCAGACGCACCGTTTCCACAATGGCGTTTTTCACGCCGTCAATGCCCTGCGCGGGAGTGAGCATCCAGAGTCTTGACATGTTTTCAGACCCGAATCCCTTTGGCGCAGCCGTGATCGTTACCCGATCGCCCGGGACAAAACGAACATGGATGATGGCAGGCGTATTGTCCCTCGTGTTGATGCGCTCAATCGGAGAAAGCACGCTTGCCCTGAAGCATCCCTCCCTGTATGCGCGCCGAACGCCTCTGTTGATCGCCTCATTGACGTCGCCGCCAACGATATGTACATCCTGCCCAACGTCCATGAACACCACAGCCATGCCTGTATCCTGGCAGATGGGCAGATGCTTCTTCATCGCCAGCTCGTCGTTTTCAATCAGCTGCCGAAGCACCTCGCGTCCAAAGGAAGATTCCTCCTGATCGAGGCTCTCTCTGAGAAGATGCATCACATCGTCTCCGATAACGCAGCATGCGCTCAAAAACAGCTCGCGTACCGTTTCTTCAATGCAATCAGCCTGTATTTCTCTGATCATATCATTCTCTCCCGGCTTCATCTTATCTTGAAAGCAGACCTGAATTCTTTTCTCAACTATAGCGCATTTTGCTTCTGTTTTCAAGCTTTACTTGCCTTTCATATAGCACTCAGCCTGCCGCTTCCTGGTCATGCAATTTAAGTTCATCTGCCTGTGCGTCTGCCTCTCAGGCGTTCCGGCATGATCTGTCTGCCTGATTGCGAGAACCCTCAGCGTTGCTGCACTGACTGACTGCAGGAATCTTGTCTTTTTCTGTTTCCTTTTTCACGTAAAAAGGATATAATATTTTTGAATCATCCGTTCACACAGGAGGCCACTATGCAGCTTTCGCGAGATACAAAACGTTTTTTGATTCTGCTTGTTGTGTTCACCGTCGCCCTCGTCCTCGGCGTCAACCATATTGACGCAATCGGCACATGGCTCTCCAGCCTGCTTGCCGCGCTGTCCCCCTTTATCGTGGGCGCCTGTATGGCATTCATCATCAGCGTACCGATGCGCCTGTATGATAAGCTGCTGAGCAGAACGGATAAGAAAGGAAAGCCCTTTGTGCAGGAGGGCCGCCGCAAAGGCATCAGCCTTCTTCTGGCACTTGTTTCGCTTCTGCTGATCATCGCGCTGTTTATCGGCATTGTCATGCCTCAGCTGATTGATACTGTCGCGTCCCTTGCCGGTTCTGTCATGCGCTTTGTTCCTACGGCGCAGCGCGTGATCACCAATCTGATGACCTGGCTGGAGGGATACCCGGAAATCCACGATGCAATCGCGCCCATGATTCCGGATCTCAACAAGCTTGCTTCCTCGCTGATTTCCCTTGTTCAGCGTTATGCAGGCACGGCGGTCTCTTCCATTGTATTAAACGTTTCTTCTCTCTTCAGCAGCGCGACGGACGTCATCATCTCCTTCGTCTTCGCCATTTACATTCTGCTGCAGACGGAGTCCTTGTCCCGTCAGTGTAAAAAGATGCTCTATGCATTCCTGCCCAGGAATTTCTGCGACGACGCTGTGACGATTGCCCGTATGGCGCATAAGACCTTCTTTTCTTATGTGACCATTCAATGCACGGAAGCCGTCATTCTTGGCGTGCTCTGTTTCGTCGGCATGCTTGTTTTCCGTTTCCCGCATGCGCTGGTGATCTCGGTAATTATGCTCTTCTGCGCGCTGATCCCGATTTACGGCGCTATTTTCTCCTGTGTCATCGGCGCATTCCTCGTCCTGATTGAAAGCCCGATGCAGGCCATCGGATTCGTCGCTTTTATTCTGATTCTCCAGCAGCTGGAAACAAACCTGATTTATCCCCGTGTCGTTTCCACCTCGATCAATCTTCCTTCGATGTGGGTGCTGCTTGCCGTCACGGTCGGCGGCGGTATTTTCGGCGTTGTCGGCATGATCACTGCGGTTCCCGTCACTTCCATCACCTATACGCTTCTTGGCAATGCCGCAAAGAAACGGCTGATTGCCCGCAGTATGAATCCGGATGAGCCTCTGGGACCGGGTCCTGACTGATCGCCTGTCTTTACAAATGAAATAAAAACCGGTATAATGCGCTTAGCTGATGATCGCTGAGCGCATTTTCTGCACACAGCGCACTGATATATGAGGAGGAAAAACAACATGAGCCGTTTGGGCGATTTGATTCTGCTGGAGCGCAGCCGACAGAAGCTTACCCGGAAGCAGGTGGCAAAGAAGTGCGGTATTTCTGAAGGTTATCTGAAGGACGTTGAAGAGGGACGCAGAATCATTCAGGACGATCAGGCACGGCGGATCCTGAAGACGCTGGGAACCAGTTCGCGCAACGAAGCGGAATTCTCTCTGGATGAAATCGCAGCTACCGTGGATCTGAGCACGCTTGCGCCGCAGGCAGCGCCCAAGCCCGCCGCTCCTGCACCGAAGCAGGCTGACGAACCCAAAGCCAAGCCCCAGACTGCCCAGGAACAGAGCGGCATCTGGCTGGACGCCCTGAGCAGCGTACTCAAGCCGGTTCCGGTCATGAATGCCGGATGGATTCAGGTATCCCGCAGAATGGTGCCGATTCAGGATGGCAAGATCGAAGGAGCCAAGCCTGATAAGGTCGTCTATTTCCTCGCGCCCGACGATTCCATGCGCGCGATGCGCATTGAAAAGGGGGATCTGGTTCTGATCGTACCGCAGACCCTTCCCGTGGATGGCGCAATCATGCTCGTTGAATACGGTGCGCATCGGTGCCTGCGGCGCATCAGGCTGCTGGGCAATTCCAATATTCTGCTGCAGAGCGGAGACCGTGAACTTGGCGCTGAGCCTGTTCATATCAGCGACGTCAAGTTTGTCGGCAAAGCCGTTCGCGTGGAAATTGCACTGTAATCATGGCAAACAGAGCAATTCCTTTTCCTCTCCCGCTGCCCGGTAATGCCATTATACAAAAGAGAGCCTCTATCCTGACTGCCCTGCTTGATATGGACGGCGGATTCAGCACAATTCCCATCATCGCCATCCGCCCTCCTACGCTCAGGCAGATGCTTAAACTCTATGACGAGCGCTTCTTCAATGGCTTTCTGTCTGAAAAGCTGCCGGATATACAGCTCTCCCTTTCCGCCAGACTGACCAGCAGCGCAGGAAAATTCATCTATGTCAAAGGCGCGTTCGGCAGAGTCAGCCGACCGGAGATCCGGATGTCCAGCGATTTTCTGACCCGACTGAAAAAAGGCCCCTTTCACCTGAACGGGCTGACGGTCGCTACCCCGCAGGAAGCCTTTCTGGTCGTTTTCGAACATGAGCTTTGCCATGCCGCTGAAGCGGCGCTTTACGGCAGCACAGGTCACTGTGAACGCTTCATGGCACTCGCAAATGGATTATTCGGTCATACGGACACCCGGCATAGCCTTCCCACACGCAAACAGGAAGCGGCGCAATCCGGCTATACCGTAGACATGCGGGCGTCGTTTGTGTATCAGGGTCAAACGCTCACCGGGTTTGTCAATTATATCGGCAAGACTGCGACCGTGATGGTTCCTTCTCCTGCCGGTGCATATCGGGATAAAAGCGGAAGGCGCTATGCCAAATACCGCGTACCGCTCCCTCTGCTTTCTCCTGAAAAATAGCAGCCTGTTTTGCCAGATCATCCGTCTCAATTGCGCCAGAGGCGGATTTTTGTTTATTTTGTTCATATTATATCTTTACATTGTAATCCTTTGACTATTTACTGACTTTCTTTGACCATGATATACTTTCAGTGTCAGAAAAGTCAAAGATGGATAAACTACCATTTGATACATCGTATTGGCCGATATAAAGGAGGACGATCCGAATGGAATCCAACCGTTTCACTCAAAAATCCATGGAAGCGCTGCAAAGCGCACAGCAGCTGGCGCTCAGCTTCGGCAATGCACAAGTCGAGCAGCTTCACCTGCTCCATGCGCTCATCGCTCAGGAAAACGGTCTCATTGGTCAGCTGCTGAGCAAGCTGGACATGAATCCTCAGCAGGCAGTGAGCGCCTGCGAAACCGCCTTATCCCGGCTGCCAAAGATTGTCGGCAGCAATCAGCAGCCATACATTTCCGCTGGTCTCACCGCCGCTATGCAGCAGGCCGAGGCGGAAATGAAGCAGATGCGTGATGAATACGTTTCCGTCGAGCACCTGTTTCTTGCGCTGCTGGAAAAAGCTGATTTCGGCATTAAGCCGGTATTCTCCTCCATGGGCATCAACAAGGCGCGCTTTCTGGAGGCGCTTCAGGCCGTCCGCGGCAGCGCGCGCGTGACCAGCGAAGACCCTGAGGCCACCTACGACGCGCTGAAAAAATACGGTCAGGATCTCGTAGAGCTGGCCAGGCAAAACAAGCTGGATCCCGTCATAGGCAGGGACAGCGAAATCCGCAACGCCATAAGGATTCTCTCGAGGAAATCAAAGAATAATCCCGTTCTCATCGGCGAGCCGGGCGTGGGCAAGACAGCCATCGCCGAGGGACTGGCTCAGCGCATCGTGCGCGGCGACGTACCCGACAGCCTCAAAAACCGCACCATCTTCTCCCTGGATATGGGCGCGCTGATTGCCGGCGCAAAATTCCGCGGCGAATTTGAGGAACGGCTTAAAGCGGTTCTCAACGACATCAAATCCAGCGAAGGACGTATCATTCTCTTCATTGACGAGCTGCATACGATTGTCGGCGCCGGCAAGACCGAAGGATCCATGGATGCTGGCAACCTGCTCAAGCCCATGCTCGCACGCGGAGAGCTGCACTGCATCGGTGCGACAACGCTCAATGAATACCGCAAGTACATCGAAAAGGACGCTGCACTGGAGCGTCGCTTCCAGCCGGTAATGGTGGTGGAGCCGACTGTAGAAGATACCATCTCCATTCTGCGCGGACTGAAGGAACGCTACGAGGTCTTCCACGGCGTCAAGATTCAGGATCAGGCGCTGATTGCCGCTGCCACGCTTTCAAACCGCTACATCTCCGACCGTTTTCTCCCGGATAAGGCCATCGACCTGGTGGACGAGGCCTGTGCCACCATCCGTACGGAGATGGACTCCATGCCGCAGGAGCTTGACGATGTCCGCCGCAGGATCATGCAGCACGAGATTGAGGAAGCTGCGCTGAAAAAGGAAGAAGACGCACTTTCGCGCGAACGGCTCGGCGTCATACAGAAGGAACTGGCCGATATGCGCGAGACTTTCTCCTCCATGCAGGCCAGATGGGAAAACGAGAAAAACGGAATCGGCAGAATTCAGAAGCTCCGCGAAGAAATCGAGCATCTGGGCGCAGAGATCGCCGAGGCGGAACGCCGCTACGACCTCAACAAAGCCGCTGAGCTGAAATACGGTCGTCTGCCTCAGCTTCAAAAGGAACTGGCGGAGCAGGAAAAGTGCGCTGAGGAAGCCAAATCCGAGGCAACGCTGCTGCGCGACAAGGTCAGCGAGGAGGAAATTGCCCGCATTGTTGCCAGATGGACGGGCATTCCGGTATCCAAGCTCATGGAAGGCGAGCGTGAAAAGCTGCTTCATCTGGATGATACGCTGCACGAGCGCGTCATCGGTCAGGACGAAGCAGTTGAAAAGGTATGCGAGGCCATTCTGCGCAGCCGCGCAGGCATCCAGAATCCAAACCGCCCCATCGGTTCCTTCCTCTTCCTCGGCCCGACCGG
>JAFQOY010000193.1 GCA_017412025.1 Clostridia bacterium | reverse complement strand
TCTCTCAGTCGGTTTAAAACAGTTGTTCAACGCCAAGCTGATGAATCATCTCGACGATTTCCTTCGTTCTGGAACACCCAAACTTGCGCAGCAGTCCCTTGATCTGCGTTTTGACCGTAACGACCTCGACGCTGCGCAGCTGTGCGATCTCCTTGACCTTATATCCCTGCAGCAGGCACCGCACGAGCTGCTTTTCTGCCAGCGTCAGCTTGCCGACATTATTGGTGAAAAACAGCAGACTCGCCTCTGAACGGCGCAGACGCGAATACTCCTTGAGCACCGTCTGCTGCACGCGCGCATCGAGCATCGGCTCATCCTGATACGCGGCGCGGATATGCTGCAGGATTTCCTCCTGAGCGCCGCCCTTGACGATGTAATCCACCGCGCCCGCAGCCATGGACATGAGGATCATGTTTTCCGTTTCATGGGCAGTCAGAAAGATGATCCGCACCTGCGGCTTTTCCTTTGAAATGATCTCCGCCGCACAGATACCGGCCGTGGCATGCTCCATCTCGATATCCACCAGCGCCACGTCAAAATCCTTCTCCCGAGCCAAAGCTACGAGCGCCGCGCCGGAGGCCGCTTCGCCCACAACCTCCATATCCGCCTGTGCATTGATCGTCTCGCACAGGTCCTCCCGCAGCAGATCAAAATCCTCCGCGACGATCAGATGAATCGGCATGTCAGCACACCTTTCTTTTTTACTTGCCCAGGATCGCAAACATACTGCGCTTATACGCCTCCACGCCCTCCTGATCGAACGGATTGACGCCAAGCAGCTGGCCGCTCACCGCGCAGGCCGCCATGAACATGTAGTAAAGCTGACCCATCGCATACTCATCCACGCGCTCCACCGTCAGCACCGCGCAGGGCACGCCGCCTTCGCTGTGCGCCGCAATCGTCGCGCGCTGCGCGGCGTCGTTGATGAACGTAAAATCCCGTCCATCCAGATAATCAAAACCGTCGCGCGCAGCTTTGTCTTCGGGCACAGGCACGCAGCCGCCGTCATCCCTGACGCAAATGAACGTTTCCAGCATCCGCCTCGGTCCCGCCTGCACATACTGTCCGATGGAGTGCAGGTCCTCGGAATAGATGCTGTATGCCGGGAAGATGCCCTTGCCGTCCTTGCCCTCGCTCTCGCCGAAGAGCTGACGCCACCAGCGCGCCAGCCGCTCAAAGCGCGGCTCAAAGCTCACCAGCATCTCTGTATCAAATCCCGCGCTGCCCAGCGCATTGCGCCATGCCGCATAGGCAAACGCCGGATTGTTTTCTTCTTCAAGGATGCGCCTTTGCATGTCCATGCCGCCGCGAAGATACGCATCCACGTCAAGCCCGGCAGCCGCAATCGGCAGCAGACCCACTACGGTAAACGCCGTATAGCGGCCGCCGATGGGTACCGGGAACGGCAGAAACAGATGACCGCGCTCCTTCGCCATCTCATGCAGGCGGCTCCCCACCGTTCCGGTGAGGACAACGCGGCGCGCCATTTCCTTCTCGTCATAGCGCTGCTCCATATAGCGGCGCAGCACGCGGTAATGAGAGCCAGGTTCCAGCGTTTCAAAATTCTTGGCGATCACATGCATCACCACGCTGCGTCCCTCAAGGCGCTCCAGCGTCCTCTGCAGTTCATACGCAGACAGTGTGTTTCCCGCCCAGACGACGTCCATACCGCGCGCGCCCAGCGCATCGATCACACCGCGCGCCGCCTGATTGCTGCCGCCCACGCCGACGACCACCAGCGTATCGGCAATCTCGCGCCACTCCTTCGCCTTCTCCTTGACTGCATCGAGATATCCTTCGGTCGCCGTCATACAGTCCAGCCAGCCCGTCACGCCGTCGTACCTGACAGGCAGGCCGGCATAGAGCGCTCTGCACTGCTTTTCGAGTGCCGCCGTATCGGCCTGAGGGCCGAAGCATTCCATCTTCATCTGCATGTGATTTCCTCCCTGTGCGGCTTACCTGCCGCCGTCATAGCGCGGAAGCTGTATGATGAAGCTGCTTCCCCTGCCAATACTGCTCTCAAGGCGCAGCACGCCCAGATGGCTTCTGACGATCGCGCGAACATAATACAAGCCCATTCCCCAGTTGGTATTGGTGTTTTTGCTCGAATAAAACGGATCGAAGATCTGCATGCGCTGCGACGCGGAAATGCCGTCGCCGCAGTCGGTCACATCGATCACCGTCCACATTCTTTCCTGACGGCAGCAGATCCGGATCGGCTTATCCTCCCTGCCTGCCGCCATATGCGCCTCCCAGCCGTTGGTCAGCAGATTGTAAATCGCCTCCGCCATATGAACCCTGTCGCAGAGAATCTGCACGCCTTCACAGCCGCTGATCTCCAGGCTTGCCGCAGGATACTTGCGCGCAAAACGTTCCTTTGCCGCCAGACAAACCGATTCCAACGCATGGGGAACGAGCGTGATGCTGTTTTTCTTCACACTCTGATACAGCTCCTCCATGCGAAGAAGCATCGCTTCGTTGGATTGAGAAAGGCTTCTTTGATAATCCTGCACACGGCCAAGGTCCGGGCTCTCCTTTTTGAGCTCCGCATCCAGCCGCCGCAGCAGAATCCTGTTGGCCAGCAGCTGATTTTTGACCGAATGGACAAACACGCTGACGCCCTTGCTGGCCGCATCAAACTTGCGCTGAATGGCAACGTCTTCATGCTCCTGGCGAAAGTTCTCCTGTGCATAAAGCATCAGCGAACGGAAACCCAGCGCAAAGCAGATCAGAACCGATGCAAACACCAGCATGTAGTTGCCGAGATTCAGCGCCGGATTCAGATACCACAGACCCTGTACGGCGCCCATGTATTCGTTGCGGTAAAAGAGATAGACCTGCGCCGGATCCTGCGGGTAATACACCGCATAGAGCAGAGACAGGCTGATGACCATCGTGCACTTGCGCCTGAATTCCCTGCGGTAAAACGGAATGCCGATCTGCCGGTATTCATGCAGAAGAAGCGCCAGCGCCGCCAGCAGATACAGGGCAATCCACACCAGCGTCGCTTTGACGAGGATAATCAGCATCATGCGATGCCATTCAATCAGCGTTTCAAAGACGGGCGGCAGGTAGATGATCAGCGTCAGCACGGGCAGTATGCAGGCCAGCGGCCTGAGCGCCCTGCGCCGGCATATCCTCGGATCGTAGGAATACTGCAGCGCCAGCAGTACGAGGAGGAGAGGATACAGATACCGCCCTACTGCCATCGCATAGCCCAGTTGCTTGAGGCTCAGCAGCAGATACTGCAGATTGTGGCGGATTGCCTTTGTACCAAAGAGCATGATCTGCATGTCCTGCCCGATACCGCCCTTTTTGGCGATATAAACCAGCACACTCATCCAGTGAAGCGCAAGCGCAAGGGTCATCGCCAGAATCAAGCCGGTCTCCCGGCTGCGCTTGCTTAAAAAGAGGACAAGGGAGAGCAGCACAAGCAGGCTGATCACCAGGATTGCCAATGGTTTCCCTCCCCTTCCCTTCCGATAAGACAAGCAGCCCGGCTTTGCGGGCCAGGCTGCTTGCAAATGCTTTTGAATTCAGGACCTGGCGCGGGAGAATTACTTGCCCGCCTCGACCATGTTGTCGAAGAGGACGTAATCGCTCACCGGAACCTCAGCCGCCACGTCGCCGGAGGCGATGAAGGCGCTCTGCTGAACCTTGTAGTAGCCCTCGATGGTGCCGTCCTGAGCGCCGGCGAGAACCTCAGCGCTGCTCGGCCAGGCGGCGTCGCCAGTCTGCGCAGCAGCGGTGGCCTCATCGGTGGCGCACTGCTGAGCAACCCACTTGGCAACCTGCTCGAAGTTCTCCGGCTTGGAGCCGAAGTCCATCGCCTTGTACAGCGCGCGGGTGAACTTGAGGACGGTCTCAGCGTTCTTCTCATAGTAGCCGTTCAGGACGATCCAGGAAGCCGGAGACACGCTGCGATGCGCGAAGGTCTTGTTGGAGCACAGGGAGATCACGTCGCCCGCGCTCGCATTGATGATGGTGGTGGTGGACGGAGACCAGCAGGCGCAGGCGTCGATGGAGCCGGACATCATGGCGGTCACCAGCGCGGAAGCGTCCATCTCATAGGCCTCGATGTCGCTCCACTGCATGCCGGCTTCTTCAAGGGCATACTTGAGGATCATCTCGGAAGAGGTGCCGGAGGAGTAGCCAACCTTCTTGCCCTTCAGGTCAGCGACGGTCTCGATACCGGCCTTCTTGCTGGCCAGCACGTGATCGGCGTCGCCAATCTGGGAGAAGCAGAAGATCTTCGCACGGCCGTTGATGCACAGCTTGTGCGCGCCCGGTCCGATGTAGCCCATATCGATAGAGCCGGATTCCATAGCGGCGATGATGGTCGGGCCGTCGGCGAACTCGACGAGCTGAACGTCAAGGCCTTCCTCAGCGAAGTATCCCTGATTGATGCCGGTCACAACGCTCCAGAGGCTGGCGTAGTTGGGCATGTAGGCGATGTTGAGCTTGGTGTTAGCCACAGCGGCGCCCGCCATGCACACAAGCATCAGAACGAGAACGAGAGAGAGCAGCTTTTTCATGGTGTGTTCCTCCATTTTATTTTTTAAGCGGACACGCGCCGCCTAAATTCGCGGTTTACTTCCTGACCTCAAGGTACTCCTGATAGACCTGACCCCAGATTTCATTCTTCAGCTCGATGAATTCATGCGTCATCTAGGTCTCCTGCGTACGCTGATACGGAATATTGATATCCACGATGCGCTTGATGCGGCCCGGGCGCGCGCTCATGATAATGACCTTCTGCGCCAGAATGATCGCCTCGTCGACGTCATGGGTGATAAAGAAGCAGGTTTTCTTCTTCTTCTGCCAGGTTTCAAGCAATTCGGTCTGCAGCTGGGTACGGGTCTGCGCGTCCAGCGCGCCGAACGGCTCGTCCATCAGCAGCACCTGCGGCTCCGCCGCATACGCGCGGGCGATGGCCACGCGCTGCTTCATGCCGCCGGAAAGCTCCTTCGGATAGTGATCGGCGAACTTCGCCAGATCGACCATCTCCAGATACTTCATGGCCTCGGTTTCAGCCTCTTTGCCCTTAACGCCGCGCATTTCCAGCGCGAACATGACGTTCTTCTTGACGGTCAGCCACGGGAAGAGCGCATACTGCTGGAAGACCACGCCGCGCTCGGTGCCTGTGCCGGTCACTTCCTTGCCATTGCAGTAGACCTTGCCCTCGGTCGGCTCAAGCAGGCCGGCGATGATGTTGAGCAGGGTCGACTTGCCGCAGCCGGACGGGCCGACCACGCAGATAAACTCGTTGTCATGAATGTCAAGGTCAACGCCGTTGAGAGCAACCATTTCGCCGTTGCGGCCATTGAACACCTTGCGCACGCCGTCAATACGGATGCACACATTTTCCTTGTTCATCAGATCTCGCGCTTCTCCTGCCACGACGTGAGCCTCCTTTCAGCGGTCTTAATGAGCTTTTCGATGGTAATGCCGAGGATGCCGATAATGATGATGTACAGCAGCATCGGCGCCGGCTCAAAGCTGTTGTTCAGGCTGCGGATACGCATGCCCAGGCCGGCAGTCGCACCGGTGGACTCTGCGGCGATCAGCGTGGTCAGCGCGACAGACGCGCCCAGACGGATCGCGGTAAGGATGAAAGGCAGCGTCGCCGGAGCGATGACGCGGATGAAGATGTCCTTATCCGTCGCGCCCAGCACGCGCGCAGCCTTGATGAGCGTCTCGTCCACGTTGATGACGCCCTGATAGATCGTCACGCACATGGTCAGGAAGCAGGCGATGGTGATGACGATGATCTGCGGCTTGCGGCCAACGCCGGCAGCGATAACGATCAGCGGAACATACGCCAGCGGCGGGATGTTGCGGATGAACTGGATCCACGGCTCGATGATGAAGCGCACCGGCTTATACCACGCCATCAGGATGGCGACCGGCAGAGCGATCACAAAGCCCAGCACATAGCCGGAGAATACGGAGATGAGGCTGGAAGAGATGTCCTTCCAGAGCACGCCGCGGGTAATCATCGTGGAGATGCTGCCCAGAACCTTGAACATGTTGGGGAAGGCGCGCGATGTTGCCGGGATGATGGAGAGCACCCACCACAGCAGCAAAGCCGCGAGGAAGGAAAGCAGCAGCCAGACCTTGCCGGGGATCCGGTCGGCCAGCCCGCTCTTCGAGTTGCGCTTGTCCATAGACTTTCTCCTTTTCACTCATAAAAAGCTACAGAAATTGGGGGATATGATTGTCGTTGTCTCCTATTATACCTCACACATTGAACAAAAGGAAGTATGATTTTTCATCATCCTGTGTAAATCGTTTATTTGAAGCTTATCATCTTCGGCAGCTCTCCGCCCAGCAGCGGCCTGCACCAATTGACAAATGCCTCCGTCACGCCGTTGCCGCGTTCGTTGATATAGCTGTCGGGCATTTTCTTTTCATGGAGCATCACATCGTGCACATCAATCAGTTCCGTGCGCACGCGGTACGCCTCGCCTTCCTCGCGCATCAGCGCGACCATCTTGCCGCTTTCGCCCGCCACGCAGGCACGCACTGCTTCGCGGCCCACGGCGATAGCCTCCTGCTGATCCACAGGCGACACATGCAGCATGGACGCGCGGCCGATCAGGCCCGGCTTTTCGCTTCTGGCCTTGTAGCCCAGGCGCTTGATCACCAGCATCGCCAGATGCGCGGACACATCGCCGAAGTACGTCGAGCGGCCGGAGCGGAATACCGGCGGCACAATATTCTTTCCGTCCTTGTCCGTCAGGCCCTCGCTGCACACCACAACAACGCCGCGCTTCTTTTCAAGCACAGCCTTGACGTCCTCAATGTAGCGCTCCTCGTCAAACGGGCGCTCCGGTAGGTAGATCAGATCCGGACCGTCCACGCCGCAGTCCCGCGCCAGCGCGGAAGCCGCCGTGATCCATCCCGCATTTCTGCCGCATGCCTCAATCACAACCACGTGAATCGGAAGCCCCTGAACATCCGCGCAGACCTCCGCCACGCTCTGAGCGATATACCGGGCAGCGCTGGCAAATCCCGGCGCATGATCCGTGACGGCGATGTCATTGTCCATCGTCTTGGGAATGCCCATCACACGGATGTCCGTACCTGCGCACGCCTGACAGATCTTGCCGCAGGTATCCATCGTTCCGTTGCCGCCATTCATGAGCACATACTTGATGCCGAAGCGCTCAAACACCGGCAGCATCGCCTCATAATGCTCCTTCTCCAGCTCGTCGCGGCTCGTCCCGATGGCGCTGCCCGGCGTGTGCAGCAGCAATTCCAGCTGCTGCTGCCCCACATCGGTGATGTCCTTGAGATTGCCCGCAAGCAGGCCGCCCGTTCCGCCGATAGCCGCATAGATGCGATCCACCTGCGCCTCTTCCTTCGCCTGACAGATCGCTCCGTAAAGCGATGCATTGATGACGGCAGTCGGTCCGCCGCCATGAACCAGAAGCAGATTACCAGCCATATGTACCTCCCCGTTTCATGAACGTATTGTTATATATATCATTATAATCTCCAGCCGTACAAATGAAAAGGATGGTCTTTTTTCATCCCTGCGCATGAC
>JAFQOY010000192.1 GCA_017412025.1 Clostridia bacterium | reverse complement strand
GCTCAGGCATTCTTCCACATATTTGCGCGCGGCGTCTTTGTTCAGAAGGCGGGTCAGCGTATCCACTTCCGTTTTGCGCAGGAGCTCCTGCTCGCTGCGCTTTTCCTCATCCACATTGCTGATGATGCCGCTGACCGATTTGGGTCTGCGCGTCTCTCCATACTCAATCGCGGCCACGAAGCGATACCAGTTGTACCGGCCGTTTTCGCCCAGGATACGCGCGTCAATGGTCAGATTCTTTCTGTCGCCGTCCTCCCGCCTGATTGTCTGCTGTATCTTCTCCAGGTCATCCGGGTGGATGTGGATCGACTGCTGAAGCAGCATGGAAACCTTCATGCCCGAAGGGTCGTATCCGAAAATCTTCTCCCAGTTCCTGTGATATACGAGTTCATCGCTGAGGAGATTCCATTCAAAGACCGCCTGCTCATAGGAGGCAAAGATCGCGTTATACCGTTCAATTCTCTTCCGGTTGTCCCGCGCCTCCTCATAGGCGGTATCCAGGCGGGTCAGCACAGCCGCCATCCGGCCAAAACCGTTCTGATCGACAAACTGCTTTCCCTTGAGCAGCACATCCGCAGTCTCACCATCCGCACAGCGCATCGGCAGGATGATTTCCACCTCTGTATTCTGCGCAAGCTGCATCTGGATCTCATCGGCATATTCCTGCGGCTTGTCCGCTGCCAGCGCATGGATCAGCCGGTTCTCAAACCGCGCCTTGAACTGTTCGGGCGGATAATGCAGCATCTTTGCCGCCGCACGGTTATCCTCAAGCGTCAGCCAGTAATCGGTACCGACGATGGCCCTGCACTCCACCTCGTCAAACAGCCTTTTTTCATCCTCGGTAAACACTTTCTGACCGGACGGCAGATCCCCCTCTGTTTTATTCCAGATCATGAGCGTGGTCTGCGCTTCCTCCTCGGTCCGGTTCAGGCTCATCAGCGTGATTTCATAGGTATATCTGCGCAGCTTCTCCCCGCCGCCAAAGGATACCCCGAACTTGCTCTGCTTGAGACCCAGTTCGCTGTGCTGGCGCATGTGATGGAAAATGCGCCCGGCAACCTCCTCGCGTTCTTCCTCCCTGGCGTAATGCGTCAGCAGATTCTCAATGCTCTGCCTAAAAGAGCTGCCGGTATTGAGCAGCGCCAAAGACGCGGAGGGATTATGCACGACATGATAATTCTGATACTTCGGATCCAGTTCAACCACCGTCGAATTGACATAGTTGAGCAGCAGCTTATACTTATTCTGCGCTCTGTGCAGCGAACTGATCTCCGCCTGATATACCGGGCTGGGAATCTCCATTTCCATTCCGGCGTCCGTCCGGACGGCCTGATCATCCGAATAGTATCTGGAAAGCTCATAGAATTTCTTGCGGACGCTCTTGAAGCACTCCAGCAGCCTGGGGGAAAACAAGCCGCATTCCCCGTTGAGAATCATCTGCACAGCGTTCTCTACGCCGTATGCATCCTTATACACCCGTTTATTGGTCAGCGCGTCGTATACGTCGGTCAGACCGACGACCTGCGCGCAGATCGGGATATCGTCGCCGCTGATGCCCCTGGGATATCCCCTTCCGTCCCAGCGCTCATGGTGATATTTGCAGATGTTGTACGCATACCGGAGATAAGAGGGATCCATGACGCCTTCCAGCCGTTCAATAATCTGCGCGCCGATGATGGAATGGCTCTTGATCACTTCCCGCTCTTCGGGCGTCAGGCTTCCCGGTTTATTCAGAATGGAATCCGGAATCCCGATCTTTCCCACGTCATGCAGCGCCGCCGCGCTGGTAATCTCCGCAATCATCTGCTCCGTGAGGGCATATTCCGGGCATGTACGGGCCACCTCTTCCAGCAGAATACGGGTAAACTGCCGAATCCGCAGCACGTGCAGATTGGTTTCAACCGACCGGTATTCAATCAGGGAAGACAGCGCGTCGAGCATTTTTTCATTGGCGTACAGCAGCATTTCCTTCTGCTCTTTGTTTTTCTCCTGAATCTTCCTGAGCATCCGGTACTGCTGCATGACGTTGCGCACGCGGCATCTGATCAGCTCGTCGCTGTCTTTTCTCGCGATCACGTCCGCCGCGCCTGCCTCCAGCACGGCGCACTCCATATCCGCATTGCCCGAGCTGAGCACAATGATCACCGGAATCTGAATCCGCCTGCTTCTTTCACACAGCCCGTATACCTTCTCCGGCGCTTCGTTGTTTTCCGCCGTACAGTCCGCCAGCACAACCACATTATTGCTGGCATTCTGCTCCATCATCAGAAGAGCCCGCTCTTTGTTCCCGCATTCCAGAATATTGTATTCCTCTTCAAAAACCAGACGGAACCTTTGACGGAAACCCCTGCGCGAACTTACGATCAACAGCGTATCCATGTTTGCTTTACTTCCTCCATCGTCATGCCGTATGCGTCCTATCGACGCGGCGATCAATCATCCGGAAAGCGCATCCCGGCATGGATTGGCGCAGGACTACTGATCCCGGCGATTCACCAGATTGACTGTAATGATGTTGCTGACAGCCTCATACGTTTTCCTGTATCCCGCCTCGTTCAGATGGATGCTGTCCGCGAAGTACTCGTTGTAGCATTCAATGCACGGGAAGTGAAAGGGATTGAGTGAGAACAGGTCAAGCACCGTTACATAGTCGTATGAGCTGGCCAGCATATTCATCTCTTTCCAGAAGCGCTCCTGTCTCTCATAGGAGGGCGGGCCGTAATCGTTATCCTTCCATTCTGCAAGCGGGGGCATCAGAACGTAAATGATGCGCGCATCCGGGTTGACCTCATGGATATGCTCCACCAGAGAAGAAAACGCTTCTTTCACCATCGTCAGGCCGGTATCCTTCCATTCTTCTCTGAGAAGATAGAACAGATCATTGCAGCCGCCGTCCAGCAATACAAAATCGGTCATCGGGCAGCCTTCCTCCAGGAAAAACGCCCATTGCCTGTGCATATCGCCGTTGGCCAGAATACTTCCATTCTGCGCCAGATTGATCACCTGCGCGTTTTTGTTTTCTTCCTGAATACAGTTGGCATAGCCGCCGTCCCAGCCCGCCCCGGCCATCTGGCTGTCGCCTAAAACGAGCACGGAAAAGGTTTCGCTCCCCTCCCCCGTATGCAAATCCTCTTTCAGATGTGCCGCCAAAGCCCCGGTCATCACGCCCAGGCAGAAGGTGAGTACAAAGGCAAACAGCAGCCTGCACCGGCGGCGGTGCAGAAAATTCGGCATATTCTTTCACTTGTCCTTTCTCTGTGAATGGCGGCGCAGGTAAAACGCGCCCAGCTTCTGCGCCTGATCGGAAATATCGTATCCCGCGTCAAGCACCTTCTGCGCATACAGCCCGCGGTCTTTGTTTTCCCCGGCATTCGCAATCGCCTCGGCCCAGCAGGAAGCGTCCTCCTCCAGAGGCAGAAAGCGGATCAGCCCCACCTTGTCCATTTCTCTGGTCACACGATCGGACGCCAGCGCCGGCAGGCCGCTGGCCTGGGTTTCCATCAGCGTAACGGGCAGGCCTTCAAAGAGCGAAGGCAGCAAAAAGAGATCCATCGCGGCGAGCAATTCCGGAATATCCTGCCTGACGCCCAGGAAGCGCACAAAGCCTTCAAGCCCCATTTCCCGGGCCTTCCGCTTAACCTCCTGCTCCATAGGGCCTGTACCGGCGATAAGCAGGACGGATTCTCTGCCGCTTTGCTGCACAGCCTGCGCAACCCTGAGCAGATACATCGGATTCTTCTGCTGATCAATCCGGGCAACCGTACCCAGAACGAACTTGCCGCCGACCCCGAGGCTTGCGCGCATTTCGTCCCTGGCTGCAAGCGCCCGCCGGAAGCGCTCCGTATCGATGGCATTGGTCATCTTGCGCACTTTTTCCGGATCAGAGGTACCCCACATAAATCGGGCTGCGTCGTCGCCGCAGGCAAACAGATCTGTGGCAAAGAGGCGGCAAAGGCGCTTGAACACCACCGTCTTGAGGTGCTTGACGGCGCTGGCGTCCGGCTCAAAGGCCACATGCGAATGCACGATGCGTACCGGCACGCCGGCCGCCCACGCCAGAAAAACGACGACAAAGCTGCGGGAACCGCGGTGCGCATGTACGACCTCATACCGTCCGTCCCTGAGGATTTTCCACAATGCACGGATGTAGTCAAGGCCAAAGCCCTTCACGCGGGGAACGCAATGAAACCGGCAGCCCTTTTCTCTCAGCGGTTTTTCAAAGATGCCTTCCTTTTCGCGATCGAAGATGACGAAATCAAAGGCAATTGCGGAATCGCCGAGGTTGTTGTAATAGTCGTACAGCAGCCTCTCGACGCCGCCCGCGTCCATGGTGGCCACTTCCTGCAATACTCTGATCATGGGAGCTTCCTTACCTGTCCAGTTCTTTCATCAGGTCGGCCACCGTGCGGATTCCCTGCAGCCTGCGCGTCGGGATGGAAACGTCAAATTCCTCCTCAATTTCAGACATCAGCTTGAACATCTCCAGAGAAGAGATGCCAAAGTCCTCCACAAATCGGCTCTCAGGGGTGATTTCATCCTCGATTTCACACACATTCTGCATGATCTCCATGATTTTTTTAAGCATATCCATGTCTCCTTTACTGACGGTTGTTTTCAAAAGCTTTTTTCCATTCGCTGGTCAGGGCGGCGCGCTTGAGCTTGCCCACCAGGGTTCTGGGCAGCTTTTCTTCCCTGAACCAGATCTGCGCGACCCGGCGCGAGAAGGGCTGCGTGGCGTTGTATTTGTCAATCTCTTTTTCCAGCTGCTCCCGGGGCGTCGTTTCATTCTCCGGCACCACGGCTGCCAGCATGCGGCCGTCCACCTCAAACACGGCAGCCTCAAGGGCGCCGGGCATGCCGTAGAGCTTATCGTCCACCTCGTTGCAGTTGATCTTCTCTCCGTTTTCGGTAACGATGATGTCGCGGATGCGGCCTTCGATGAACAGGCGGTTTTCCCCGTCCAGATATCCGATATCTCCGGTATGATACCAGCCGTCCCTGAGCACCTCGTCGGTGGCCTCCCTGCGGCGGTAATATCCGTCCATCAGGTCGCCGCCAATGAGGATCTCCCGCTCCTCGGTCAGGCGCAGTTTCTTGTCGTCCATGCAGCGCATGCCGCGGCTGCTTCCATCCCGGTCTGCAACCGTGCAGGGGCCGATGGTCTCCGTAGCGCCATAGGCGACCTGAACCGTGATGCCGGCCGCAGACGCGCGCTCAAAATTCTCCTGCGTGCACAGGCTGCCGCCCACCACAAAGTACTTCGGATACTGATCGATATCCCTGGCGTCAAGAATGCTGCGCATATGCCCCGGCACCGTGATGACCAGCCCCGGATGATAATACGCCAGATCCTTTTCCGTATAGCGGATACCGCGCCCATAGCAGATCTTCGAGCCGCGCATGAGCAGCGACAGCGACACCGTGTAGGCATAAATATGGCTGGCCGACAGGGGAAGATACGTATCGTCTTCCGCCGTGCCGTTGAGCGCGCGTTCAAAGGCGGCTGCGGTTTCGATTAATGCTTTCTGCGAAATGAGAACCGGCTTGCTCAGATGCGAGGTGCCGGAGGTAAAGCAGATATGCCTGCCCTCCGGGGAAGCATCCTCATCCATCACGCCGCCCGGCTCCGGGAAGATCATCACCTGGCGATCCGGCGAAAGCTGCTTCATTTCCTCCACGACGTCAGACAGTTCAGCGTCAACCAGCAGCAGCTTTGTATCCGCATTATCCAGCATGGCACTGACGTCCGGCGTATAGAGCACCGGATCGACCACCGCGGCGGTGCAGCCGGCGGAAATCGCCGCATAGGAATGCATCAGCAGCAAATAGCCATTGGACGTCATCAGGCCCACGAACCGATGCCCGCACGTTTTGTAAAACGGGATCAGCGCACACACGTCACGGTAGAACTCTCCCCATGTCTTTTCCGCATATCGCCGTCCCACGCCATAAGAGAACCCAACCTGATCCTCCCGGCCGCGGATGGCCTGCTTCACAGTTTCAAGTATTGTCATTGCCTCTTCACCCATTCTGTTTGTTGCGATGTTGCTTCTTTCTTTTGCGAATCAGACTCTGTCCCCTGCGCAGGACAATGCAGCCAGCCAGTATCACCATGCAGCGCAGCACAAAATGCAGCGTCACGCCGAAAAAGGAAGCCGGATTGACGAAGCGCCACAGCACGCCCCACGGGAAAACGGACATTTCGATCGAATGGATGCACAGCACCCAGAGCGAATGCCGCCCGATCTCCATGATCCATTCGGTCCATTTCCACTGTTTTGCATTGATCAGCAGCGTGACGTAGATCAGCGCATAGCCAAACAGCAGCTGCGCGGCGACATTGATCACGCCAAAGTCCGCCACGTCCACAATCACGTCGATTTTGCCGAAGGCAGCCAGCACCAGCGCTGGAACCGACATCGCTGCCAGCAGCCATGCGGGCGCTTCCCTGTCAAACAGCCCCTTTTCGCGAATCCAGTATCCGCCGTAGACATAGGGCAGCATGATCAGCGACTGCGGAATGATGTATGTAAAGTCATGCAGCGGCAAAAGCGCCGTGCCGATCACGGCGCCGAGGACGACCAGCAGCATGCGCAGCCGCGCATCCTTCAGGCGCATCAGCAGATAGTACATGCACCAGGTCCAGAATGTCGCCAGCAGGAACCAAAGCGCGCCGGTCCTCGGCCCCGCGCCGCGCCTGAGCACGGGCAGCAGAAATACATCCAGATACTCCTGCAGCTCACGGGTCAGCAGCCGATGCAGGAAACCGACCGCCAGGATGATCAGCAGGGTTACGGCATAGGGAATCAGCAGCTGCTGCGCCGCAAGGCGCACGCCCGTCTTCAGCTTTCGCTTGCGCAGCCAGAATCCGCTGGCCATAAAGAAAACGGCCACCACTGCGGAACGGATCAGAACAATCGGATAGGTATCGTATTGCGCCGCCGCGCCGCTGTGGACAAATACGACCGCCAGCATGGCAAGCCCCTTCGCAAAGTCAAACATCACCATGTTGACATTGGTCTTCTTCTGCACGCCCATTCCTCCCTTTATATGAACAACGCAAAGAACCGTATTTTTCTCAGACAGTAAAGCGCCCATCCGAAAGCCGCAGAGCCTGTCACGCAAAGCAGAAATGCCCACAGCCCGTCAAGCCCCGGCAGCACGAGGGCAAACGCCGCCAGCAGCAGCGGATGCACATTGTACATGGCGGAGGAAAGCGTCCGGCAAAGCTGGGGATCCACCCGGCGAACCGTCAGCCTGCCGCTGTTTAGCCAGCGCAGGAACAGCACCGTCAAAAGCGGCGTGCTGATCAGCATTTGCGGATCCTCGCGCCAGCTGAGGAACAGGCACAGGATGATGCATTCCGCAGCATATGCCGCCGCAGCGGCAAGCAGCGTCCGTCCCGTTCGCGCTGCGCTTTCCCGCGCCGCCGCCATGCCAAAGACGACGGACGGGAATCCCAGAAAGACCAGATGCATGACGGCCTCGAATTCTTCCGCCGCATACAGCGTGCGAAGGCCGGGAATCTGACGCCCGATGGGGAGATATCCCGTTCCCAGGAGACCCACGGTATACAGCGCCGCAGCCAGGGGAACAAGGAATGAAAGCGAACGATGGCCCAGCAGCCTTTTCACCCCGCCAATCAGCAGCAGCGCATAGATGACCGCCGGATAAAACCAGAAATGATAATACGAGCCTGAAAAGAAGAAGCCCTTGATCCGGCTGGCCAGATACTGCCCCAGCGGCATCCGCTCAACCAGAACCAGCATCACAAAGCTCAGCGCCAGATAGACAAGCGACCACGCGGCGTAGACCCTCGCCAGCGCGCCGACACGCGCGCGTACCGGCTTTTTTCCGGCCTGATAAGCTTTTTCCAGATAGAAGCCGATGAGCGCCAGAAAGAACATGAGCGCAAAACGCACCGACAGGAACTGGCCGAGGAGCACCCCGGCAGCGCCAAGCCCCGCCATATCCACGTGGCCCATGATGATTCCGACAGCCGCCGCAACGCGGATGACGTCGACCAGCGCGTTTCGCTTTTCAGCCATGCTTTTCCCTCATTTCCGCCTGAAGTACCCTGACGCCCTCCTGTACGGGACGGCGCTCAAGCAGCAGATATACCCCGTATCCCAACGCATAAACGCACAGCGCCGTCAGGTAGCCGCCGTACCAGCCGCTGAGCATAAACAGCGCCATCAGGCCGGATTCGGTCAGCAGTTCCCGCCAGAGCGGAAACGGCACATGCCGGCATACATAATACTCCGTCACATATGCCTTCACCATACACAATAGCGAAATCGCCAGCACCGCCAGCGTCAGATTCTCCGCGGCGAACACCGTCGCCGCCGCAGCCGCCACGCTCAGAACGACGGCCAGAACATTTGCCTTCAGGATATTCCTTTCCTCCCGATAGGCCTTCAGGTAGGTGGTCGTCAGCATGGCCGTGCGGGACTCATACAGGCACAGCGGCAGCAGAAGCGCAAGATAGCGGAGCGCGTCGGCATACTGAGGAAGCCAGCGCGTCAGCACCCACCTGCCCGGCGCAAAACACAGCAAAACGCCCCAGATGCCCACGCTCATCAGCGTACGCACCGGAGCATACAGGCGTTCCATCTGCGCCTTCTGCATCCGCCTGATCATCGGGAAAATCACAACGCCGATCGCCGAAACACAGGTCACCACCATGTTGGACAGGCTGATTGTCAGCGAAATCTGTCCGAACTGCAGAACGCCCCATTTCTGCTCGATCGCAAAGCGGATGACGCCGATGACAAGCTGGCTGGCCAGAAGCGCCCACAGCAGCTTGCAGCCGATGGAGATTTCGCTCTTTGCCTCCCGGACGACTTCTTTCACAGGCGCAGGGCGCGTACGCACCATATCCCGGATGATCCCGAAGCCATAGAGCATGCTGAGGAAGCGGCCGATAATCTCCGACAGGATGAGCGCAAGCGCCGAATCAAAGCCCAGCAGCAATGCCGCGCAGGCAAGCGCAGCAAAGAACAGCCTCTCCAGCAGCACGACGCGCACGTATTCCTGAATGCGGTTCACCGTGTGGAGCACCGACTGCACCATATAGCGCACGATGTCAAAGACCGAAGACGCGCACGCCAGCAGCAGCAGCACATGCTTGATCGGTTCAATCCCGGCAACAGAAAGCACCAGCCACAGGCCGACGAAAAACAGCGCCTCGTAACCAAACAGCATATAAATCTGCCCGATAATGAGCGGCTTGTTCAGCTCGTCGTAGTGGGCGCCGCCGTACTTGAGCGTAAACCCCTCGCACCAGCCAAGGGACGAATAGGCCAGATAGGTGGCATAGAACAAATACAGCTGCCAATAGCTGTATTCTTCCTGCCCCATCAGCTTGGGCAAGAGCAGCGTCAGCGCCACCGATATCATCAGCCTGACCACATTGGCGCCCACTGCGCCAATGACATTTTTCATGAATTGTCTTGCCTTCACATTCATGACGCCTCAGCTCCTGTTATCGTGTGAAAATGGTTTGATACGGAATGACGCCGTTCCATCCCAGATAGTATGTATCGTAGAGCAGCTTCGCCGCATACAGCCCTATCACCAGCATGTACAGCACAATGCGCCGCGTACGGTCCTTTTCGCGGTTGATCACGCGCGGCATCAGCAGAATCTGACAATAGCCAAAGCACTGGCTCACGCGCAGCACCTGTGAAAGCACCGGGGTAAACAGCAGCGTGACCACCGAAAGAAAATAGCAATTGAGCATGCCGTCATACACCGGATCCTCTTCATCCGATGTGAAACGATAATAGGCCATGATCACAAGCATCACCATCTGAAACACGAAGCCCAGCAGGTAGAAATTGTTCGCCTGGCTTCCTGTGTTGTACACGCTTGTGGAGTACCAGGCGTATTTCGTGTACCGGATCAGAACCTCAAACAGGATCTGCAGCACGGGAAGCGTGATCACGCAGAGGCCGAAGACGGCAGTATACCGCCGGACAGAGGGCTTCACCCTTGCAGCAAAATACAGCGGCAGGTAAACCAGCGAACTGGCATGGATGAACGTGGCCACGATGCACCACAAAAAGAACGGAAGCGGCCTCTTCTCCTGAATATACCTGTACGCATACAGCATAATCGGCATGGAAATCGCCTGACGCATCTGATTCATCGAGGCAAAGTAGGAAGCGCTGACAAAGAAGATGAGCAGCGACAGCGGGATGGAGATGGACTGCTCATAGATCGCCATGAACACGAAGAAATAGGACAAAAAGGCGACGAGGACGACCATTCCCTGGAAATCGCCGACGGACCAGCCGACAAACTTATTCATCAGGTTGAACAGGCCTTCCGAGAATTTGTTCTTCCCTTCGTTGATCCATTCGTAGTAGTCCAGATAAATCGGCCAGTCCGTGCCCACCTCGTAGCGGATGGCCGCCACAATAAACATGGGCAAAAACGACAAAACCACCATGCACCAGTAGCTGCTGCGGTAATAAAAGGTTCCGCCGTCCACTTCAAGATTGTCTTTTCCCTTCAGGCGCTGTGCCGCAGATGCAAACAGCATGGACAGCACCAGAGCAAATATATACCAAAGCATTGACTTCCCTCTATTTTGCACAATTCTTAAAACGGCTCAACCAACGAAGCAAAACGGGATGCACGCACGCGAGCATAGCCGCCATCCTCGTGCCCCGTTTGGCCTGAGGATCGCCTGCCACTGCCGCGCAGTGCTTTTGAATCCCTGCGAATACCCGGCTCTGATATGCCTTGAACTCTGCGCGATCCGGGATTTGCAGATATACATGGATATACGCGCGCAGCAGACGCGCCTGCGCCGCACGGCGATATTCGGGGAAGCGGCGCTCAATATCCCGATACATGCCCTCTGCCATGTCGATTAAATCCATGCGCCTGGGCTTAAACGGCGATTGCGAGATTCCGGCCGTATTGCATGTATACAGATACAAAGCCTCAGGCCGGTAGCATATCCGTTTTCCCTTCAGGAAAATCTGATATGTGGTCGCAATGTCCTCATACACCCTTCCCGCCGGAAAAACCACGCCCTGCAGCACATCCCGGGTATAGAGCTTTCCCCACGAATTGTTGTCAATTCCCTTCTGGTAAAGCAGATTATTGACGGCCTGCTGCGTATCCCATACCTGGAACCCCTTCTCCTTATGATCCCAGCCAAGCGCGCTGCGCGCGCCATCGTCGCTGACTTCGCTCCATGAGCATATGGATATATCCGCTCCGGTTTCCTGCAGATCCCGCAGCAGCACCTCCAGATAGGCCGGCTCAATGGCGTCGTCCGAATCCACAAAGGTGATATACTCTCCCCGCGCAGCCGCCAGCGAAACATTGCGCACCTGCGCCAGGCCCGCATTCTCCTGATGAATAACCCGGATGCAGTCATGCTCGGCTGCATATGCGTCGCAAATCCTGCCGCTTTGATCGGTCGATCCATCATCCACCAGAACGATTTCATAATCGGTACAGGTCTGCTTCAGAATACTGTCAAGGCAGCGGCACAGGTACTTCTCTACATTATATACCGGCACCAATACGCTGATCATGGCAATCAACTCCTTTATTCCGGCCCTGGAACGTCGTCCATATGCGCACAGCGCCCTGCGGCGCTGCGGCCGCCGTCCTCTCCTTCAATTGACTTTTTTTCATGCGTTTGCTAATATAAAAGAGAGAGGATGTGCGCAATGAAAAAATATATATCGTGGATTCTTCTGCTCCTGCTGGCAGCGGCGCTGCTCGCCGGATTAAACAGCAGGCTTTCGCAGACCGAATACAGAATATCCAATTCACGCATTCCCGATTGCTTTGACGGTTATCGCATCGCGGTCGTCAGCGATCTGCATGCAGAGCGCTTCGGTGAAAAACAGCAGGAGTTGATCGCCATGCTGCGCGATTCACAGTGCGATCTGATCTGCCTGCTGGGCGACATGGTTTCTCATGACACCGGCGATTTTTCTCCCGTGTGGGAATTCATCGACGCGATGGACGGCGTGCCGATGATCTATGTGGCAGGAAACCATGAACTGTCGCTGAAAAACTATGATCTTTTCCTTGCCGGGCTGAGCAGCCGCGGCGTCACCCTGCTCGACGACATGGCGCAAAGCACGCTGGCCGTGCATCGGGGCGAAGACAGCATCCTGATCCACGGATACCCCTTCACCGACAGCCGCCGTCTGGGCAAGCGGCTTCCCGTCGCACAAAGCGGCTTTTACAACATTCTGCTCTACCATGATCCATATTGCTTTCACGAGGCGGCTCTGCTTGATTATGACCTGATGCTTTCAGGGCATATGCACGGCGGTGTGATCCGTTTCCCCCTGATCGGCAGCCCGCTTGAATGGATGAACATCGAGCCCTTTACCAGAGGCGTATATACCAGCAGAGCCTCTGCGCTGGTCGTCAGCGGCGGTCTGGGTTCCCACGAAACCCTTCCCCGTTTTTTCAATGATCCTGAGGTCGTGCTCGTTACGCTTGACGCGTCAGAAGACCCCTTATCTGAAAAATGAAACCGCGCGGGAAACGCAGCAAAGCGTTTCCCGCATGTTTCATTTCCAGCTTATTTGGGATAGCGCGGAATGACGCCGATCAGCTTCAGCTGGCCTCCCAGCAGCCCGTCCTTGACCGTGGACAGACGCAGGGCCAGAATCTCTTTCATCACAATGATCGCCGCCAGAACGACAGCAAACGCAAGCGCCGTTCCCAGCACCACAAGCCAATGGGTTTTTCTGGCATTATACAGCAATTCCACATGACTGGAATCGCCCAGCCGACGCACCGTTTCGTCCTGTCTCAGCGACTGAAGCTCAACGATGAACGCCTCAGTCACCGCATCCACAATGGCGACCGTTTCCTGGGGGTTCCGGGTAAGCGCGCCGATTTCGATAACGGGAATGCCCGAAGTCACATTCTCGCTGTAATTGGTCTTGACGAGGTTGATGATTTCGCTGACCGAATAGGTATTGTTCAGCAGTTCGGCGGCATGCTGTGCGACGCTGGCCGTCTTGACCAGCTCTGCATAGAACGGAACCACCGAGATATCCGTCGCCGAAACGCAGCTGACCTCGGAGTAGACGCTGTATTCGTTTTCCGGCTCAAGGAAAGCAAGTGAAATTCCATATCCCACCGACAGACCAAAGATAAGCGCGAGCAGCAGCGCCAGCGACCTGCGGAAAACAGCCCTGAAGCATCGCTGAAAATCAATCTCTATGATACGTTCCATTATTCCACTCACCTCTTTTTTCTGCGAAGAACACAGTACACAACCACGCCATAGCCGACACAGCCAGCCAGTATCCATGCAAGCGCAGGGATCTGAATCTGCCTGCCCGCAGCGGAAACAGTCGTACTCTCCATGAGACGCTTCACGATTTTCTCGACGCTCCAGGCGCCGGATGCAGCAAAGCTGTTCTCTACCGCCGGATCGTATACGACCACTTCAAACGTCTGAGGATCGGTGGCATACTCGTGTCCGTACAGGCTTTCATAGGTAAAGTAAACCTGCACTTCTTCTGTCTGCTGCTCAGGGAAACGATAAATGCTGTTGACGGTTTTGCTCTCACCCTTGAGCAGCTGTCCCACTTCTGTGATTTGCTCGCCATATTGGGTAATGACGTGCATCCGGATGTTATTCAGCGCGACAGGCTCCACGTTGGTCAGGGTTGCGCCGATGGTCATGTTGGTATTGCGGTGCACAAACAGCGGAACCGCCAGCGAACCGACCTGAAGCGTCCTCCTCACTTCGATCCCCGGCGTCATCATGGTCTGGAAATCATAATGCACAGCCGCATCATCGTAGCAGGTCATCGTCATGCTCAGGATCATGTTTTCTTCCGTGCAGTAGCTGTACACCTCAAGCGGGAACTGAACGGACACCGTTCCCATGGGCGGAATCTCATGGAAATACTTCTGATTGGTGGCGCCCTCCTGCAGGGAGACGCTCGTGTTCTCAATCGTCATGGTCGCCAGCACATTGTGCGCAGGCGAATCCTCGCTGAGATTGGCGATGTTCATCTGCAGCACGAAGGAAGAACCGAGGAGCGTTTCTCCCTCGACAACGGCGTAATCCGTCACCATGAGCACAGGTCCGGTGCGAAGCTGCTCTCCCTCTTCCTGCACAGAATCATCTGCAGCCACAGCCTGCTCTACCTGTTCTGCATCCGGCCTGTATACGATCATCTCAGCGCCGGCGGCATGAAATGTGCTCAGCCAAATCAGCAGGCACGCCATCATCCATTTTCCTGCCCGCGCAATATTTCTTTCAGAAAGCACTGTAGCCATCTACCTCCTTGTATATTGCTGCCGCCGGATTACAGCGGCGGCATTTTTCGTGACCGGCCGCTTACCTGCCCGAGGCCTCAGCCAGCAGTGTGTAGTAATCGTAATTATCCATATACGTCTCATACTCGCGCATATCCGCCATGTTTTCAATGACGCCGATGAGATTGCACTTGATTTTCGTCAGCTTCTGATACGCCTTGACCAGTCTGCTCTTGGGAGAATCGTTCAGGGCGCAGATCAGCACAACCGCATCGGAGAAGGACGCCAGCGCCAGCGTATCGCTGGTGGTATCCAGCGCGCAGGAATCAATCAGAATGACGTCAAACTGCCGCTTCATCTCATCCATGGCCTCTTTAAAGCGCGGCGAATAGAGAATCTGACGCGCATGCTGATTCATCATTCTGCCGGAGGACAAGGCGTAAAGCCCCTCTACGTTGCTCCCATAAATGCAGTCCTCCAGCGCCATATCCGGATTGCTCACATAATCGGACATGCCGACTTCGGCAATGTCATGAAGCCGCTTGCGCGAAGAGAGCCTGCGATAGTCTCCATCCAGAATGAGCACCTTCCTGCCCAAATGAGCCAGAAGGATACCCAGCTCAATCACGACGGAGGTCGTCCCCACATGGGGCTCACAGCCGCAGAACACAAAGCTCTTATAGCCATGAAGGTTTTGCTCCTCAATGATATTGAATACCACATGGTCGTAGGCGTTGATAATCGTGTTATTCTTGTTTTGATAAAACTGAATCTTGTTTTTATCCATATCGATAGGAATAACGCTCCTTTCTGTATCAATTCTGATATGTTCCTCAGACGGATCTGACAACCTTCGCAGGGAACGCCGTTTCCAGGCCGTTCTCATCGCGTTGCCCGGTCCGCAGCATCCAAAGCCAATCGGGAAATCCACACCGGACGGCTTTCATTCAGGGCGCGGCGATCTGCTCGTAGTTGGAGAAAATGATGACCTCATGCCAATCGCCAAGTTCCGCATAGTCAAAGTCGCCGCCGTCTCCATGATGGGCGTAGTAATAATTCGCCAGGTTCTCATAAAGCGTGGACGTCTTATGCAGGAGGGCATACAGGCCGTCGTTTGCATAAGCATACGCGTTGACGAGATCCGGCAGATTGGTTGTAACCACGCCAAGAGATTCGCTGATTTCATTCACCGTCTGCTGCGTATTTTCCAGCTGGCCCGCGACGACGAGGTAGTTTTCAATCAGGCTCAGCTGTTCAGAGGCGCGGATCCTTTCCGCCTCGGCGCGCTCAGCGTCCGCGGCAGCTTCGGAAAGCAGCTTCATCCGATCATAGGACGCTGCATCCGCAGCCGCTTCATAGCCAAACTCCGTCAGCAGCGCGTCCGCATCCGCTTCGGCGTCAGCCAGCAGCGCCTGCATAATGCCGTATGCATCCTGCTGCTCATCTTCCGTTTCAGCAGGGAGCAGGCTCTGCACATAACCGTCTGTCGCCGTCAGGCTGCTCTGCATATTGGTCAGATAGCTATGCCACTCTGTCATCGAATCATGCAGGAGAACGCCTTCTTGGATGATCGTCGTCAGCTCGCCCGCGGTGGCCAGCAGCGCGCTGAGAGAACCGTCGTCTCCGCCGTCGATATGCACCGGGCTGCAGACGACCGTGTATTTCGCAGGATCAAACCCGGTGACGTCCATGCTCAGACGCATCTCGTAAACGTTGTCCGCCCCGCCGAGCCATGCGCTGCCCGCACATACATATTCCTGTTCCGATTTCGCATATGTGCCGCCGGTTATGACGAGGTTTTCACATTGAGCCTCTTTCAGATGCACGAGAGCCGCGACGGAATAAACATGCTCTGCCACCGCCTTGCGCTCAACGCGCAGCACAGCCTCCACCCGTCCGCTCTTGCCCTTCAGCTCCTGCGCAGAAATCGCCTGGCCGTCCAGCGTGTAGCTGAGCGTCATGCCGACCGACAAGCCGTCCATGTAATCAGAATGCTGCTGCACGCCCTGCGCTTCGCGCACATAGTGGATCGAAGGCGCGTTCCCCACCGCAGCCGGGATTTCGGTTTCATCAGGGGAAACCGCTGCAGCCGCAGCGTCGGCAGCGAAATGCGCGTCGATCAGGGGCAGATACTCGTCCATCAGCTGGCTCATCAGCTCAAGCGTGCGGATGCGGCTGCCGTCGGCATACCAGAGCGCATTGTTCGTCGCGTAATACTCCTGCGGAATCTGCGCGGTGTACGCTTCAAAGCTTTCCATGATATGCTCTTTGGAAAGAACGTCTTCGCGCAGCTCCCAGTAGCGCTCACGCAGCTGATCACCAAAGAGATGGTTCACACGTTTGAACAGATAATTATCATCGGACATCAAACCATACGCCCAATAAGCGTTAGCTTCTTCAGTCGCAATAATCCCAGTACCATAGGGATCAATCCCCCACAGCGAATCCAGGTCGTACAAAACAGGATACCAGATCTTTCCATCATAGGTTGCCATCAGCAGATTCTTGGTGATGTTATCTCCGGCGTAAGCAGTATTGATAAAGCAGATGTAATTCAGACAGGCGTCCAGATTGAGATACTGTTCGAACTCTTCCACAAAAGTTTTGTCATCGGCCGTGCTGACGAATTCTACCATTCGTTCAAAGGCAGCCTTGCTTTCGTCAGTAAGCTCTCCGACTTCAAAGGACCAGTCCTTTTCATAATCAATCTCCGCGCTCTGCATTCTGCAGGCAGCTGAAAACCCTTCACACGCCAGCACCAGATGATTCGGGTTATCCTCGTCCATGCCAAACATCCAGGCGTCCTTCGGGATGGTCAGGTTATAGATGCCCGCATTTTCACCG
>JAFQOY010000027.1 GCA_017412025.1 Clostridia bacterium | reverse complement strand
GTACGGCCAGAAAATGATATAGGAAGCGGCTTGCAGCCGCTCCTCGCACCGCGCATGTCGCTGCTGCGGATTTCATATGAAGGGGCTGCAGCCCCTTCATGCATCCCCAAAGTTTAAAACAGACTTTATTGATAATCTGACCTTCCCCGAAGGGAAGGCGGAATTTACTTGTCGATTCTGTACGGGCTGAAGTAGATGCGGTTGGCCTCAAGCTTAACGCCCGCATCGGCGAACAGCTCCTCGAGCGTCACGCAGAGGATACCCTTCTGGTTGAAGCGCTCCAGAATTTTGCGCGTGTATTCCGAGCTGCGCGGATTGGAGTCATGCATCAGGATGACGTCGCCGTCCTTCGCGCCGTTCATCACGCGGCTGGCAATGCCCTTGACGTTGGTGTTGCCGGAGTCGCCGCTGGCTAAGGACCAGTGGATGACGGGATAGCCGATCTGGTGCTTGATATAATAGTCGTCCATGCCGCCGGGCGCGCGCATCACCGTCGGCGCGACGCCGATGAGGTCGGTCAGCTCGTCGTGATAGCGCTGCTTTTCCTCGAAGATGATCTCCGGCGTCAGCTCATTCGGGTAGTCGTGGTTGTAGGTATGGCTCTGGATGGAGTAGTTGCAGTCCTGCTGGCGGCAGAGCATCTCGTGGTTCTTCGCCATGCAGAAGCCGACGACGAAGAACGTGGCCTGCGCGCCCTGCGCGCGCAGCTCGCCCAGCACCCTGCGTGTGGAGGCGCGCGCGCCGCCGTCATCATATGTCAGCGCGACCATGCGGAAGCGGCTGTTGTCCGTCTGCTCCTTCGCGTAGGGCGTCATCATCTCCCGGATATCGGGATAGTAGACGTTCACGTGCAGCAGCGTGTGTTTTCCGGGGTAGAGCAGATCGGCGCGGTAGGTGAGCGTCAGGCGCGCTGCGCCGAGTGTGAAATCCGCATGGCGGATGTTTTCCGGCCGGCAGAGGCGCTCAAGCGCTTCCTGATCCGGCTCCAGCGCGGGGAAGGCGGCGCTCAGCTGGCGGCGGATTTCCTGAGCCAGATACGCCCATGCGCCGCTGTCTTCATCAAACAGATCCGTAAGCGCAAGCAGCCTGCCGTCCGCGATATCAAAGACGCGGGCCGCATAGTCCATGTGCAGCTGCTCCTTGTCCTTGGAAACCTCGGCAAGCGTGAGAAAGCTCATCACGCTCGTGCCCGTGCGCGTGATGACCGCACCGACGTCCAGATAGGTCGGGATTTCGCCGCGTTCAAGCGGGAGATATGGGCGATTGCGCTCGGCCATATCGTCGATCAGATCGCGCATCTGCGCGTCGACCTCGTCGTTTGCGGTATCCGGATAGGTTCTGAGCACGTAGACGTCATGCTGTACGTTTTCGCTCTGCGTTGTCTGCTTTACGCGCAGGTGATACGGCATCTCGGTATAGAAGCCCTCCGTCCCTTCCGCGGCGCAGACGCACGGCAGGCACAGCAGCAGCGCGCACAGCAGCAGAAGGAAGGCATGACGCGATCCGGACGGGCGGACGGCGGAACGGATGTTTCTTGCGTGGTTCATGATATTCTCCTTGCTGATATGGATAAGCCATTATACACCGGGAAGCCGCCGTTTGAAAAGGGCTGAAAGTCATCTTCGCCGGAATGGGCGGCTGATACCCCGGGGCAGGAATGGCCTTGTCTGTCCGGTGCGTCTGTGGTATAATACCGGATAATGGATTTGAATACGCGAGGTGCAAAGCGATGTCTTTTTTGGATAACCTGAGGAAAATGGTCGGCATGAAGCCGAAGGACGGGGAACAGACGCCGAAGGTGAAGGCGGAGGTCGGCGCGGAGGCGTTCAATACGCTGAGCGAAAAGTTCTTTGCCTGCGAAAACCCGGAGGAAAAAGCGAAGATCTGGGAGCAGATGCGCAAGGCGCTGCCCAGGACGCTGTTCCTGGCGGCGATGTGCTATGAGGGAGAGAACCCGAACCAGCCGGTGACCGACCGGGATCTGCATGCCTCTACAGGCTCCAAGCGCCTGTATGCGATCAACCAGGCCGTGGTGACCAACGGAAACCCCGGTTATCGGATGGCCAAGCAGAAGGAGAACCGGCGCACGCACCTGATCACGATGATCTACAACAAGACGAAGGAAGAATGGGTGCCGCTGTTCACCGATTTTACGAAGCTGCTGCCGGTATTCGGCCAGAAGTACCGCGTGATGATCATCTCTTTTGATGAGGCGCGCTATATGGCCAAGCCCTACAAGGGCATCGTGATCAATCCGGGCAGGGAGGCCATCCGCCTGAGCGCGGACGAACTCAAGAAGACGTACTGATTTGTGCATATGAATGAAGCCGGCGGGTTTTCCGCCGGCTCAGATTATCAATAAAGTCTGTTTTATACTTTGGGGATGCATGAAGGGGCTGCAGCCCCTTTATATGAAATCCGCAGCAGCGACATGCGCGGTGCGAGGAGCGGCTGCAAGCCGCTTCCTATATCATTTTCTGGCCGTACGCGCAGCGTACAAGAAAATGATGTTTTATCCGCTG
>JAFQOY010000191.1 GCA_017412025.1 Clostridia bacterium | reverse complement strand
TGCGAGGAGCGGCTGCAAGCCGCTTCCTATATCATTTTCTGGCCGTACGCGCAGCGTACAAGAAAATGATGTTTTATCCGCTGCAAGTATGCGTTAGCAGACTTGCAGCGACAGACCGTCAACAATACTTTGTTGACGGTTTGCGGCGGGCTGTGTCAGCCCGCCCTACGGCGATGCGCATGCTCTGTCTGCATCTCCGTTTCTTGGTTCCGTATTCTTACTTTTCCCGACGTAGGGCGGCCTGACCTCAGGCCGCCGCGCCTTCGCCGCAGCCGTGACGGATGAAGCCCCGCGCTTCACAGCATCGTCATACCGCCCCACACCCTCGCGCGGTGCTCCTCATACTTTTTGAGGTTCTCGTCCCAGTGCGCGCAGCCGCTGTCTCCGCGCTTGTCGGCAAGGTCCGCGTTTTCGCTCAGCCACTGCCCCAGATACGCCGTGATCTTCGTCGCGCCGTCCGGGTTCATGTGGCCCAGATAGTCGTACATGTCCGTCTCAAAGTCCACAACCTGCATGTCCATCATGTTGATAAACGGCACGTCCATTTCCTTCGCGATCAGGGCGACGGAGTTGACGTTCCTCTGCTCCTCAAGGGAGATCGGCGCGGGCAGCATCATGAATACCGGCATGATCCCGTTCTCGCGGCACAGCGTGACGATGCGCCGCAGCGCGTCCTTGCCGGGCATGTTTTCCGTGTTCATCTCCTGCGTGCGCACATAGTCCCAGTTCGGCCCCATGCGCCCCGCGCGGAATTCGCTGCCCATCATGTACGGCTCGCAGTCGACGATCCGCTCCGTCTTCCCGGCAAGGATCTCCTCCCAGCGGCCGTGATAGAGCGAAAACGGCATCAGGAATTCCTGCCACTCCTTCTGCGGCAGCGTCGCCTTCACGCACTCGATTTTTTCGCGCGAGAGCGGCAGCTCGTCAAGGAACATGTGCCTGTAGGAATACGCCCACCAGTCGTCGATATTGCGGTCGATGTAGTAGACGTCGATCATCGCCACCTTCGGCCTGTTGTAGCCGAGGGAGAGCTTCAGCACCCACTCCGTCATCTCCATGCATTCCGAGGAAACGCCCATGTTGTAGGACGTATAGCCGTGGTCGCGCCACAGCTCCATCGGCGATATGCCGTCCAGCACGCGGCTGGTGCCCATGAAGAGCACGTCAAAGTCGTTCTTCTCCTCAAAGAATGCGCCGTATTTGCGCCGTCCGTCGTCGCGGCGCATGGCGCAGTCCGCTAGCAGCAGGCAGCATACAAGCGCCGCCAGCCAGAGCACGACGCTGAAAATGGTTTTCTTGCTCATCGCTTTTTCCTTTATATCATCAGAACTGGAAGTAGATAAACGCCTGCGCGCTGTATCCCGGGCCCCACACGCCGAAGATGATCACCGCCATCACCGCCGCCAGATACAGCGCGAACCGCGCCGCGCCGGGCAGCCTGTCGGTGATCTGCGTGAGCGTCTTTCTCTTTTCGTGGATCAGCTCAATCGCAAACAGGATCACAAAGCACACGCCAAGGCACAGCGCCTGCATGGCGGAGAAGCCGCTGTCGATCCCCGCAGCGCCCCACGCCGTCGGGATGCGCACGAGCATGCCCAGCGCCGAGGAGAGCGAGCCCGCCCTGAACACCAGCATCGTGATCAGGATCAGGAAGTCCGTCCACAGGATGTGGATAAGCAGGTCGAGCTTCGGGAAGCGCGGCTTGCCCTTCCTCTGGGGCATCAGGCCCTCGATCACCTGCAGCGCGCCGTTGAGCATGCCCCACGCGACGTACTTGAGCGCCGCGCCGTGCCACAGGCCGCTGACGGTGTAGACGATCATCAGGTTGCGCGCCGCCTTCAGCTTGCCGCCGCGGCCCGCGCCCAGCGGAAAATAGATGTAATCGCGGAACCAGGTGGACAGCGAAATGTGCCACCTTGCCCAGAAATTCTGCACCGAATGCGCGAAGTACGGCTGGCGGAAGTTGGTCATCAGGTCGACGCCCAGTATCTTCGCCGCGCCGATGGCGATGTAGCTGTAGCCGGCGAAGTCGCACAGATCCTGCACGGCGAAGACGAACGTCGCCAGCGCCAGCTGCGCGCCGGAGGCGTTGATCCAGTTGCCGTAGATCATATCGACGTACATGCACGCGCGGTCGGCGATGACCACCTTCTCAAAGAAGCCCAGCAGCATGATGAGCAGGCCCTGCCTGCAGCGCTCCCAGTCGAACCTGTGCGGCGCGGAAACCTGCTTCAAAAGCCTGCCGGATCGCTCGATCGGGCCTGCGACCAGCTGGGGGAAGAACGACACGAACAGCGCATACTTAAACAGATTCTTCTCCGGCTTCACGCGGCCCTTGTACACGTCGATCGTGTAGCTGAGCGCCTGGAAGATGTAAAAGCTGATGCCCACCGGCAGCAGGATGCTCACCTTCGGCGTCGTCACCGGGATGCGCAGCAGATCGCATGCGCGCTGAATCACCTCCAGCAAAAAGCCGGTGTATTTGAAATACGCCAGCAGGCCGATGTTGAGCACAACGCCGCTCCACATGGCGATCTTCCTGCGCCGCTTGTCCTCAAAGCGCTCGATCAGCCGGCTGCAGGTATAGGTCACCACCGTGCACGCCGCCATCAGCAGCGCGTACTCGGCGTGCCAGTTCATGTAGAAGAAATAGCTGGTGATCAGCAGCCAGACCCACTTCACCCTGTCCGGGATGAGGAAGTAGACCAGCGTGACCACCGGAAAAAAGATCAGGAATTCAAATGAATTAAACAGCATATGCCCACCTGTATATCCATTGTCTTTGGCTCCGTGCGCATCTGCGCATAGCCATACAGAATATATTATACTGTATAACCTCTGCGTCTGCCTAGCCCCGAAATGGCAAAATGCGTTCAGAAATGATACAAAACCGGGGAGCGGCTCCGCAGCCCACCCGGCTCTGTGTTTCTTCTGCAGGGGTGGGGCTCTGCTCTGCCCGGAGGGGAACGCCGCCTGCGGGCGGGATGGAGTACGTCTCCGCTGTCGCGGAGGGGACGCGCTCCGCGTCAGCGGAGACGTACTTCCTCGCGCGCGCCCTTTTCCCTTTACATTCCGGATAAAATGCAGTAAGATACATGAAAACCCCGAAGAGAAAGGAGAATCCGCCATGAACCCGATTGCCCGCATGCTCTCCCGCATCTTCAGCCCGAAAGCGCCCGACAGCATGCCCAGACAGCCCCGCGCTTCGGAGCCTGCAGCGCCGGATGCGCAGCCCGCCCCTTCCCCTGCGCCGGAGCCCGCGCCGGATGCGCAGCCTGCGCAAAAAGCCGCCGCCGAACCGCCTGCCCCCGGGGCAAGCGGCGAAAACGCCGCCGACGACGGCAGCCGCCGCAGGCTCACCATCCCCGAGCGCCGCGACAACCTGATCGCCTTCGCCGTGAATCACATCATGCCGCAGATCGAGGCCATCCCCGAAACCGGCGCGTTTTCTCCCGTGGGCGTCGGCATTCAGTTCCCGGGCACGGAAAACGTCTGCCAGATCGTCGTCGAGCCCGGCGCGCGCGACAAAAACACGCGCACGCTCATCGCCCGCGCTTTCCGCAAGGGGACGGATCTGGCCGTCAGCCACTTCGTCCGCTCCGGCGTATCGCGCGATGAAATCATCGCCTTCCTCAAAAGCGAAGCGGGGCTTGACGAGCTGCAGCAGTCCTTTACCGAATTGTCCGACGCGGTGGACGATAAGTGGTAAACGGCGCTTCGACAGGCCGTAAACACGCGCGGCGCGGCTCAAGCCTCCCTCCTGAGGCACCGCAGCCGAGCGCGCCCTGTGGACGGAGGGAGTGCCCCCGTCCAATTTACGCAAAAGCCGTCCCCTCTCCCGAACCAGGAAAGGGGACGGCTGATTTTGTCTTTGGCTGCCGCTTCGCTTACGCCATCGGCTTCGCGTCGCGCAGGAACACGCAGTAGCTGCGGTACGCCTCATACAGGTCCACCTTGCTGATGACCTCGTACGGCGCGTGCATGGACAGCACGGCCACGCCGGCGTCGATGACGTTCATGCCGTACTTGGCGCACATGTAGGCGATCGTTCCGCCGCCGCCCAGATCCACGCGGCCCAGTTCGGCGGTCTGGAAGGCGACGCCTTCCGCGTCGAGGATGGCGCGCAGGTGCGCGATGTACTCGGCGTTCGCGTCGGAGGAGCCGCTCTTGCCGCGGGAGCCGGTGTACTTGTTGAAGCACATGCCGCGGCCGAGGTACGCCACGTTCTTCTTTTCAAACGCGGAGGCGAAGTTCGGGTCAAAGCCCGCGCTCACGTCGCTGGAGAGCATGCGGGAATTGGAAAGCGTGCGGCGCACGGCGAGGTTGCTGTCCGCGCCGCAGAGCGCGCACAGCTCGGCGACGATGTTTTCAAAGAACATGGAGTTCATGCCCGTCGCGCCGACGGAGCCGATCTCCTCCTTGTCGCACAGCACGGCGCAGAGCGTGTACTGCGGCACGCCCTCGTAATCGAGCACGGCCTGCATCGACGGATACGCGCAGACGCGGTCGTCGTGGCCGTAGGCGAGGATCATGCTGCGGTCAAGGCCCATGTCGCGCGCCTTGCCGGCCGGCACGATCTCAAGCTCCGCGGACAGGAAGTCCTCCTCCTCCACGCCGTAGCTCTCCTTGAGGATGGCCAGCACGCCGGCGGTCACGCTCTTCTTGTCCTCTTCCTCCTCGACGGGACGGCCGCCGATGATCAGGTTGAGCGCCTCGCCCTCGATGGCGGTCGCCGCCGTCTTCTGCATCTGCTCCTGGCCCAGGTGGGGCAGCAGGTCGCTGATGCAGAACACCGGATCCTCGTCCTTCTCGCCGATGGCGACGGTTACGGTCGTGCCGTCCTTTTTGCAGATCACGCCGTGCAGCGCCAGCGGCTGCGCGACCCACTGGTACTTCTTGATGCCGCCGTAGTAGTGCGTATCCAGGTACGCCAGCTCGCTCTCCTCGTAGAGCGGGTTCTGCTTCACGTCGATGCGCGGGGAGTCGATGTGCGCGCCGAGGATGTTCATGCCCTCGGTGATCTTTTCGCTGCCGACCTTGAAGCAGACGAAGGACTTGTTCATCCAGTTGACGTACACGCCGTCGCCCGGCTTGAGGGCCGTTCCCTCCTTCGCCAGCGCCATGAGGTCCCGATAGCCCGCGGCCTTCGCCGCCTCCACGGCCTGCGCCACGCACTCGCGCTCGGTCTTGCCGCCGTCAAGGAATGCGCAGTACTTCTTCGCAAATTCGTCGATCTTCTTCATGCCTTCCGCGTCATAGGCGGCCCAGGCGTTCTTTCTCTCCATATGATGATCTCCTTTCGGAATATGCTTTGATGATTCTGCAGTCTATTATATCGGACATATGCGTCTTATGCAAGCGTTTCACACGCCGCATCAGCCGGCTCAACTCTGTTTTCCGCGCGCCGCGCGCTCGCCAAGCCGCCGCAGCGTATGCGATACCCCGTGCCCGCGCACATAGCGCAGCGCGCGCATCAGCCTGCCCGCAAGGCGGACGGCCCCCGGCGCGGGGGCATATCCCGGGCTGTCCGGCGGCAGCACGCGCATCAGGTCGTCGTACTCGTCCCCGTGGTAAAAATACGCCCTTCTGCGCCCCGTCACGCCCAGGGCGGGCAGGTATTCTTCGCCCAGCTTCCGCCGGTATGCGCCGCGCACATCCGGCGGCAGCGCCCTGAGGTTGAACAGCAGCACAAACGCCGCGTAATTGACAAAATCCCGTTCAAGCCACGGCCAGTATCCCCACGCCTGCAGCTGCTCCTTCAGCGCAAGCCGCGCCTCGTACACGCACTCAAGCGACCGCGCCCGCGTGCCCTGCAGCGAATCCGCGCGCATCGTGTGGTGCGCCAGCACCTCGTCCATCACGCCGACGCGCTCCGCGCGCATCAGCGCGCTCATGACGAAGCGCACGTCGTTGCAGATGCGCAGGCTTTGAAAGCGCAGGCCGTTTTCCTCCACGAAGCTGCGCAGGAAGAGCTTGTCCCACGCCCAGCCGCTGAACGCGCGGAAGCGGTCGCGCCTGACCTCGCGCATGGAAAACGCGCGCTTGCCGGGCAGCATATGCTTCCTGACCGTCCACGGCGTGGGCATGTACCGGCCCGTCGCCTCGTCGTACTCGTCCGAGCGGAACACGGTCACGTCCAGCCCGTCCGCCTCCGCGCGGCGCACGGCCCGTTCAAGCATGTCCCGTTCAAAGAAGTCGTCCGCGTCGAGGAACGCGAGGTACTTCCCCTTCGCACAGGCCATGCCCGCATTGCGCGCCGCGCCCGCGCCGCTGTTCGCCTGGCGGATATACGCGATGCGCGCGTCCTTTTCCGCATGCGCCTGAATGATCGCGGCGGAATCGTCCGCCGAGCCGTCGTCCACGCAGATGATCGCAATATCCTCAAGCGTCTGGCTCGTCAGGCAGTCAAGCAGCCTGCCGATCGTCTTTTCCGCATTGTATACCGGAATGATCACCGATACCAGCGTCTGCTTTTCCATCTGCGTTCCCTCCTTCGCGCCCCGATGCCATCATGATAGCATTTCGCGCCTGCGCTGTCAATTCACACGCTTCAACCCCTCAGGCGCTTCGCGCCAGCTCCCCTTTCAGGGGAGCCTTGGCGTGTCAGGCAGCCCCTGCCTTCTCTGAATGGCGCCGGAGCAGGGGAACCGCATCAGCGGCGGCGGGGCTTGCGCGCTTTCCTGCAAAGCAAAATGCGCCCGCCCCAAACGGGGCGGACGCAATTAGTATCACAACCGGAATCCGCAGGATTCAAGTGAAATCTGCAGGAGGTTGCTGTGGCGGGGGAAAGGTTCCCCCGCCCACCAGGCCGTGTTCAGCGTTCCACCTTGATCCAGGAGGCCGCATCGTCCATGTCGCCGCAGATGATGGCGTTGCCCACCTCAAGCGAGGGAATGATGCTCCTCTGGTCGGGGCGGAGCATCATCGCGGAGCCCATCAGCTCAACGTCGTCGCGGGCGACCATGCGGTGCGCGATCTTGTAGTTCGTGTTCTTCACCGCGTCGTCGATCAGGCGGGTCGGCACCTGATCCACCAGCATCATGCCCTGGCCGTAGCTGCGGATTTCGGAGAGCATGTCGCCAAACAGCTCGGCCGCCGCCTTCTGCGGGTTGCCGCTGTCCGTGCCCTCCTCGGGCCTCGTCAGCACGCTGTGCGCCTCCTCCAGCACCAGCAGGTGCATCAGCCTGTTTTTGCGGCATTCCTCGCGGTACGCCTCGTCATGCTCGTAGCGGGAGGCGCGGTATTCCTTGAGCGCCAGCAGGATCAGGGACATCACCAGGCTCTTGTCCTTGCTGCCGGAGAGGCGGCTGAGGTTGATGACCACCGGACGGCTGAACAGCGTCTCAAAATCGGTCGACACCGGGCAGTCGAGAATCTGTCCGCGCGTGCCGCGCTGCAGGTACTTGAACCGCGTGAGCAGGATCTCCTTAAAGTTCTCCTTCGTGCGCTTTTCATACGTCTTGGCGTCGACGATCTCCTCGCCCGCGGCGATCAGGTCGCGGATCACCGGATAGAGCGTCATCTGCGGGTTGTCCGTCTGCGTCAGGTCGACGTCCTCTTCCTGCGCGGCCTTGTCCATGCATTCGTGCACGGCCTCCTCGATCAGGATCGGGATCACCTCTTCGCTGGGCAGGCAGGCGTTCAGCAGCGTCGCCGCCATCTCCGTGTGCTGCACGATGCTCACGGGCGCGTCCCCGTGCGCGGCGGGCTGGAAGAGGTTGAGCTGCAGCCCGCGCGGCCTGACGCCCTCGATGCTCTTCACGCCCGGCATGATGATCGTGTAGCGCTCCTCCTCGGGCAGGCTGCGGTTCTGCTCGATCGCCCAGCGGACGTAGTCGTCCTTCGCCGGCTCGATGATCATCACCGGAATCCCGCGGCTGCGCACGCCCTTGATGATCTTCTTGCAGGTCGTCGTCTTGCCGGAGCCGGTAATGCCGCCCACCAGAATATGGCGCACCATCGCGTCCGGATTGATGGCGTATTTCGCCTCCTGCCTGACGCCCATATCCACCAGACGCCCCAGCTCCACGCCGTTCTTCGCCTTTTCGCCGGTGTTGTTGGCGAACTGCACGCCGCAGCGCACCATGCGCAGGCCCGGCACCTCGCGCCGGGGCAGGCTCGAGGCGATGGAGAGCTCCTCCGTCGTCAGCGCGGTGGTGAAGTATTCATACATCCGTCCCAGCACGTGCCAGCTGTTTCCGCCAAGGCCCAGCTCCTCGCCGATGGCCTTCTTGTCCTGCGCGCTGCCCGGCAGCGGCAGCATCTGCAGCCGGCCGATGTAATCGGCCACGGCCTCGCAGCGGCCCGCGTTGATCGCGCGCAGCGGCTCCACGAACGATTCCTTGCCGGAGTACACCGAGCGCAGCATGCCCAGCACGGAATCGGTCGTCACGTCGTCCTCCGTGAGCACGTACACGCCCGTCTGCCAGAAGCCGAGGTTGCGTCCGCGCTCCAGGCGGGCGATGTTGCGGTCGACCAGGTCCTCGCAGTACTTGGCCGTAAAGTCGCGGAATTCGCGCGTGACGCCCGTGCTCGTGCCGAAGCTCTTTCCGCCCGAGATGTTGCCGTGCAGGTTGACCCGCGCCAGCAGGAAGGAGAGCGTGCCCGCGCCCGCCGCGCCGACCGGATTGCCGGTGACCATCAGGCTCATGGCGAGCGCCTCCAGGATGCCGCCCAGGGACAGGCCGTCCTGCACGCCGTCCATCAGGCTGCCGCTGCCGCGGTCCGCGCCCATGCCCGTGCCGATGTTGGTATTCCTGCTCGCGCCCTCGTTGAAGCTCTCCTGCGCGGAATAGCCGATGAACTGATGGATCTCGCTCTTGAGGTTCAGGAAGCGCTGCTGCAGCTGCGTGGTCTCCCTGTCGCCGACCGCATCCGCCAGGATCACCAGCGCGTAGGTCTTTTCCTTCTTGTTCACGCGGATGCCGCGGGCGAGCTTGTCAAGCGTCTGCAGCGTCACGCCGCTCCTGTCGCTGCGCAGCGACGGGATGCCCGTCATCACGCCGCAGTGCGTGTAGTTTTCAAGCGTCTCCTCCAGGTGCGCGCTTTCATCCGGCGGCTGCAGCTCCGCGCCCGGCATGTGAATCGCCATGCACTGGCCGAGCTTCTCGCGGGCATACGCCGTCTCGCCGCCCTTCGCGCGCGCGCCGATGTACACCTCCGTCTCGCCCTTGCGGCGAAGGAGCACGAACGCCAGGCTCAGCCCCATCGTGTGGCAGGCGCTCAGCACGCTCTGCCAGCTCTCCAGCAGGGTGTTTTCCTCCTCCTTGCCCGGGGTGATGGGCAGGCGGGTAAAGCGCAGCCAGCCGAAATCGCCCCGCAGGCCGCACTTTTCCAGCATCCACTGATCGGCCGGCGGCATCGCCGCCAGATAGCCGCGGCCCAGCTGGTCGTCCATCAGGTCGCGGAAGAAGCTCTCGGGCAGCTCCGCTTCCGGGTGCTGGCGCTTGTAGGCTTCCTCCCGCGCCTGCATCAGCTTGCTTCTAAAAGTCAGTTGCATATGCTTACCTCCTGTATCCCATGCGCCGTCAGAATGCGATTTCAAACGTGTCCTCGCTGAGCTTAAAGAACCGGCTGGTGACCGCAATCCTGCCCTTCAGCTCGTTCTTTTCCGTCAGCGTCAGGTCGTAGCTCAGTTCGGCCTCCAGCATGCCCTTGGTCAGCAGCGTCGTATACCTCGCCCTTGAATACTTGTCAACCGCCTTTTCAATATGGGTTTCGATTCCGATCAGGCTGAGCACCTTGTCTACCAGCATGGCGAGCAGATTGGCGGGAAGCAGAAACGCGGTCTCCTGAACGAGCTTGAGAAAGTTGATCAGCGCGTCCGAAAATTTGCGGTTCAGCGTATGCACATACGGCGCGCCCAGCAGCTTCATCTCGCCCTGCTCATTCACCCGGTACAGGTGCACGCTCAGCATCAGGCTGCTCTGGCAGCGATCCACATATTCCTTGCAGTCAACGCCCGACGCCCGCTGGGGCAGCATCGCGAATTTATCCGCCACCTTCACGCCGCTGCCGAAGAGGCGCTGATACGTGAATTCCTTGCCGCCCAGCGTAAAGCCGGGCTTTTCCGGGTCGAGCAGATCCGGATGCTTCCTGATATAGTCAAACGCCAGCGAGTCCGACAGATCGTACACGCCGATCTCCACCATATACTGGTTGGCCGCGTAGCTGGGCATCGCCACGTTCTTCGTCTCCGCCAGCGCGCCCAGCGCGCAGCACAGCGAAGGATTCTCCCAGCGGTTGAACAGGCGCTCCGGCTTTTCGCGGATCTGCTTGAGGCCCATCCGCTCGCTGCGCAGCGCCTCCTCGATGACGAACAGGCGGCTGCCGTCGCCGGCGAGGAACACCGCGTCCACGTCCGCAGGCTTCACCTGCGGCATGCCCTCCACATGGCGCTGCGCGGCAAAGAGCTTTCCGATGGCGGCATGCATCTGCTCGACGTATTCCCTGCAGATCTTCTCTTCAAAGATCTGCCTGTCGATCTTGCCGGAGGCCGCCTTATTGTAGTTGACGCTGGGGACGACGCCCTCCGTATAGTCAAAGCAGACCGAGCCGAGCATGCCCAGCTTGTCGATCACGCCGCCCTCGCTGAGCTTGCGGTTGTTCTCCTCCTTGAAGACGCGGAAGCGGTACTTGCCGTCGGCGGTCTCCCATTTTTCGCGCGTATACGCCTCCTCCGCAAAGCCCTGTGCGATCAGATACTCCTTGATCGCCGCGTCCACCAGGCAGCCGCCCAGCGGATAGGCGACGTCCGCGTCCGGCCATTCGCCGAGCGGATCCATCTTCTCCCTGCCGTCCGTGGAGATGGTCAGCCGCTCCAGGCTGATATCCATCGTGCTGCCGCCCACGTCCACGAACATCAGCAGCGCGCCCTGCGGCGTGCCCGCCTTAACGAGCATGTCCTTCATTTCATCCTGCGCGTGCTCCATCGCGTAGCGCACCACGCACTGCGCCTCGTTGTAGTCGGTGCAGATCTCGGTCACGCCGTTCTGCGCGGTAAAGCCCGCGTCCTGCGCGATCTTCTTCATCAGCGTGCGGTGCGTCAGGTTGCCGCGCACGGGCGTGGAGAGGTACACGATCACCTGCAGGCTGTCGCGCACGTACTGGGGCAGCATGTTGTAGATCGACTTGAGGTAGACCTTGCGCAGATGCTCGAAGAACTTCGTCGTCAGCTCCACGCCCTTCGCGTATTCCGCGCTGCCCGATTCCGCCGTGTACAGCTTCTGCTTGAAGTTGTCGCAGACGACCGGCTTCTCGTTGCTGTTTTTGACGATGTTTTCCGCTTCCTGCCCGTATGCGTCCGCCTGCACGGCCTCGCAGTACGGGTTGTCCGCCTTGAGCACCATGATCGAGGGAATGCGCTTGACGTTCTCCTCCGGCATCAGCTTGGCGGATTTGACAAAGCCGTTTTCCCCGTCGCGCTCATAGACGTAAAACGCCATCACCGTGTTCGTGCTGCCGTAGTCGATCGCGAGCTTCAGCTGGTATTGATATGCCTGATCGCCCATCTTCCCGTCCTCCGTTACCTGATCTTCGAGGTTTCTTCTCTCGCCTTGGCCCTCGCCCAGTCCCTTTTCGCGTAGTCATACGCGATCCTGTTGCCGCTTTCCAGCGCCTTGGCCATCTCGTTCTTGTAGTAGTCGGAGGAGTAGCCCATCGCCTCGCCGCCCTCGGCCGCCTCTTTCTGCTCCATCTGCTCGGCGTTTTCTTCCTGCTCCAGCATTTCCTCGTCCATGTTTTCCAGTTCGTAGCTCATGTGTTCCTTCCTTTCCGCGTGCGTTCACGCCGCATCATGCTTATTTGTACTCGCCCTCGCGCACCAGCGCATTTGTCTCGTTCCTCAGTGCATATTTGTCCGCCTGATCACTGGCTTCTCTTTCTCCGTCATTTGATCTTCGAGGCTACCGCCTGTTATGGATGGCACTCACCAGACTCAGTATCATGATGTTATATGCGACCCTTTCGCCGGCTCTTAATGCCCTGACCGCCGAGTCCTCATAGTACTTCCTTTCCTCCGGTTCAACCCCTTCCTTCATTGCTGATTTGTATTGGTGCTTATAGAATTCAGGGGAGTAACCCATCGCTTCGCTGCTCTCGGATGCTTCATTCTGCTCCGTCTGCTCGGCGGCTTCTTCCTGCTCCAGCATTTCCTCGTCCACGTTTTCCAGTTCGTAGCTCATGTGCATCCTCCTTTCAGTGGGCTTTCATGCTGCATCATGCTTATTTGTACTTGCCCTCGCGCACCAGCGCACTCGCGTAATTCTTTTTCGCATTCTTGGCTGCGATTTCATTGCCGTTTGCTATCGCACATTCCAGTTCATGCTTCCAGTACCCAGAGGAATAGCCCATCGCCTCGCCGCCCTCGGCCGCCTCTTTCCGCTGTTCCGCTCCGGTCTCGGCACGTCCGCCCATGACCTCCTTCGGGATCGGCTCAAGGCCGAACTTCGCGCGCTCGAGCACTTCCTTGTGTCCGTTCCGGGTCCGGGTATAGTACTCGCGGGTGGCCGCCTCCCTGACTTCTCTGCGCCAGCGGTTGGGCGCCTCCCCGCCTTCTCTGCGGCTGCGCCCCTCCCATCCATCGCTGTACGGGGCGTAGGAGTAACGGGGCCTCTCGCCGTATGCGCTGTACCCCATCGCCTCGCCGCGCTGCTCCTGGCCGGCCGCTTCGTTGTTTTCCATCATTTCGTTGTTTTCCATCATTTCGTTGTTTTCCGGCATCTCGCTGTTTTCCGGCATCTCGTTTTCGTCCATCATTTCGTAGCTGCTCATCGTCTTTCCTCCTTCACATCGCTTTTCCGCGCGCCGGTTCGCTCCTGCCGGTTATGCCCGTCAGGATCCGGCCCTGCAGTTTTCCGT
>JAFQOY010000026.1 GCA_017412025.1 Clostridia bacterium | reverse complement strand
TGTTCATTCAGTTTTGGCTTACAGGTACGGAATCATATCCGCCAGCTTGCCGAAGATGAGATCCGGCTTCACGTCGGACGTTTCCACATCCTCCATCGTCGCCTCGCCGGAGAGCACCAGGATACCCTGCATGCCGTGCCTGACGCCGGTGGCCACGTCCGTATAGAGGCGGTCACCGACCATCGCCATCTCCTCAAGGCCAAAGCCCGTGCGCAGCAGCGCCTCATCGACGATGCCCTTGTGCGGCTTGCCGACGATCACGTCCGCCTTGCGGCCCGTGCTCGCCTCGATGAACGCCATGATCGCGCCCATGTCCGGAATAAAGCCGGTCTCCGTCGGGCAGTTAAAGTCCGGATGCGTCGCGATATACGGCTTGCCGTAGCGAATATAGTCGCAGACCTTGCACATCTTCGCATAGTCAAGCGTCGTGTCAAAGGCCACGATCACGTAATCCGCGTCGTCCTCGGTGAGCTCAAGCCCCATGGAGATCATCTCCTCGCGGAGCATCGGATTGCCCAGCAGGTAGCACTTCTTGCCCGGGAAATGCTCAAGGCAGTAGTGCACGGTCGCATGACCGGAGGACATCACGTCGCGGTAGCGCTCGTCAACGCCCATCTTTTCCAGCTTCTTCTTGTAGACGCTGGCGGACTTGCTGGAGTTGTTCGTCAAAAAGCGCGCCGTGCGGCCCGTGCGCTCCAGCGCCGCCAGGAATTCAAGCGAGCCGTCTATCAGCTTGTCGCCCAGATAGAACGTGCCGTCCATATCCAGGAGAAAGCACTTGATCTTCGCCAGCTTTTCGCGGATCTGCTCATCGGTCATGCCGCGCAGATACACGACGGACGGATTCTTTTCACTCATATCTCTATCCTCCCAATGGCGCAGAAGCCGGGCGCACTGCGTCCGGCTTCCGCCTGTTTCACTGGATATGTTTACACATTCTTGGTCGCGATCACGTTCACGCCCGTACCCGCAACGTTCTCGATGATCACGTCGCCGATCTTCACGGGCGCCATCACCTCAACGTCCTTGAGCGCCTTCACGCAGTCAAAGATCTTTCCCTTCGGGATGTCGCTCTCGGTCTTCACGGAGACCATCGCCAGCCTGCCGCCCGCCACGCGAACCGTGCTCGTCACGATGCGGGTCGGGTTGGTCAGTTCCTTTTTGGCATAGGCGTCGCCGCGCGGGCAGGTGTTGCCCGCAACGGACTTCACCTCATTGCCCTCCATCTCCACCGTCAGAGGACAGCCAAGCGGGCAGCCGATGCAGATCAGATTCACAGTTTTCATGCTTATGCCTCCTCCAGCGTCACGGTGATATGGTCAAGATCGGCGTACTGCTTGAGCACCTTCGCCTTGAGAATGACGGTCTCCATCTCGCCCGGAGCGAGCACCGGACGCTTCTTGCTGAAGATGACGTCCTCGCCGGCATACACGACGATCTTCTTGTTCTTATAGACATTGGCCACGCGGAAGCGCAGGGTAACCAGCGCATCGTCCGCCAGGTGATCCGGGCAGATGCGCACCGGCACACTGTAGCGCACGCCGCCTTCGCAGACGACCTTGAGTTCCTTCGCCTCGCCGTTCTGGCAGCCGCCCTGGATATAGGCGGCGGCGTTGCGGCCGGCGGCAGACGCTTCCTCGGATACGAAATCGACCAGATCATGGACGTGCAGCACGTTGCCTGCGGCGAAAATGCCCGGCACGTTGGTCTGCAGGTCCTCGCCGACCAGCGGTCCGTTGGTCAGCTGGCTGAGCTCCACGTCGGCGCTGCGGCTGAGCTCGTTCTCCGGAATCAGACCGCAGGAGAGCAGCAGCGTGTCGCACTCGTAGAACTCCTCCGTGCCCGGGATCGGCTTGAAGCCGTCCACCTGCGCGATGGTAATGCCTTCCACGCGCTTCTTGCCCTTGATGTCCACAACCGTGTGGCTCAGCTTGAGCGGGATGCCGTAGTCGTCCAGGCACTGCACGATGTTGCGCTTGAGACCGCCGGAATACGGCATCAGCTCTGCCACAACCTTGACCTCGGCGCCCTCCAGCGTCATGCGGCGGGCCATGATCAGGCCGATATCGCCGGAGCCAAGGATGACCACCTTGCGGCCCGGCATGAAGCCTTCCATATTGACCAGGCGCTGCGCGGTACCGGCGGTATAGATACCGGCCGGGCGGTAGCCCGGGATGCTCAGCGCGCCGCGCGGACGCTCACGGCAGCCCATGGCGAGGATGACCGCCTTGGGATGGAGCTGGAAGAGGCCGTCCTCACGGTTCATGGCCGTCACGGTCTTGTCCGCCGCCAGATCCATGACCATGGTGTTCAGCTTATACTCGATGCCCAGTTCCTGCACCTGCGCGATGAAGCGGCCGGCGTATTCCGGACCGGTCAGCTCCTCCTTGAAGGTATGCAGGCCGAAGCCGTTGTGGATGCACTGGTTGAGAATGCCGCCGAGCTCGTTGTCGCGCTCGAGGATCAGGACGTCCTGAATGCCTGCCTTGCGCGCAGCCACAGCCGCTGCAAGACCCGCGGGGCCGCCGCCGATAATGACAAGTTCATACTCTCTCATAGCTGCCCCTCCTCAGATCCTGTCCTTATTCGTGCCGACGATCAGCTCGGAGCCTGCGCCGGCCTTGGTGATGTCGTTCATGTCCACGCAGCGCTCACGGCAGAGAATCTCCATGACGCGCGGGCTGCAGAAGCCGCCCTGGCAGCGGCCCATGCCGGCGCGGGTGCGGCGCTTCACGCCGTCCAGGCTCTTCGCGCCCGGGACGCGGCGGATGGCGTCGATGATTTCGCCCTCGGTGATCGTCTCGCAGCGGCAGATCACGGTGCCGTAAGCCGGATTCTCCCTGATCAGCTTCGCGCGATCCTCAAAGCTCAGCTCCTTGGGATCCAGGATGCCCTTGCGCGTGCCGTCAAACGTCGGATCGTCCTCAAGGCCGAGGATGTCAGTGACGATGCCCGCGACCATCCTGCCGATAGCCGGCGCGCTGGACAGACCCGGGGACTCGATCGCGGCGCAGTCGACAAAGCCATCCTTCACCTCACCGATGAAGAAGTCATGGCGGGCTTCATGCGCGCGCAGGCCGGCAAAGTTGGTGATCACCTGACGCAGCGGCACGTTCTTGACCGCCAGGCCGCACTTGGCACGGACCTCGTCAAGGCCCTCCTGTGTGGTGCTGGTCGCTTCCTTGCGGCTGTCATCCATGTCGATGGCCGTCGGACCGACGATGGTGTTGCCATGCACGGTCGGCGCAACGAGCACGCCCTTGCCGAACTTGCCCGGCAGCTGGAAGATGGTGTTCTTTACGTGGCCGCCTGTGGTGCGGTCCAGCAGGAAATAGTCGCCCCTGCGCGGGGTGATGGTCATGCGGTCGTCGGAGACCATGTTGTGGATCACGTCGGAATAGACGCCGGCGGCGTTGACGACCACCTTCGCCTCCAGATCGCCCTGGTTGGTGTGCACGACCCAGCCGCCCTCGATCTGCGTGAGGCCGGTCACGACGGTATCAAACTTGAACTCAACGCCGTTCTTCGCAGCGTTTTCCGCCAGCGCGAAGGTCAGGCCGAACGGACAGACGATGCCGCCGGTGGGCGCGTAGAGCGCAGCGACCGCGTTGTCGCTGATGTTGGGCTCCATGGCCACGAGCTCCTCGCGCTCGATGATGCGCAGGCCCTCCACGCCGTTCTTCACGCCGTTTTCATACAGCTTCACGAGATTCGGACGGTCCTCCTCGCTGAGCATGACGACGAGGCTGCCGTTCATCTTGTAGTGGAAATCCAGCTCCTTCGAAAGCTCCGGCATGATGCGGCTGCCCTCGACGTTCAGCTTCGCCATCAGGCTGCCGTTTGCCGCATCATAGCCGGCATGGACGATGGCGCTGTTGGCCTTGGTCGTTCCGCAGCAGACGTCCTCTTCGCGCTCGACGACGAGCACATCCGCCTTCTTGCGGGACAGCTCGCGCGCCACGGCACAGCCGGAAACGCCCGCGCCGATCACAATAATATCGCGCATGTTGGTACTCTCCTTTGCATGATGACATTGACGATATCGTTACGACATTCGTTTTTTGCGTTGATTGGCGTCCAGTCTGCGCAGCAGCTTGAACACCGGTGCAATCTGAGTCTGAAAGGTTTTGCCCGTCTTCTGCTCCAGAAAGAAGCGGAAGTCATCAACATCTTTTTCAAGCTCAGATTTGGGGATCATGTACCCGCCGAACTGATCGCGGAAGAGATAAAAATAATCGCCGTCCTCCCCCATCTTCAGCACGTCGCTGTACATCAGCGGATCGCCCAGCGACGTATTTTCCGGCATCGTGATGATCTCCATCGCATTTTCGCGGAACAAATACCTCGAGACAGGAAATTCAAGCCCTGCCGCCTTGATTCCCTTGACCAGCTTGCCTGCGGTGTGATTCGCCTGCGCATACTTGCTCGACGTCAGATACGACGCATACACGATCAGCAGCACACCCCACCATTGCGAAAAATGGATGATGCCCGCGGCCATTGCCGCAATGCTGATGATGCTGCGCACAACATAATTCTTTCTGCAGAACAGATCGTACTGCTTGTGCGCCAGCAGCGTAAACGTCTTTTCGCTGTGCCGCATGGTAACCTGGTAGTAGATCATGTGCTTCTCCAATATCTGTCTGTGATTCCATTTCTTAACAGCCGCTTTGAAAAAAGTCTGGATGGCGTTTTGAGCCACCCAGACTTCATAAGCTCAAAGCAATCGAGCAATCCTTTTCAATTAGCCGTACATGAGATCCGGAACGATGGTGATCAGGATCGGGAAGTACGTACAGAGGACCAGGACGATGACCAGCGCCAGAATATACGGCCAGATTTCCTTGAGGAAATCGGAAATCTGCGTGCCCGTGATACCGCAGACGGTGAACATCATCGAGCCGAACGGCGGCGTCAGACCACCGATCATGATGTTGACGATGGCGACGAGACCGAAGTGGTACACGTCGATGCCCAGCTGCGTGGCAACCGGCAAGAGCAGCGGGGTCGTGATCATCAGAACCGCGCCGCCCTCCAGGAACATGCCCATGATCAGCAGGAACACGTTGACCAGGATGAAGAAGACGTGCTTGTTCGTGGTCAGCGCCAGGATGGCGTTGGCCAGAATCCTCGGCAGGTTGATCATCGTCAGATACTGACCAAAGACGTTAGCGGAAACCATGATCAGCACGACCGCAGAGGTGCCTGCGATGGACTCCAGCAGAATCGGGATCAGATGCTTGCGAAGGCTCAGCTTCTTATAGATGAACTTGCCGACGATGAACGCATACAG
>JAFQOY010000190.1 GCA_017412025.1 Clostridia bacterium | reverse complement strand
GTCTGCGACTATATCCGCTACGGAAAGCCATATATCGCTACGCATCCGGACTTCAACTGTCCGACCGAAACCGGCTTCATTCCCGACATGGGCGCGATCATGGCGTTCATCGAGGCGAGCACGGGCCGCAAGGCGGACGTGATCCTCGGCAAGCCGTACAAGGGCATCGTTGACGAGGCGCTCATGCGCACGGGCTTTCAGCTCGAGGAGATGGCGATGGTCGGCGACCGCCTGTATACCGACGTGGCTACCGGCGTCAACCACGGCATGACCGGCATCCTCGTCCTCTCCGGCGAGGCGACGATGGAGACGGTGGAAAACTCCGACGTCGAGCCGCACCTGATCTTTGGCCGTCTGGCCGACATGATTCCCTACCTGTAAAAGACAGCTCAAATAATAAGAGGCGCGTAGAATATCTGCGCGCCTTTGATTGTCGACACAAGTCGTTTTTCTGGTTGATTACCCGTTCGGCACTCCTTCCACCGTCCTTCGGACGGTCCCCCTCCCTCCTGAGGGAGGTATCAAAGCGGCTTATCAGAGTATGTCTCTCTTATTTCTGATAAGTATCGTTGAGGGCTCCCTCTTGAGGGAGCTGGCTGCCGAAGGCAGACTGAGGGAGTGCTTGAGGCGCTTTTGCTGGCAAACAAAGAGGCGCGTAGAATATCTGCGCGCCTTTTGCGTGTCCTGTATTACTCGATCCCCAGCACCTTGTAGTCCTGATCCTCGATCGCCTTGGTCAGCACGGCGTTGTCCACGTCCTTCTCAAGCGTGAGCACGGCGGTGCCTGCAGTATGGCTGACGGCAGCGGCGGTCACGCCGTCGATCGCTTCAAGAATCTTCTTGACGCGGGCTTCGCAGTGCATGCACATCATGCCTTCGATCTTCATCGTCTTTTCCATGGTTTGTTCCTCCTTCATGTCTTCTTCAATGATGGTGTCGCCGCTCAGGGGGATGCTTATCTCCGGGAGCAGCGCGCCGGAATAGGTCCGGCTCAGTTTTTTATCTTTTCCTGCAGAATGCAGCTTAAAAAGATTCAGTCTCAGAGCGTTGGAGACCACGCAGAAGCTCGACAGGCTCATCGCGGCCGCGCCGAACATGGGATTGAGCTTCCAGCCGAGCAAGGGATAAAACACGCCGGCGGCCAGCGGAATGCCAATGACGTTGTAGAAGAACGCCCAGAACAGGTTCTCGTGAATGTTTTTGAGCGCCGCGCGGCTCAGGCGGATGGCGGCGGGCACGTCGGAAAGACGGCTGTGCATCAGCACGACGTCCGCCGCGTCGATGGCGATATCCGTGCCTGCGCCGATGGCGACGCCGATATCCGCGCGGGTGAGGGCGGGGGCGTCGTTGATGCCGTCGCCGACCATGGCGACCTTGCCTTTTTCCTTCAGCCTGCGGATGACGCTTTCCTTGCCGTCGGGCAGCACGCCTGCGATGACCTCGTCTACGCCGGCCTCGCGCCCGATGGCGCGCGCGGTGCGCGCGTTGTCGCCGGTGAGCATGACGACGTGAATGCCCATGCGCTGAAGCGCGCGGATGGCCTCGGCGCTGTCCTCCTTGATGACGTCGGCCACGGCGATCATGCCCAGCAGCGCATGGTCTTTGGCGAAGAGCAGAGGGGTTTTGCCCTCTTCGGCGAGCTGGTTGGCGTGCTTTTTCATCTCGGGGCTGATTCTGGCGACGGTCTGCATGTATCTGAGGCTGCCGCCGGTGAGCTTTGCGCCGTCAAGGCGCGCGGTCAGGCCGTTTCCGGGCAGGGCGGCGAAGTCGCTCACATCGGCGATGAATACGCCGTCCGCCTGGGCACGCTGCATCACAGCGCGGGCGAGGGGATGCTCGCTCTTCTGCTCAAGCGCGGCGGCGAGGGAGAGCAGCTCCGTTTCGCTCACGCCGGGGCAGGGGAGGAGATCGGTGACGCTGGGCTCGCCTTTGGTGATCGTGCCGGTCTTGTCAAGGGCGACGATCTGCGTCTTTCCGGTCTCTTCAAGGGATGTGGCGGTTTTGAAGAGGATGCCGTTTTTCGCGCCCATGCCGCTTGCGACCATGATGGCCACGGGCGTGGCCAGGCCGAGCGCGCAGGGACAGCTGATGACCAGCACGGAGATGCCGCGCGCCAGCGCGAAGCCGATGCTCTGCCCGGCAAGGAGCCAGACGGCGATGGTGACGGCGGCGATGGAGATGACGGCGGGGACGAATACGCCGGACACGCGGTCGGCGACCTTGGCGATCGGCGCCTTGGTCGCGGCGGCGTCGGAGACCAGTTTGATGATCTGGGAGAGCGTGGTATCCTCGCCCACATGCGTCGCTTCGCAGCGCAGGAAGCCGGACTGGTTGACCGTCGCAGCGGAGACGGCGTCGCCCGGCGCCTTGTCCACCGGGATGCTTTCGCCGGTCAGTGCGGATTCGTTCACCGCGCTCTCGCCCTCAAGCACGACGCCGTCCACCGGGATATTTTCGCCCGGGCGGACGAGGAAGACGTCGCCCTTGCGCACCTGCTCAATCGGCACGGTGATTTCCTGTCCGCCGCGCTCAAGCACGGCGGTTTTGGGCGCGAGCTTCATCAGGCTGCGGAGCGCGTCGGTCGTCTTGCCCTTGGAGCGCGCTTCAAGCATCTTGCCCACGGTGATGAGCGCGAGGATCATCGCGGCGGACTCAAAGTAGAATTCATGCACGTAATGCGCTGCGGCAGAAAAATCACCGCGCGCCTGCGCGCTGCTCATCGCAAAGAGCGCGTATGTGCTGTAGATAAAGGATGCGCCGGAGCCAAGGGCGACGAGCGTATCCATGTTGGGCGCTCTGTGCATGAGCCCCCTGAAGCCGCTGATGAAGAACTTCTGGTTGATGACCATGACGATCGCCGAGAGCAGCAGCTGCAAAAGCCCCAGCGCGACGGGATTGCCATGGAAGAAGGCGGGCGCTGGCCAGCCCCACATGGCATAGCCCATGGAGAAGTACATCAGTACGATCAGGAAGCCGAGCGAGGCGATCAGCCGCTTTTTGAGTACGGGGGTTTCGCGGTCTGCCAGCGCGTCCTCGCCGGGCGCGGAGGACGGGGAGGCGGACGCACCGGGCTCTCCCTTCAGGGATGCGCCGTAGCCTGCAGCTTCCACGGCGGCGACGACGGCGGCGCTGGATGCGCTGCCCTCAACGCCCATGGAGTTGGTCAGCAGGCTGACGGAGCATGCCGTTACGCCGGGGACGGCGGATACGGCCTTTTCAACGCGCGCGCTGCATGCAGCGCAGCTCATGCCGGTTACGTTGTATTGATTCAAATGAATACCTCCTTATATCCGGATTCATCGCATAATCCGCTGCAGGGTCTCAACCAGTTCGTCGATCGTCTCGTCCTTGCCGTCGCGGATGTCCTGTGCGACGCAGGAGCGGATGTGGCTGGCGAGCAGCACCTTGGTGAAGCTGCCCAGCGCGGCGTTGGCAGCGGCCACCTGCGTCAGCACGTCGGTGCAGTATGCGTCTTTTTCGATCATGCCGCGGATGCCGCGGATCTGTCCTTCAATCCGGCTGAGCCTGTTGAGCAGATCCCGGAGTTCCTTTTCGGAGCGTTCCTTGGTCTTGCGGCAGCAGCATGACGATTCGTTCATGATCTTCACCTCGGTTTGTTAGATGTCTTGATTATATACCCCCTGGGGGTATATGACAAGAGGGAAAAAGAAAAAAGACCGTCCGATGGAACGGTCTCATCGATCATATTCACATTTGCGCTCTGCGTTTTTCTTCCTGCCGCAGCTTTTCAAGCCAGACCATCAGCACCGTGATATCGCCCGTCGATACGCCGGAGATGCGGCCCGCCTCTCCGAGGGAGCGGGGCTGCTGGGCGGTGAGCTTCTGGCGCGCCTCGATGCGCAGGCCCTCAAGCGTCATGTAGTCAAAGCCCTGCGGAAGCAGCGTGTTTTCCGCCCGGCGGAAGGATTCCACCTGCTTGCGCTCCTTTTCAAGGTATCCGTCATAGCGCAGGGAGATATCGACCTGCTGCTCGATATCGGCGGGCAGAGGCTCATAGCCGGGGTCAATGGCCTCAAGATCGGCGTAGACGATGCCGGGACGGCGGATGAGATCCGCGGCGCAGAGGCTTCCCGCCGCCTTGCCCTGGCCGTGGGACGCGAGCCATGCGTCAAGCGCTTCGCTGCGGGGAATCCACGTCTTTTCAAGCCGGGCAAGCACCTCGGCCGTTCTTTCGCGCTTGCGGAGCATGCGCTCAAGGCGCTCGCGGCTGGCAAGGCCGGCCGCATGGCCGATTTCCGTCAGGCGCAGGTCGGCGTTGTCCTGCCGCAGCAGCAGCCGGTATTCGCAGCGGCTGGTCATCATCCGGTAGGGTTCGTTGGTGCCCTTGGTCGTCAGATCGTCAATCAGCACGCCGGTATAGCCCTGGTCGCGGCCGAGGATGACGCCGTCCTTCCCCTGAACAAAGCGGGCGGCGTTGATGCCGGCGATGACGCCCTGCGCGCCGGCCTCCTCGTAGCCGCTGGTGCCGTTGATCTGCCCGGCGAAGTACAGGCCCTGCAGCGCGCGAAGCGAGAGATCCTGCCGCAGCTGGAGGGGATCGATGCACTCATATTCGATGGCGTAGGCAAGACGCAGCACGCGCGCGCGCCTGAGGCCGGGAATGGTGTGCAGCATGGCGATCTGCACGTCCTCGGGCAGCGAGGTGGACAGCCCCTGGACGTACCATTCATTGGTTTCAAGACCCTCCGGCTCAAGGAAGAGCTGGTGGCGATCCTTATCCGCAAAGCGCATGATCTTGTCCTCGATGGAGGGGCAGTAGCGTGCGCCGGTGCCGTTGATCGTGCCGGCGTACATCGGCGCGCGGTGGATGTTCTCGCGGATGATGCGGTGCGTGTCCTCGTTGGTGTAGGTCAGGTAACACATGGCGCGGTTATGGAGCGCGCCGTCGGTCATGAAGGAGAACGGAGTGATCACGTCGTCGCCGGGCTGGGGCTCCATCTCGTCAAAGTCGATGGAGGCGGCGTCGATGCGCGGGGGCGTGCCGGTCTTGAAGCGGCGAAGCGAGACGCCCAGATTTTTGAGCGCGCCTGCCAGATGCGCGGAGGCGAGCAGCCCCTGCGGGCCGCCCATCCAGCTGCACTCGCCGATGATGATGCGGCTGTCCATGTACACGCCGGAACAGATCACAGCGGCTTTGCAGGCGATATGTGCGCCGGTCGTCGTGCGGACAGCGGTCACGCAGCCGTTTTCCGTCAGGATTTCGCCGCACTCGCCCTGGCGCACCTCGAGATTCTGCTGCGCAAAGAGCGCGCGCTTCATCCTGTCCTGATAGGCGCGCTTGTCCGCCTGCGCGCGCAGGGAATGGACGGCAGGCCCCTTGCCGGTGTTGAGCATGCGGGACTGGATGAACGTGTCGTCGATCGCCAGCCCCATCTCGCCGCCCAGCGCGTCGATTTCGCGCACCAGATGTCCCTTGCCCGTGCCGCCGATGGCCGGGTTGCAGGGCATGAGCGCGATGGCGTCGAGGTTGAGCGTCAGCAGCAGGGTGCGCATGCCCATGCGCGCACAGGCGAGCGCCGCCTCGCAGCCGGCATGGCCCGCGCCGACGACCACAATATCAAAACGATCCATATGATCCTCCGAATCAGAAATCAGCACAGGGTATTATAGCATAATCGAGGGAATTTGCCTATAAACATTGATCTTTTTGGCAATTCTGTGTACAATCAGAACAGAGGATTGTGTACGTCTGCAGAGGTTGCTGCCTTTGGGCATCCGGCTGCGGCAGGGAATTTCATTCTCCCTTCGGGCACCTTCCCCAAGGGGGAAGGTCAATATGGTTCTGCCCAATGCAGTATTGCAAAACCACAGAATAAACCTTCCCCTTTGGGGAAGGTGGATCGCCGAAGGCAAGACGGATGAGGTCCCATGCCGCAGCAAGACGGATGAGGTCTCATGCGGCAAATGGATGACATGCTTCCTTCCTGCAGCGATCTGCACACAAAAAACTGTCAGAAATCGAAAGCGGCTTTAGGTTTTGAGGAGGTGTCTCCCTTGCGCTATTCCATCGGCGACGTTTCCCGCGTGCTGGGCATGACGACCAGCGCGCTGCACTTTTATGAGAAGGAAGGCATCATCGACACGCCCAAGCAGGAAAGCGGCAGACGCTACTATGAGGAGGCGGATATCAACCGTCTGATCAGCGCAAAGAAGTACCGTGCAATGGGTGTGCCTGTGCGCGATATCGCCAGCCAGTTCAGCGCGGATGGCATGACGGGCGGTCAGGTGATGGCGCGTATCCGCGAAAAAAGGGATGACGCACTGCGGCTTTCGCGCGAATATGCGGCGTTGGCGCAGGAGATCGACCGGCTGATCATCCTGGGTGAGGAGGCGATGGCCAGCGAAAGCTGTGTGGATATCCGTCCGGCAGAGGATATGCTGATGTTCTGCCCCGGTTCGGCAGGCATGATTCCGAAGGACAAGCGCGTGCAGCAGCTGATGCAGCGCTGGCTGGAGGCGATGCCGGCTGTAAGCCTGAGTATCTGCCGTGACAGGGCGGCGGCGCGCGGCTTTCATACGCTGATGATTTCTTCCCGCAGCGCTGCGCAGCATGGGCTGGATGCAGATGATCCTGCCGTGCGGCGCATACCGGGCGGTATGGCGCTGCATGCTTCTGTCTGCTGCGGCGAGGAGCAGTACGGGAATCCGGATGTGATTTTTGCGCCCATTCTGAACTTTGCCGGAGAGCATCACTTTGTACAGAAGGGGACGATGTTCGGCAATCAGCTGGTGGTGGACTGCTCAGGCGGCGTACGTCGGCATTTTTATGACACATATATGCTCTTTGAGTGAGTAAAAGCGGTGTATATGGAAGACTTTGATAAAAAATAGAAGAATTTTGAAAAAACCCCTTGCTTCGAAAGTGGCTTTTGGTAGTATACTGGCTTCAAACGATTGACATTGATTTGTCAATCGAAAATAAAAAGGAGGAAGAACCTATGAAGAAGATTCTTTCCGTTATCATCGCGCTTGCGCTGATGATGACCGCTGTCCTGGCTGTGGCTGACACCAGCTACACCGCGACGGTCGACTCCCAGATCGGCGGCGTGGGCGCGGTCACTGTGACCGTTACCCTGGCTGACGACGGCTCCATCGCGGCTGTGACCGTCGATGAGTGCAAGGACACCCCCGGCATCTGCGAGCTCCCGTGCGAGAAGCTCCCGGCCGACATGGTGGCGCTTAACTCCATCAATGTCGACACTGTCGCCGGTGCGACCATGACCTCCAACGCGATCCTGGCGGGCGTGAAGGCCGCTCTGGAGAACAACGGCGTGGATACCACCGCGCTGATGGAGAAGAAGGAAATCGTCGTGGAGAAGGCCGCTGACGAGACCCTCGAGGCCGACGTCGTGGTTATCGGCGCGGGCGGCGCGGGCCTGGCTGCTGCCATCACCGCCGAGCAGAACGGCGCGAAGGTCATCGTCGTTGAGAAGATGCCCAAGGTCGGCGGCAACACCATCCTCGCTGGCGGCGCTGTCAACGCTGTTGAGGACCGCAGCGAGTTCGCCATCAAGCAGAACGACTCTGTGAACTGGCACTTCCAGCAGACCTACTCCGGCGGCGACTATCAGGGCGATCCGGAGCTGATCATGACCCTGGTTTCCAACGCCTACGACGGCATCCAGTGGACCAAGTCCCTGGGCATGGAGTGGTACGGCGAAGAGGGCGTCTTCACCGTTTCCGGCGGCCTGTGGCCGCGCGCCTGGAAGCCGATGATGCCGGCTGCTACCGGTTTCTTCGACACCTACACCAAGTACATCGACAAGACCGACAAGATCGATCTGCGTCTGAACACCAAGGCTGAGAAGATCCTGACCGACGCGACCGGCGCCGCCTGCGGCATCGTCGCCACCGGCGAGACCGGCAACACCATCACCATCAACGCCAAGAGCGTTGTCGTGGCGACCGGTGGCTTCTCCAAGAACGTTCAGCTCCGTATGGCGTATGACGCCATCTGGGGCATGCTGGATGAGAAGGTTCTCTCCACCAACCACGAAGGCGCGACCGGCGACGGCGTGAAGATGCTGCAGGCTCTGAATGCGGACTTCATCCAGATGGGCAACATCCAGCTCCTCCCGCTGGGCGACCCGAAGACCGGCTCCCTCTCCGGCAACATCGAGCACGGCGTCGATACCCGTATCTTCGTCAACAAGTCCGGCCTCCGCTACGGCGATGAGGGCGGCCGCCGCGACGACATGACCCGCGACCTGTTCGCTCAGGAAGACGCTTACATGTGGATCGTCATGGACTCCGACACCTATCCGACCGGCGACGAGCTCAACAACTTCGGCGAGACCGCGAACCAGCTGGTTGAGGCTGGCCGCGCCGTGAAGGCCGACACCCTTGAGGAGCTGGCTGAGAAGATGGGCGTTCCGGCCGAGAACCTCGTTGCGACCATCGCTGAGTACAACCGTCACTGCATCGGCGGCGACCTCGAGGGTCAGCCGGATGAGTTCGGCCGCACCCTGTTCGGACCGGCCATCGACAACGGCCCGTTCTACGCCGGCCCGCGCGTCCCGACCGTCCACCACACCATGGGCGGCGTGCGCATCGACAGCAAGTGCCGCGTTTACAACGAGAACGGCGCGGTCATCGAGAACCTGTATGCGGCTGGCGAAGTCACCGGCGGCATCCACGGCTCCAACCGCCTGGGCGGCAACGCGCTGGCTGATACCATCGTCTTCGGCCGTATCGCCGGCGAGTCCGCTGCGATGGGCAAGTAATGCTCTGAACGCAGAGATTCCCAACTGAATCAAAGGGCGGCTCAGCTTCGGCTGAGCCGCTTTTGCATGCAGGAAAACCGTGCAGGACAGCGAATATAATGCTGGAATGATCCATCAACATGCAGACGGGGAACGGAAGAAACATGAAAGAAGACTTGCTGGCAAAGATGCGCGCAGGCGATGCGATGAACACGCGGGAGCAGATTCAGCTGATCCTTCAGCTGAGCGTCCCTGCGATTCTGGCGCAGCTTTCCCATATCATCATGCAGTATATCGACGCTTCCATGGTCGGCCGTCTGGGCGCGGCAGCGTCCGCGTCCATCGGCCTGATGGCGTCGAGCACATGGCTGTTTAACGGCATATGCCAGGCCTCTGTCACGGGCTATACGGTGCAGACGGCGCAGCACATCGGCGCGGGCGAGGAGAAAGAGGCGCGCGCGGTGATGAAGCAGGCGTTTGTCGTGGCGGTCGGTTTTGCGGCGGTCATCGCCTGCGCGGGCGCGCTCCTCAGCGGCGGCCTGCCCGCCTGGCTGGGCGGCGAGAGCGCGATCTGCGCCGATGCGTCCGCATACTTTCTCATCTATGCGCTCAGCCTGCCGTTTGTCCAGCTGAACAATCTCGCCGGCGGTATGCTGCAGGCCAGCGGCAACATGCGCGTGCCGAGCGTGCTGCACGTGCTCATGTGCCTGATGGATGTTGTATTCAACATGCTGCTCATCTTCCCGGAGACGGTTCTTCTGGGCGTGCGCATCCCCGGCGCAGGCATGGGCGTGGCAGGCGCGGCGCTGGGTACGGCGCTTGCGCAGGCAGTGACGGCCCTTCTGATGCTGTTTTTCCTGCTTGTGCGCTCGCCCATGCTGCGCCTGCGCAGGGGAGAAAGGCTGCCTCTGCGCCGCAGACACTTTACGCGCTGGCTGCGCATCGGCGTGCCGCTGGGCGTGGAGCGCGTGATCATGAGCGGCGCGCAGGTGATGGCTACGCGCATCGTCGCGCCGCTGGGCACGGTCGCTATCGCGGCCAATTCCTTCGGCGTGACGGCGGAGGGCTTTTGCTATATGCCGGGCTACGGCATCGCCGCCGCCGCGACGACGCTGATCGGGCAGAGCATCGGCGCGAACAGAAAGGACATGGCCCGAAGGCTTGGCTGGCTGACGACGGCGCTGGGCATGCTTGTCATGTCTGTGAGCGGTGCGCTCATGTATGCGTTTGCGCCGCTGATGATCGGGATCATGAGCCCGGACGCCGAGGTTGTGGCGCTGGGCGCGCGGGGGCTGCGCTTGGTGGCGTTTGCCGAGCCGATGTTCGCCGCGTCCATCGTCGCCTCGGGCGTGTTCCGCGGCGCGGGCGACACGCTCGTGCCCAGCCTGATCAACTTCCTGACCATGTGGGGCGTTCGCCTGCCTGTGGCCGCGCTGCTCGCGCCCCGGATGGGGCTGATCGGCGTGTGGACCGGCATGATCTCCGATCTGGTGATCGGCGGCATGCTGTTCCTTGTTCGCCTGCGGGGCAGGCGCTGGCTGTCCGCGTCGGACAGAAAGTAGACTGCAGAAGCAGAATACTTACCTCTCCCAGAAGGGAGAGGATTTTTGTATCTGCGGCGATTTGCCGCAGCGGATCATGCCTGCTGAGACGCAAAAAAGCGCCGCCTCCCAAGCCGGGAAAGCGGCGCTGCGCACGGATCAAGGTTATTTGCTGGTGAAGCTCTCCACGCCGCGCAGCAGCTCCAGCTCGCGGATGTCGCGCGCATTGGTGAATGCGTTTCGCGAGAGCAGCGCGCCTGCGCGCCAGTACAGCGGAATATAGGGAATATCCTGCTCGAACTGATCCTGAATCAGGTTCATGACGAACTGATAATCCGCCTGCGTGACGCTTGAACGGAGCTGGGTGAGCAGGTTGTTCATGTCGGTGGAGCGGTAGCGGGTGTAGTTGCAGCTGGCGGTCGAGGTCAGGGTGAAGCCCGGATCGGGGCCGACGTCGAAGTTGAAGGCGACCAGCGCGATGGAATAGTCGCCGCTGCGCAGCTTGACGAGCACCTCGTCGCGCGTCCATGTGGCGACGTAGGCGGGGATACCCACGGCCTGCAGCTGCTCCTTGATCTTGTTGGCGGCGTTGGTGCGCACGGTGGAACCTGGCTCGTCATAGACGAGGATGCGCAGGGACTCCATCTCCTTCTTGCCCTTGTAGCGCTTGCCGTCATCTGCCATCTTCCATCCGGCCTGATCCAGCAGCGACTCGGCCATCAGCGGGTCGTAGATGTCGCGGATGGTGGACTCGTTGGAGACCCACGTACCAGCGGGGATGGGCGTGTAGGCGACGGTCGCCATGCCCTGATAGACGGAGGAGATCAGCTCGCTGCGGTTGATGGCGTAGGCGACCGCCTCGCGCACGAGGTTGTCGCCGTTTTTGTCGCTTTCAAAGAGGGAGTAGGCGCGGTTGATGAGCAGCGCCTCGAGCTGGCGCGTGCGCGCGGAGAGGGAGAAGGAGCTCAGCGAGCCGGAGTAGCGCGAGGCGTTGATCGAGCGCGTCATGGCGATATCCACGTCCTGCGCATCAAAGGCGAGCAGCGCTTTTTCGGCGTCGCGGTAGATGTTGGCCAGGATGTTCTTCACCTGCGGCGTGCGCTGCCACCAGCCTTCATTTGCGCGCAGCCAGATGCCGCTGCCGCGCTCATAGCCGTCGTACATGTACGGGCCGGTGCCCGCGGGCATTTCGTTGGCCACCTCGCCTGCGGGCAGGATGGGGAAGGTGAGCGCATACAGCGAGCCGAAGCTCGCGCGGCGCAGGCTGAGCAGCAGGGACGTGTCGCTCTCGGCCTCCCAGCCGCGCACGGAGTAGAACGTGGAATAGTACAGCCCGCGGTCGGTCAGTTCGACCTCGGAATTGAGATCCTCGTCAAAGCCGGAGAGCGCGTACATGTAATCAAGCGTCGCTACGACGTCGTGCGCGGTGAGCTTCTGCCCGTTATGGAAAGTGACGTCGTCGCGCAGCGTGATGCGCAGGCGGCGGCCGTCGCTGATGAAGTCATAGGAATAGGCGAGCTTCGGCTGGGGAACGTAATCATCGTCCATGGCGAAGAGCCCCTCGTAGACCAGATCCAGCACGCTGACGACGTCGCGCTGGTTCAGCTCCAGCGGACGCAGCGCCAGATCGTCTGTGGCGACGATGGCACAGGTGAGGTAGTTCAAGCCCTCGGCGAGCGCACAGCAGGGCGCAGCCAGCGCAAGGATCAGCGCGAGCGAGAGGACGGGGATGAAAAAGCGATTGCGCATGGATAAGACTCCTTTTCAGGCAGCGGGCTGCTGCGTGGCGGCGGGGAAATAATACTTGCGGTAGACCTCCATCGCGCGCAGCACGCGGGAGGCATAGGCGGCGGTGTCGCTGGTGGGGATGACGTCTAGCGTCACGCCGTTGCGGCTGTACTGCGGGTTTTTGAGCCATGCGTCGACATTGCCCTGTCCGGCGTGATAGGCGCAGACGATCTTCGTCGCGTCTCCGTCAAAGCGGCGGGAGAGATAGCCCAGATACCAGGCGCCGAAGCGTATGTTCGTCTCCGGATCGTACAGCCGGTCGAAGGTGTAGGATGCGTCGTCCTCATCGAGCTTATGGGCGACCCATTCGGCCGTGTCGGGCATCAGCTGCATCAGCCCGCGTGCGCCCAGATAGCTCTCCGCCTTCGGGTTGAAGCTCGATTCGCACAGGATGATGGCGCTCACCAGCGCGGGATCCAGCCCCTGCACGGCGGCATAGTACGTGATCATGTCCGCGTATTCAAGCGGATGCTGCGCGCGCTCGGCGGCTTCCGCCTCCAGGCGGCGGCGCTCCTCCTGCGCGGCGAGATAGCTGCGCGTGACGGAGACGGCGCAGGTGAAGAACACGAGCAGGCACAGCGCGATGAGCGCGACGCGAACCGGCAGGGGAATCTGCTCCAGAAAAGAGGAAGCGCTGCTGCGCGCTGCGCTGCGGCGCACGGGAGCATGCTGCGCGGCAGAATCCTGCGCGGCAGAATCCTGCATGGCGGCGGCCTGCGCTCTGCGCCTGCGGACGACGGGCACGGGGTTCTCCTCCGGGATGGCGCTCTGCCGTCGTCTGCGATGCGGGGCGGGGGTGTTGTTCATGGCTGCCTCCTTTGCGCGGTATCCCTGAGCAGGGCGAGGACCTGCCGTTGCGTCTCTTCGATTGTGCCGTCGGTGGAAATGACGGCGTCGGCCATGGCGCATTTGCGCGCAAGCGGCATCTGCGCGTCGATGCGCCGCGCGGCGTCCGCCTCGCTCAGTCCGTCGCGTTCGACGATCCGCGCAAGCTGCACATCGCGCGGGACGCACATCACCCAGATCTGATCAAACATATCCTGCATGCCGCACTCATAGAGCAGCGGCACGTCGCCAAATACGGGCGCGCCGCCGGTATCGGCTTTGCACAGCTGCGCCTGCAGCTCGCCGATGATCAGCGGATGCAGGATGGCGTTGAGCCGCTCGCGCTGTGCGGGATCGCCAAAGACGAGGCTGCCCAGCCGCGCGCGGCTGAGGATTTCGCCGTCGAAGACGCCGTCGCCGAAGGCCTCGCGCAGCAGCGGCAGCGCGCTGCCGCCTGGCGCGGTGAGCGCATGGGAGATGGCGTCCGCGTCGGCGACGAAGAAGCCCAGTGAACGCAGATATGCGCTCACGGTGCTCTTGCCGCAGGCGATGGAGCCGGTCAGTCCGATTTTCATAGATGATGATTCTCCTGTGTGGAATATGAGGGGATGCATCCGTTATTTCGTATCAAACCACGAATGACCGGCGTGCACATCGGCCACCAGCGGCACGCGCAGGGAGGCTGCGCCTTCCATGCAGGCCTTGAGCAGCGCCGTCACGCGCGCTTCCTCCGCCTCAGGGCATTCGATGATCAGCTCATCGTGCACCTGCAGGATCAGCTTTGCCTGAAGGCCTTCCTTTGCAAGCGCGGCGTGCACGGCGTTCATGGCGATCTTGATGATGTCGGCGGCTGCGCCCTGCACGGGGGTGTTCATCGCGGCGCGCTCGCCGAACTGGCGGCGATTGTAATTGGAGGAGGACAGCTCCGGCAGCGGGCGGCGGCGGCCGTACATCGTGACGGAATAGCCCTCGGCCTTGCCCTGGCTGACGCATTTGTCCATGAACGCGCGCACAGCGCCGTAGCGGGCGAAGTAGCGCTCAATGAACTCTGCCGCCTCCTTCCGGGAGATGTGCAGGTTGGCGGCCAGACCGAAATCGCTGATGCCGTAGACGATGCCGAAGTTGACGGCCTTGGCGCTTGATCGCATCTGCGGCGTGACCTCCTCAAGCGGCACGCCGTATACCTCGGCAGCCGTGCGGGCGTGGATATCCTGCCCGCGGATGAATGCGTCGCACATCGCCTCGTCGCCGGAGAGGTGCGCCAGCAGACGCAGCTCGATCTGGGAATAGTCGGCGTCCACGAGCACGCAGCCGGGCTTTGCGATGAACGCGCGGCGGATCTCGCGGCCCATCTGCGTGCGCACCGGGATATTCTGCAGATTCGGTTCGCTCGAGGAGATGCGGCCCGTGGCGGTGATGGTCTGGTCAAACCAGGTGTGGATACGCCCGTCGCGCCCGGTCAGGCGCAGCAGGCCGTCGATATAGGTGCTGCTCAGCTTGCTGATCTGGCGGTAGAGCAGGATTTTGTCGATCACAGGATGCAGGGCGGAGAGCTCCTGCAGGGTCTCCGCGTCGGTGGAGTAGCCGCGCTGGGTCTTCTTCTTTGCCGGCAGGCCGAGCGTATTAAAGAGCACGTCGCCCAGCTGCTGCGTGCTGTTGAGGTTGAACGGCGCGACGCCGCACAGGGCGTAGATCTCCTCGCGCAGCGCGGCGATCTGCGCGCTGTATGTGTCGCCAAGGCGCATGAGCTCCTCCCTGTCCACGAGGAAGCCCTCGCGCTCCATGGCATAGAGCGTATGCAGAAGCGGCAGCTCGATATCCCTGTAGAGCGCGTCCATTTCCTGCGCGCGCAGGGCGGCGCTGTCCGCCAGATACTGCTCGCAGAGAGCGGCGGCGTTTTCCGGCGGCTCATATTTGCCGGTATGCGGCGAGAGGAGATAGGCGGTCAGCTGTGCGTCGTCAAACGGCGCGGTCAGGCTGACGCCCCACTGTGCAAGCTGCGTCATCAGGCGCTTGCCGCCAAAGAGCACAAGCCGTCCGCTGCCCGAAAGCAGCGCGGAGAGCGCCTGCGCCGCGTCGGCGGGGTCCAGTCCGTCGCCCAGCAGCCCCTGCGCAAAGGGAATGAAGGCGCGCATACCGGAGGCGGAGGCGAGGGAGAAGCCGCTGTCAAGCAGCAGCAGCGCGGTCTGCGCGTCTGCGCCGGCGGCGCAGAGGAACGCGCGGATCTGCTCCGGGGAGGAGAGTGTCTGCTCCTCCTGCCAGACGATGGCGGGCGCTGCGGCAGCCTTTGGCTCCTGCGGCGCGCCGGCGATCTGCTTCAGGCGCTGGATGATGGATTTGAGCTGCAGCTGCTCAAACAGGGGCAGCGCGCCCGTCATATCGCCCAGGCGGCAGTCCTCAATCGTTTCCTCGAGCGGCACATGGCGCGTGATGGTGGCGATCTTCTTGCTCATCAGGCCGGACATGCGCCCGTCGAGCATCTTCTCGCGCTGCTTGCCCTTGAGGTCGGTCTGCGCGTGGTCAAACGCGTTTTCGATCGTGCCGTAGGCGGAAAGCAGCTTGACGGCGGTCTTCTCGCCAATGCCCGGCACGCCGGGAATATTGTCGCTCGCGTCGCCCATCAGGCCCTTGAGATCGGGGATCTGCGAGGGCGTGACGCCGAAATCCTCGAGCACCTTTTCGGGCGTATAGCGCACCACGTCGCTCACGCCGCGCCTGGTGTAGAGCACATGGCTCGTCTCACTCACCAGCTGCATGGAGTCGCGGTCGCCGGTGACCAGCAGCGCGCTGACGCCGCTCTCCTCGCAGCGGCGCGCCATCGTGCCCAGGATATCGTCCGCCTCAAAGGAGGGGCAGGTCAGCTGGCGCACGCCCATGGCGGTCAGGCACTCGCGCACCAGATCAAACTGCGGGCGCAGCTCGGGCGCGGTGGGCTTGCGCCCGGCCTTGTACTCGCTGTAGTCCGCATGGCGGAAGGTGGGGCCATGCAGGTCAAAGGCGACGGCGAGATAGGCGGGCCGCTCCTCGGCGATCACCTTGAGCAGCATGGAAAGAAAGCCGAATACGGCGTTGGTGTACACGCCGTCCTCATTCTGCAGCGGGGGCAGCGCATGGAAGGCGCGGTGCATCAGGCTGTTGCCGTCAACGATGACAAAGGTTTCAGACATGGCAGTCTCCTCGATGGTTCTGTTACGCAGGCTGCTCCGCTGCGCCCGGGCAGGAGGCCCGCGGGCAGAAGAAGGCAGTTTTGCATATACACCATCATGATACCACAAAGAAAGAAAAAATACAATTGGACGGGGATGGAAGGACACTCCTTCCACCATCCTTCGCACGGTCCCCCTTCCTCAGGAGGAAGGCCTCAAAGCATCTTGTCACAGGGATAATCTCTTACTCTGATACGTTTTGCTGAGGGATCCCTCCTGGGGGAGCTGTCTGCCGGAGGCAGACTGAGGACGTGCTCCGCAGACAGACGCAAAAAAGAAATACAATAAAAGGAAATCCGGAATAAATCCCAAGCGCCAGGCAGGAAAAAAGGAGAACAGGACGAAAATTAAATAGTTGATTGGTTATGCTTATTTGCAGAAAGGATTGATATAGAAGCATGAAAAAGAAAGGAATGCTCTGCGCGCTGCTGGCGTGCCTGATGCTGTCTGGCGGCTGCGCGCTTGCCGATGCAGAAAAGACGTTTGTCACCTCGTTTTATCCCATGTACGTCTTTACGCTCAACGTGACGCGGGACGTGCCGGGCGTGCGTGTGGTCAACATGGCGGATCAGAGCGTCGGATGTCTGCACGATTATCAGCTGCAGACGCGCGACATGGTCGCCATCGAGGGCGCGGACGCGCTGGTGATCAACGGCGGCGGGATGGAGGCGTTCATGGACAAGGTGGCCGCGCAGCGTCCGGATCTGCCTGTCATCGAGGCGGCAGAGGGGATTGAGATGCTGTGCAGCGCCGCGGAGGGGCATGATCACGGCGCGCATGATCATCACGATCACGGAGGCGAAGCGCTCAACGCGCACGTCTGGCTTGATCCCGATCTGGCGGCGCGGCAGGTGAATGCGATTGCGCAGGGCCTTGCTGCGGCGGACGCGGAAAACGCGGCTGCGTATATCGCCAATGCGCAGGCGTATACATCGCGCCTTGAGCAGCTGAAAGCAGAAATAGGCGCGCTGCTTGCGCCGCATCAGGGGAAGGGGATCGTCACCTTCCACGAGGCGTTCACCTACTTTGCGGGCGCATTCGGCATTGAGATTGCCGGCGTGATTGCGCACGATCCCGGCGAGGAGCCCGGCACGCGCGAGATCGCCAGAACCTGCGATCTGGTGAAGGAACTGGGTATCGGCGCGCTGTTTGTCGAGCCGCAGTATCCCACCAAGACGGCGGACACCATCGCCCGGGAGACCGGCGCGGCGGTGTACATGCTCGATCCCGTGGTATCCGGAGACGGCGGCATGGACAGCTATGAGACGATCATGATGAAGAACGCACAGGTGCTTTCGGAGGCGCTTTCAAGATGATGGAAAAGATCAGGCCGCTGCGCAGGAGCAGCTATGCGCCGGAGGACGCGAAGGAAACGGAGAGCAGGCATGTGCACTGCGCCCATCCCCTGGCCGGGCCGGACGCCTCCTGCAAGCTCTGCCGCATTGAGGTTGACCAGCTCAGCGTCGCCTTCGGGCAGCAGGTGATGCTCAAGGACGTCAGCCTGCATATCCACTGCGGAGAGCTGACGGCGCTCATCGGCGCAAACGGCGCGGGCAAGACGACGCTGCTGCGCGCGCTGCTGGGGCAGATTGAATATAAGGGAACCATCCGCCACCTGGCCAGCGACGGCAGGCCTGCGGCGGAGCTGCGCACGGGCTATGTGCCCCAGCAGCTGGAGTTTGACAAGTCGACTCCGGCGACGGTGATGGATTTCATGGCGGCGTCGCTTTCAAAGCGGCCGGTGTTCCTGGGCGTATCGAAAAAGACGCGCAGAAAGGTGATGGACGCGCTGGCGCGCACGCACTGCGAGGCGCTTTTTGAAAGGCCGCTTGGCGCGCTCTCCGGCGGCGAGCTGCAGCGCGTGCTGCTGGCGCTGGCGCTGACGCCCCAGCCGGATCTGCTGATCCTTGACGAGCCGGTGTCCGGCGTGGACCAGAACGGGCTGGAGACGTTCTACCAGACGGTGGACGAGCTCAAGCGCAAGAACCACATGGCGATCCTGCTCGTCTCGCACGATCTTGACGTGGTGGAGCGGTATGCCGATCGCGTGTGCCTGATGCAGGGCACGATCGTCAAGCAGGGCGTGCCGGAGGTTGTGTTCGATTCGCCGGAGTTTGAGCAGGTGTTTTACGCGAGAGGAGGGCGCGCATGAGCATGATTTACGCGGCCATGGACGCGCTGCTGCCCTTTGAGTGGGCCTCCTACACGTTCATGAAAAACGCGCTGCTGGCGATGCTGCTGATCACGCCGCTGTTTGGACTGCTGGGCACGATGGCGGTGGACAACAAGATGGCGTTCTTCTCCGACGCGCTTGGGCACAGCGCGCTGACCGGCATCGCGATCGGCGTGGTGCTGGGCTGGCAGAATCAGATGGCGGCGATGCTCATTTTCGGCGTGATCTGGGCGGTGCTCATCACATTCGTCAAGCACAATTCCAAGATGAGCGCGGACACGATCATCAGCGTGTTTTCCTCCACATCCATCGCGCTGGGTCTGGTGATCCTCTCGCGCGGCGGCGCATTTGCGAAGTATTCCTCCGTGCTGGTGGGCGACGTGCTCTCCGTCACGCAGGGGGATCTGCTTGCGCTGCTGCTGACGCTGATTGCCGCTGCGCTGGTTTGGCTGGCGCTGTACAATCCGCTGCTGATCACCAGCGTCAATTCGCCGCTGGCGCGCAGCCGGGGCGTTCGTGCGCATCTGACGGAGTACGGCTTTACGATTCTCGTCGCCGTCGCGGTGATGGTTTCCATCCGCTGGGTCGGCGTGATGCTGATCAATTCGCTTTTGATCCTGCCGGCGGCGGCCTCACGCAATGTGGCGCGCAACGCGGCGGGCTATCTGCGCCTGTCCGTGCTCATTGCGCTGGCGTGCGGCGTGGCGGGGCTTGTGATTTCCTACTATCTGAATACGTCCGCAGGCGCGACGGTGGTGCTGCTGTGCGCCGCAGCGTACTTCGCAACGCTGCCCCTGCGCAGGAAATGAGCGCCAGAAACGACATTTGGGCGCTCAGAGGTTGGCATGGGCGTGCAGAATATGATATAATCTGCGTCAACATAGGCACGATGGGGAGGTGCAGCCGGTGCTCGGCGTGATGACGGTCCGCAAGGACGAGATGAAGTTCCGCGAGTTTGACCGCTACCGGGGTTACTACTGCGGTCTGTGCCGCGCCATCGGCAGGCGCTGCGGCAGTGTATGCCGCCTGGCGCTGAGCTTTGAGATGACGTTTCTGGCGCTGCTGCTCACTTCGCTTTACGAGCCGGAGACAAAAGAGGAGATGCGCAGGTGTCCGCTGCATCCGCTTTCAAAGCGGCTGACGCTCTCCAATGAGGTGATCGATTACTGTGCGGATCTGAGCGCGCTGGTATCGTATTACGATCTGCGCGACGGCTGGGAGGACGAGCGCCGTGCGGACAGGCTGGCCGAGAGCGCCCTGCTCAAAAAAGCGGCCAGGCGCGCGGGGGAGCGGCTGCCCCGGCAGAAGGAGGCCGTGGAGCGGTACGTGAAGGCGCTGCACGAAATCGAACAGAGGAACGACCAGAACCTCGACGCGGCGGCGAACCTGACGGGCGCGATGCTCGCGGAGCTGTATGTGATGCGCGAGGACGTATACGCCCGCGATCTGCGCGAGCTGGGCTACTATCTGGGCAAGTTCATCTATCTGTGCGACTGCTATGAGGATATCGAGCGCGATATCAAAAAGAAGAATTACAATCCCCTGATTGCAAGGAGTACGAATGAAACGTTTGCCGCAGACTGCGAGCAGATGCTTTCGGATATGACGGCCCGCGCGGCGCTGGCCTTTGAGCGTCTGCCGCTGCTTGACGACGCCGAAATCATGCGCAACGTGCTTTACTCCGGCATTTGGCAGCGGTTTGAAATCGCAGGCGAGAGAAGAAAGGCGAAGAAAGAGCAATGACAGATCCGTATCAGGTGCTGGGGGTTTCCCCGACGGCGACAGACGACGAGGTAAAGAAGGCATACCGCCAGCTTTGCAAGAAATATCATCCCGACGCCAACGTGGGCAAGCCGGACGCGGCGCAGGCCGAGAAGAAGTTCATGGAAGTGCAGCAGGCGTATGAGGAGATCATGCACAGGCGGCAGGGCGGCGGCGCGCGTGCAGGCAGCGGCTACAACGGCGGCGGCCAGCAGCAGAGCGGATATGGCGGCTACGGCGGCTACGGGGGCTATGGAAATGGCGGCTACGGCCCGCAGGACGATCCGTTTTCTGCATTTTTCGGCGGTTATGGCTATGGCGGCCAGCGCCAGTATCAGCAGCAGTATCAGCAGCAGTATCAGCAGGAGCAGGATACTGTCATCGAAATGCGCGCTGCGAAAAACTACATCGACACGGGCCACTATGCCGAGGCGCTCAATGCGCTGAATTCCGTCCCGGCAGGGCAGCGCAGCGCGCGCTGGTATTACCTCAGTGCGCTGGCGCAGGCGGGCCTGAACAACAACGCGCAGGCGATGGAATATGCCCGTCAGGCCGTCTCGATGGAGCCGGGGAATATGACCTATCAGCAGCTGCTCAGTCAGCTGCAGAGCGGCGGCGCATGGTATGGCCAGCGCGGCGCGTCCTACGGCAGGCAGACGCATATGACGATGAACCCCTGCTGCACGTTCCTGATGCTGCAGATGCTCTGTTCGTGCTGCTCCGGCGGCAGGATGTGCTGGTATCCCTGTTTGTGCTATTGCTGATTGACTGGAGACCGGAAGCGTATTTCCGGTCTTTTTTGCATTACAGGAAACTGCGTAAACCCCGCCACCGCTGGCGCGAAGCGCCTGAGGGGTTGAAGTGTGCGTAATCTATTTATGGTTTGTGGAACGGTCGAAACGGAAGGGATACAATCCTCTTACAGAACAGCATTTTGCAAGAGGTGAAGGGATATGGTGCGCAGGATTGCGCAGGCGCTGATGATGCATGTGTATTACGACATGAGCGCGGTGGTATCGCTTGCGCGGGATGGCTCCGTGATGGAGGTGGCGATGTTTGATACGGCCTTTGCCGGGGATAAGATCCGCCCGGGTGCGGGAGCCGAGCAGGTGTGGCTGATCACCGGCCATCCGATGGGCGATACGCAGCTGAATGAAATGGACAGAAGGAACATCATGCGCCTGAAAAGGCAGACGCCGCGCATGCCCATGCGCGTGTTTGTCGCGGGCGAGGATATCGGCGTGCTGGAAGTCGAGCTTTCATGTGCGGAGAATCTGTAATATCATGCGCGCATCACATCACCTTTTATAACCGGGCGCTTGAATGACGATATGGCCGCGGGGGTTTCTCTCCGCGGCTTTTATCGTGCTGCGATTGATGGCGGATGTACGATTTTTCTTGATCTTTGGGGATGCAGCCGTTATACTGAACATAGAGAAATGCGCTGAGGCCTGGTGGCGCGCAGCGCGGCATGTATACAGGAGATATGAGCAAAAGAAGGTGACATGTATGAGCATGGTTGCTTATCGGTGCCCCGGCTGCGGCGCGCCGCTTGCCTATGGCGCGCAGAGCGGGAAGCTCGAGTGCGCGGCCTGCGGCAGCAGCTACGCGCTTGACGCGCTGGAGGTGATGAGCGAATCCCCGGAAGAGAGCAGCGTTCACTTTGACATGTCCGGCGAAACGTTTGGCGCGCAGGAAGCGGAGCATATGCGCGCATACGTCTGCCAGGCCTGCGGCGCGGAGCTGATGACCGAGGAGACGACGACGGCGACGGAGTGCCCTTACTGCGGGAGCCCGACGGTGCTGCCCGACAGGATTGAGGGCGGCGTGAAGCCTGAAAAGGTGATTCCCTTTACCGTCACAAAGGAGCAGGCGCAGAAGCTGTTTGAGGACTATTTCAAGGGCAAAAAGCTGCTGCCCAACGTGTTTCTGAACACCCGCAACAGGATATCCGAAATGCGCAGGGTATACGTTCCGTACTGGCTCTTTGACTGCAGGGCGGGCGGAAGCGTGCGCTATGACGCGCAGAAAAAGCATACCCGCCGCGAGGGCGAATGGGAAGTGACCTATACGGAGCACTATGCCGTCAGCCGCTCGGGGATGATGGATTTCCGGAATATTCCGGTCGACGGCAGCGTGAAGCTGGATAACAGGATCACAGAATCCCTTGAGCCCTATGACATGAGCGCCGCTGTGCCGTTCGCGCCTGCGGTGCTGGCGGGCGCACTGGCGGATCATGCGGACGCGAACAGCGCAGAATGCGAAAAGCGCGCGCGGGAGCGCGTGGAAAGCAGCATGGAGCAGGCGCTGCGCAATACCGTGATCGGCTATACGAGCGTGCTGCCGCGGGCAAAGAGCTTCCGCACCGAGGAGGCCAGCGTGACGCCGGTGCTCATGCCGGTGTGGCTGATCACCACGCAGAAGGAAGGCAAGACGTACACCTTTGCCATCAACGGCCAGACGGGCAAGCTGACCTGCGACGTGCCGGCTGATACGAAGAAATCGCTGCTGTGGGGCGCAGGCGTCTTTGCGGGCGTATTCGCGCTGGCATGCGCCGCGTTCATGGCCATGGGCATGCTCGACGAGATGATGCTGCTCATGGCGGCGATCCTTGCGATGATTGCCAGCGTGATTACAGTCGGCGCGATGACCGCGCAGCTCAGGCAGGCGGCGTTTGCCGGCGGCGCGGGCAGCTATGCGCTCAGCAATACCTTTGAGCTGCATGACAAGAGGGACCATTATCTGCATACGACGCAGACGCGCAGAAGGATTGAACAAAAGCCGTCGGGCGGAAGCCGGGGCTGATACGACGAAGAAGCAGGGAGGATACACATATGGGACTGATCAGTGCTGCGGTGAACGCCGTAACGGGAACGCTTGAAAGCCAGTGGAAAGAATACTTTTACTGCGACGCCCTGCCGGAAAACGTGCTGGCGACCAGGGCGATGAAGAAGAGCAGGGGCCTTTTCGGCGCGCTGAAGGTGGAGGATGAGAACGTCATCTCTCAGGGCTCCGTCGTGGCCGTCGCCGACGGGCAGTGCATGATGATCGTCGATCAGGGCAAGATCGTCGATTTCTGCGCGGAGCCGGGCGAGTATATCTTTGACAAGAACGGAGAGCCGACGCTGCTTTACGGCGAGTTCGGCTTTGGCAAGATCAAAGAGGTGCTCAAGACTGCGTTTGACCGCTTCTCCTTCGGCGGCAAGGCCGGATGGGAGCAGCGCGTGTATTATTTCAACACGAAGGAAATCATCGGCAACAAGTACGGCACGCCGGGCGCGGTGCCCTTCCGCGTGGTGGATCAGAACATCGGCCTGGATATCGACGTCGGCATCCGCTGCTTCGGCGAATACAGCTACCGCATCACCAACCCGATCCTGTTTTATACGAACGTGTGCGGCAATGTGGAGGGCGACTATACGCGCGAGCAGATCGACAGCCAGCTCAGGAGCGAGCTGCTGACGGCGCTGCAGCCCGCCTTTGCGAAAATCTCTGAGATGGGCGTGCGCTACAGCGCGCTGCCCGGCCATACGATGGAGCTGGCGCAGGCGCTCAACGAGGTGCTTTCCGGCAAGTGGGCACAGCTGCGCGGCGTGGAGATCGTCTCTCTCGGCGTCAATTCCGTCAAGGCCTCCGAAGAGGACGAGGCCATGATCAAGGAGCT
>JAFQOY010000189.1 GCA_017412025.1 Clostridia bacterium | reverse complement strand
GCCTGTCCACGGCGAGAGCGCGGCGGAGTTCGTCTCCCGTGGGGGACGGATCCCCGCCCCGCTGCACTCCCTGAGAAACTGAAAAAGAAATCCCCGCCTTTCGGCGGGGGTTTTTGTTTTACGCTCCAGACGGGACATACCGACGCGGATCTGGTTCTGCAGCAGCTCGCCTACGCTGCGCAGGCGGCGGTTGCCCAGATGGTCGATGTCGTCGCAGGTGCCCAGGCCATGGAACAGGCCGAACTGGTAGCTGACGGATGCCACGATATCGTCAACAAGCACATGCTTGGGAACCAGACGGCCCGTGGCTTCCTTCAGCGCCTCGTTGAGAGGCATGCCGTCTTCCTTCACGCGCTTCAGCACATCCACCAGAGAGGGGATATGCACGCGCTCGGAGAAGGGCGCGATATTCTCGTCGTACTCGGCGGCGATCTGCTCGTCGTATACGGCCAGGAAGGGCTTGATGAAGGCAAAGTTGTTGCCCAGCACGCGCACGAAGTTGTTGTTTATCATAACCACAACATCGTTCACGCCGCAGTTCTGTACGTACTCGGCCTCTTCGCGCTCGAGCACATGACCTGCGGTAAACAGCACCTCGCCGGTGTAAGGATTGATGATATCCTCGGCCAGCTCCTGGTTGACGATGCGCTGTGCGATGGCCAGCTTCTTATTATACTTATAGCGGCCAACGTGAGCCAGATCATACCTCTTGGGATCGAAGAAGAGGGAATTGATCAGGTTGGTGGCGGAATCCACAGACGGCGGCTCGCCGGGACGCAGCTTGTTGTAGATCTCGATCAGCGCCTGGTCCTTGCGGGACTTATAGCGGTTCTCGCCCTTATCGTTGACGGAGGGCGCGTCGCGGGTGATGGTGGCGCTCACGCGCTCGTCATCGCCGAACAGACGGATGATCTCTGCGTCGGTCTCAATGCCCAGGGCGCGCAGCAGCACGGTAACGGGCAGCTTGCGGGCGCGGTCGATACGGGCATAGATAACGCCGTTCGCGTCGGTCTCGTACTCGATCCATGCGCCCCTGTTGGGGATCATCTGGGAGGAGTACAGGAAATCGCCGGACTTGTCAATGGCGCGGGAATAGTACACGCCGGGAGACCTGACCAGCTGGGAAACGATAACGCGCTCGGCGCCGTTGATGATGAAGGTACCGTTTTCGGTCATCAGCGGGAAGTCGCCCATGAAGACCTCGGATTCCTTGATCTCGTGGGTGTCGCGGTTCGTCAGACGCACCGTCACCTTGAGAGGTGCGGCGTAGGTCGCGTCGCGCTCCTTGCACACTTCCTGAGTGTACTTGGGAGCGTCGTCCAGAGAATAGTCCGTGAACTCAAGAATGAGGCTCTCGGAATAGTCGGTGATGGGAGAAACGTCCGCCAGCACCTCGCGCAGACCGTCCTTCAGGAAGCTCTTGTACGAATTCTTCTGGATCTCGATAAGATCCGGAACCTCCAGCGCTTCCTTGACGCGCGCGAAGCTCATGCGAGTCCGCTTGCCCAGATGGATCGGATTGGGTTTTGCCATACCCTATTTCACCCCTGTCTTGTCGCCTTGTGCCATTCGAGTAGGGAAGTTAAATTATTGATAACTTTCGGCCAGTTATGAACATTCTGTAAATCTTTTCCAGCAAAAAGCCGGATAAGCGAAGTTTTGTCCACACTAACGCAGTTTATTATAATATCATACCATATAAATAATGTCAATCCTTGAATCAACATAATTACCAGACATTTAACATATTTTCCACTATCTTAAGGCAATTCTTCCCCATCTCATTCTTATATTTCGGATTTTCTTCCTGCATTTATCACTCTCTTTTGCATATTTCCCTGCAAAAATTCACTATTTCCATCATGCCCCACATGTGATATAATTGTAATGAAGTATGCCCCTATACAAATCACATCTGAAAGGACGTAATATATATGAAGATCGCATTCGGTTCCGACCACGCCGGCTATGACTACCGCCAGATGCTCATGGAGCACGCAAAAGAACTGGGCCACGAAGTCGTCGACATGGGCCCCTTCTCCAAAGAAAGCTGCGACTACCCCGTTTACGGCAAGGCCGTAGCCGAGAAGGTAGCCTCCGGCGAATGTGAGCGTGGCATCCTCATCTGCGGCACCGGCTTCGGCATCTCCCTGGCAGCCAACCGCATGAAGGGCATCCGCTGCGTCAACGCTTCCGAGGAATACACCGTGAAGCTGTCTCGTCACCACAACAACTCCAACATGATCTCCATCGGCGCCCGCGTTGTCGGCACCGAGAAGGCCATCTCCCTGATGGACACCTTCCTCACCGAGGAGTTCGACGGCGACCGTCATCAGCGCCGCATCGACCTGGTCGACCCCCTTTAATCACAAAAATCCCCGCCGCGCGGAGGGGATTTTCTTATTCTGAAAAATCGCCGATCTTTCCCAGCAATTCTCCTATACTGTGGTATATTCCAGAATAAACAACCGGGTCCAGCTTCGTAAGATCCACATCAAATGTATCTTCGCAGCACAGCCGCTCGTCAATCTGCACATTCCTGATCTCGCAGAAAAATGTCACAGATTCGCCCGTCCGTACCGACTGCTTCACTTCACATTCATACACCCACCGGCTTGCCTCCAGCACCGGCGCATTGATCACATCGCCCCGGCCCACGTCGTATTCCATCCCATTCTTTTCGCAGTCTGCTGCGTGCCGGGTGCCGAAATAATCCATCAGCGAAAGCATATCCCGGCTCACCAGATTCACGCTCAGTCTGCCCGTCCGCATGACATTCTGCCGGGTGCGCTTTCCGCCTGCCATGCTTATCACCAGCAGATACTCGTCATCCTTTTCCCATGTAACGCTGACCCAT
>JAFQOY010000188.1 GCA_017412025.1 Clostridia bacterium | reverse complement strand
TGAGAGCAGGATCTTCCCGGAGAAGTACGACGGTCGCCGTGTGAAGCAGAAAGAGCTTGCGAAGAAGTACGGCGTGAATCAGTCGACGATCAGCCGGATCATCACCAGCAGCGATGAAGTTGGCCGGCTGCAGAAGCGAACGCAGACGCGCACGCTGATTGCGCAGTCGATGGCGCAGCTTGCTTCGCCGCGGGTGATGGAAGAGACGATCAAGGATGCGCTGAAGGAACGGAAGGATGAGTTTGGATATCTGAGCCAGAACGCCCGCCGAGATGTGCTTGATCGCGCCGGCGTGCGTGCTGCGAGCGACAACAAGCAGGAAGTCACGGTGTCGTTTGCTTCGGGTATGAACGTACGTCCGCGGATGCCGGAGCGCGAGGAAAGCGGCGAAGAGTAAATGAACATCGTCTTTGATTACGAGCCAACAGAGAAGCAATGGCAGCTTCACGACAGCATAGCGGATGAGGTGCTGTATGGCGGTGCAGCAGGTGGCGGCAAAAGCTATGCGCTGTGCTGGGATGCGTTCATGCGGTGTATCCAATGGGACGAGACGCATGCGTATATGTTCCGTCGGACGTATCCGGAATTGGAACTGACGCTTGTGCGCACGATGCAGCGGATTGTGCCCAAGGAGCTGGGGACGTACAACGCCAGCGCGCATGAGATGCGTTTCATCAACGGGAGTATCGTGCATTTCTGCCACCTTCAGAACGAGGGTGAAGGCCTGCTAAAGTATCAGGGCGCGGAGATTCATTGGCTGTACTTCGACGAGCTGACGCACTTCACAAAGGCGATGTACGACTATCTGCGCACACGTCTGCGTGCGGAGAAGCGGCTTGGCATTGTGCCCTGTGTTCGCAGCGCAAGCAACCCGGGCGGCCCGGGGCATGCGTGGGTGAAGCAGCGGTTTGTCGATTCAACGAACGTGGGCGCGAAGGTTTGCAAGATTGAGGTCAAATCCGCGGTGCTTGGCAAGACAGAAATCCGCAAAGTGCAGTACATTCCTGCGACGGTGGTGGACAATCCGCACATCACGCAGGACTATGTGCTGGAGCTTGAGCAGAAGCCGCGTGCGCTGCGTGAGGCGCTGCTGCTGGGCAAGTGGGATGCATTTGACGGCCAGGCGTTTCCGGAGTTTACAGACGATCCTGCGCATTATGAGGACGGTCTGTTTACGCATGTGATTGATCCGATGCCGATTCCGCTGAACTGGACGCGGTATGTTTCATTTGATCACGGCTTCACGCGTCCGTTCTCATTCGGCGTATGGGCTGTGGATACAGCTGGGCGCGCGTATCGATATAAGGAGCTTTACGGCTGCGTACCGGGCGAGGCGAATACGGGCCTGATGCTTTCGCCGGGCGAGATCGGCAAGCGATTGTCGGAGTTTCTGGAACCGGAATTCAGGGAAGGATTGCACATTGACGGTATTGCTGACCCTGCAATCTGGGATCGAAGCCGCGGCATGAGCGTGGAAGAGATGATCCGCAAGGAGTTTTCGGGCGTTTACTTTCGCAAGGGCGACAATACGCGGCTGCCGGGTAAGATGCAGCTGCATGAGCGGCTAAAGTTTGACGAGGAAGGCAAGCCGATGCTGTATGTGTTCAACACTTGCACGGACTTCATCCGGACAATCCCTTCGCTGGTCTATGATCCGCATAAGCCGGAGGACATTGATTCCAGCGGCGAGGATCACATCTACGATGAAACGCGATATTTCCTCATGGCGCGGCCGATTGCACCGCGTCCGACGGTTAATAAGCCGCCGGGGAAGTGGAATCCGCTCAAGTAACACCATTTTCGTGAGGTACCGAAAATGGTCAAGTTTAACTTTTTAGGCCCGAAAACTTCAACTTGATCCCAAATGTTACCAAATATAGCGGAATTTGGTAAGTAAGATGAGTTTTTGAGGGTAACTCGTTTTGAAAAAGAAAAGGAGTAGCACGATGAATGAGAAAGACTTTGTGAAGCTATGCAAGAGTGCGGTTGTAGATTATTTCAATAGTCGATCTGAAAAGACCGATAAGTATGAAATGGTTGAAGATGATGTTTTTGTTGTTTGGATGTGCAAAACGCTTCAGAATAGCAAGGCACTTCTGAGCACGACCGTATCTGATGGCATGTATTACGAGCTGACCTACAATGGCGACAAGCGCGAGCTTTATCTTGACGCTTACAAGAAGTGGGAAAACAAGTGCATTAAGCTCTGAAGTGCGTAAGCTAGTTTAGAGTAAGGTTTAGAGTACCTTTAGAGTGCTTTATAGTAATGGGAATCAGCAGGCGACGGCCTGCTTTTTTCATATGCCGAAAGGCTGACGACGCCAAACAGGGGCGATATCGGAGGATTTATGGAGAATATCGAAAATTCGGTCGCTGCCCAGAGTCAGGAAGCTGGCGCTGTGGTGGAACAGTCTGCGGACGACGCGCAGGCGACGGAGATTTCCGTCGAGGAAGTGCTTGCCAGTCTGAATGCCGGCGATGAGGGCGGCGAAGAAACGGTCGATAACGAGGGCGACGACGGCCAGAGCGCGCAGGAAGAGCATCATGATGACGAGCAGCAGGGGAAAGAGGGCGACAAGTTCTCCCGTCGCATTGCGGCGGCGCTCAAGAATCAGGAACAGAAGCTTCTCAGCGAGCTGGGCGGCGGTAAGCTGAGCAAGGCGCAGATTGCCGAGATTGTCAATGAACATCTGGCGCGACAGATGAACGCGGAAGATCCGGAAATCAGCGTCAAGGCAGCCAAGAAGATTCTCAAAGCGCAGCAGCAGGAGCAGACTGACACGCAGACGGCCAGCGAAGAGCAAGTCGCGGACGTGAAGTATCTGCTTTCCAAGAAATGGACGAAGGAAGAGCTGCTTGCCTTCTCCCAGGACGAGATTGCCAGAGAGGAAATGAGCAACGGTGTCAGCGTACGAGATGCCGCCATTGCCTACAAGGCCAGGCTCGCCTATCAGACCCAGCCGACGGCAGCCAAAAAGAAGAGTGGCGCACCGATTGCGCGCAGAACTTCTGCAGGCAGTACGCCGGAGGTTGATCCCATCAAGAACATGAATGGTGCGCAGTATGACAGATTCATGGAAGATCTCAAACG
>JAFQOY010000187.1 GCA_017412025.1 Clostridia bacterium | reverse complement strand
TTACGGCGCGTATTCCGCGCCGAGGCTGGTGTATCCGGTCGGCATCGTGAACGGCGTGAGAGCAACGGTCAGCGCTACGAGCGGAAACGTGGTGCTGACGTGGAATACGGTGCCCAACGCCCACAAGTATAAGATCTTTGCAAGCAGCACGGAGAACGGAACGTACAGCGACGTGGTGACGGTGCTGGCGAAGACGACGGCGACGCAGAGCGCGTCTCTGGATCCGTCTCTGAAGAACAAGTACCTGAAGATCCGCACGGTGCGCGACGACGACGGAACCCGCTCCCACAGCGCGTACAGCACGCCGGTGAAGCCGGCGACCTCTGCGCCGTCGAAGCCGACCGGCGTGACGGCGACCAAGCAGGGAACCAGCTCCATCAAGGTCACCTGGAACAAGGTGACGGGCGCGACGGGCTACTATGTCTACCGCTCCAACAGCGCCAGCGGTACGTACAGTAAGATTGCGACGATTACCTCCGGCAGCACGGTCAGCTATACCAATACCGGCCTGTCCGCCGGCACGACCTATTACTACAAGGTGGCTGCGTACAACAGCATCGGAACGAGCGCGCAGAGCAGCTATGCCTCTGCGACGACGAACGTGATTCTGCCGACGATCCCGACGGGCTTTGCGGCGTCTGCGCAGAGCAGCAGCTCCATCAAGCTTACATGGACGAAGGTATCCAGCGCGACGGGCTACTACATCTATCGCTCCACCAGCTCCAGCGGTACGTACAGTAAGATCGCGACGATCACCTCCGGCAGCACGGTCAGCTACACCAATACCGGTCTGTCTGCGGGCACGAAGTATTACTACAGGATTGCGGCGTACAACAGCGCCGGCACCAGCCCGCAGAGCGGCTACGTGTACGCGACGACGCAGGCTGCGGCCAATCCGGTGACGTACCGTGCGCTGCTGATCGGTCAGACCTATCCGGGCACGTCCAACCAGCTGTATGGCCCGGCGAACGACCAGAAGGCGATGAAGAACATGCTCAACAGGCTGGTCAAGTCCGACTATCAGGTGACGGTGGCTTCCAACCTGACGGGCTCCGGCATTCTGAGCAAGATTGGCGAAGTGTTCAGCAAGGCAGATTCCAACGACGTGACGCTGCTGTACTACTCCGGCCATGGCCTGATCATGAGGGACGCCTACGGCAACTACCTGTACAACCATGAGGAAACGGGTTCCATGTGCGGCACGAGCGGTTATGTCTCGCCCAGCCAGCTGCGCGCGAAGCTGGATCAGTATCAGGGCAAGAAGGTCGTCATCAACGACTCCTGCCACAGCGGCAACATGATCGGCAAGGGTCTTGAGATGGATTCGGCTGCGAGAGAGAAAGTGGAGCAGGAGATGTCCGATGCGATCGTCAACGGATTCATGAGCGCCTTCCGCGATACGGCGCGCGCCAACCTTGCGGCGTCCAACTACTACGTGCTGACCGCGGCCAGCAAGACGCAGTCCTCCTATGAGGCGGGCTTCAGCAGCACCTATGTCGGAGGCGTCTTCACGACGCTGCTGACGCTGGGCTGCGGCTGGGACGGTGTGAATGGCGTGAGCTCTTCCTACACCGCCGACGTTAACGACAACGGCTGGATCACGCTCGATGAGATGTATGACTGGACGAAGTATGCGGTCGATTATGTCGGCTACAGCAGCCGCCAGACGCTGCAGGTCTATCCGACCAACTCCTCTCAGAACATCATGGGTATCTAAGCCGTTCGAACGAAGAATCAGAAACATACCATCAGGCTGCAGAGCCGGAGAAATCCGGCTCTGCAGTTTTTTGATGCGCAGCAAAAAACCGGCGCAATGCTGCGCCGGTACAGAGTGTCGAAAAGCCTGTATAGAACAGAAAATAAAATCGGTCGCGGCGGCGTGTACGGCGCGACCGCATCGATTTTGATGAAGGGAAATCCCATTTCCCGGAAGAAAAATCGTTTCCTTGCAGATTTCACGACCGGAATCCGCAGGATTCAAGTGAAATCTGTAGGGGGTGGCTGTGGCGGGGGAAAGGTTTCCCCGTCCACCAGCCTGTCAAAAATACTTTTTTGACAGGCTGAACCGGCGCAATGCTGCGCCGGTAAAAGGAGATGAATGGAATTCAGGCGTCCTCGACCAGACGGTTTTTGCCCAGTTTGACGCGGTGATAATAGATAAAGCACAGCGTGCTGGAAAGCAGCCAGCCTGCCGGATAGCCCATGGCGATGGGAATGATCTGGTTGCAGAGGCGCGACATCACGAACAGATAAATCTGGCGGAAGGCGACGAAGCTTAAGAGCATGATGATCATCGGCGCCTTGCTGTCGCCTGCGCCGCGCAGCGCGCCGGCATAAATCTGATTGAAGCAGCACAGCACATAGAACGGCGAGAGCGTTCTAAGGAGCATGGAGCCGTACCGGATGACCTCAGGCTTGCTGTTGAAGAACGAGACGATGGGGGCGGCGAAGACCAGCACAGGAATCATCAGCACGATGGTCGAGCAGATGGCGATGATCAGCGAAATGCGCACGCCCTGACGCGCTCTGTCCGGCTGATTGCGGCCGAGGTTCTGCCCGACGAATGTGGTCGAGGCCAGAGCGATGGACTGCATCGGCAGGAAGAGCAGCTGATCGATCTTCGCATAAGCCGTCCAGCCGGACATGCAGTCCGCGCCGAAATAATTGATGTAAGACTGGACGAAGACGTTGGAGAATGCGGTGACGGCCATCTGCAGCGCGGCGGGGATACCGACGGAGAAGATCTTGCGGAGCATATCCCAGTGGAGGCGCAGCTTTGCAGGCACGAGGCGGATGCAGTTGTCGCTGCGCAGGAGCGTGATGACGACCAGCACGGCGGATACGCCCTGGGAGAGGATGGTCGCCAGCGCGACGCCTTCGACGCCCATGCCGAAGCCGATGACAAACAGCAGGTCGAGCACCGTATTCATCACGGCGCAGACGACCAGAAAATAGAACGGACGCTGGGAATCGCCGACGGCGCGCAGGATGCCTGCGCCGATGTTGTACACCATCAGACCGACGACGCCGGCGAAGTAGATGCGAAGATAGGCGGTCGACTCCGGCAGCACCTCGGGCGGCGTATTCATCAGGCCGAGCATGGCGGGGATCATGCCGATGCCGACGACGGTAAAGACGACGGCGAGCGCCAGCGTCATGACGATGGCCGTATGCACGGCGCGGCTCACATCCTCGTGCCTGCGCGCCCCGTAATACTGGCTGATGACCACGCCTGCGCCGGAAGAAAGCCCCATGAACAGGCCGATGAGCATGTTGATGATCGGCCCGACGGTGCCCACGGCGGAGAAGGCCTCGTTGCTGACGAAATTGCCGACGACCCATGTATCCACCGTGTTGTACAGCTGCTGAAACAGGTTGCCCAGCAGCAGCGGCAGCGCAAAGGAGAGAATGTGCCGGGGAATGCTGCCGTGCGTCATGTCGACGTCGCGCTTGCCCTTTGACAGATGGAAATGAGGCATGTGAAAATGCGGCAAATGGATGTGCTTGGATGGCATGGGAAAGATCTTCCTCCTGCGGAAATTCGTTGAGCATATTATATCAGCTTTGTCCGGTGTGTGCAATTCCTGCAAAAGAGCAGCACATCGGTTATTCATGATATGACAAAAAGAAAAAGAGGATTATTCATCCTCTTTGGAAAGTAGCCATTGGGGTGTGACGCCCAGCGTTTCCGCCAGAATAACAACTTCAAAATCCTGCACAAGCCTTGTCTGTCCCTCAAGACGGGACATGCTGGTATCACAAATATCCATACCTCTGCTTTGAAGCATTGCCACAAAGTCTTTCTGTTTGATGTTTTTTTCTCTGCGCAGTTTTGAAACTTTTGCGCCCACAATATTCTGCGTTCCAAGCGGGGTTTTTCTCGGTTTGGACATCTGCATCACCCGGAAAAGAGTATATGCTCTATCCGACTTGCGATAATGCGGAATTCGCATTATAATAATTTTAATGCAGAAAACGGATTAAAAGGTGGGGGAAAAGCAATGGTGAAACGTTGTTTTCTCTTTGGTCATGCTGATGCGCCGTCGCAGATCTGCGATCAATTGGAGAAATGCATAGAGAAGTATATTGTTCAATACCATGTGACAGAATTTTACTGCGGCAATCACGGAAGCTTTGACCGGATAGCATTTCGCTGTTTATCAGAAATCAAGAAACGCTATCCGTATATCACGAGGATTCTGGTTACGCCATATCACCTTTCAGATCAAATGGCGGAGAATCAGGAGATGGCAGATGAAGTATATTATCCGTTTGAGAAACAGGTAATGGCGAAGTATGCGATTATAAAAGCGAATCATCAAATGATTGATACATGTGATTTTCTGATTGCATATGTATGCCAAACGGGAAAAGCAAGGGATTTTCTTGCTTATGCACAGCGTCAATCAAACAGAAGAAACCTGCATATTGAGAATATTGCCCAATGAAAACAGAATACGTCGATGAATATGGAAAACGGGGAGCATATCAGATGACATGCTCCCCGACAATGACGAGAAAAGAGATTGATGATCAGCAGACGATGTTGAGCAGGCGGCCCGGCACAAAGATCAGCTTGCGCACCGGCGCGCCGTTTACCAGCTTCTTGACCGTCTCGTTTTCCAGCAGCTTCTCGCCGTCAGCCTGCGTCAGGCTGGCCGGCACCATGATGCGCGCGCGCACCTTGCCCTTGATCTGCACGGCGATTTCGACCTCGTCGGCGACGAGCTTGTTCTCGTCGTACGCGGGCCACTGCTGTGCGTAGATCGGCTGCTCGCCCAGCGCGTTTTCTTCCCACATCTCCTCGGTGATGTGCGGCGCGACCGGGTTGAGGCACATCATCAGAGCTCTGAGCTCGCCGCGGGTGATCTTGCCGTTGGTGTAGACGTCGTTGACGAAGGCCATCATCGCCGCAATGGCGGTGTTGAACCTCATGCGCTCGAAGTCGTCGGTCACCTTCTTGATCATCGCGTTGACCGGGACTTCCATCTCCTTGCGCACATCCTCGTCCGCCGTCAGCATATCCTGCAGACGCCACACGCGCTCAAGGAAACGGCGGCAGCCGCGCGCGCCCTCGGTCGACCACGGAATCGCCTGGTCGAACGCGCCCATGAACATCTCGTACAGGCGGAAGGCGTCCGCGCCGATTTCCGCGATGGTCTCGTCCGGATTGATGACGTTGCCCTTGCTCTTGGACATCTTGGCGGCGGTGTGCTTGCTGGAATCGCCGTACTTTTCGCTCAGCCACTTGTCCATCTTCTTTTCATCAAGCAGCTTTTCGATGACGGCCTTCTGCTCGTCTTCCTTCATCGCCGCAAAGGCTTCCTTCTCCGGCAGCGCATCGCAGCCGTCCTTGAGGATCTTCACCGCGCCCCACGCCTCAATGCCCTCGCAGGCGGCGTTGTAGCGTTCCTTTTCGGTCATGCTGGCGTAGCACTCCGGGTTGCGGCCCAGGATCATGCCGTGGCTGGTGCGCTTTTTGTAGGCTTCCTTGTTCGGGATCGCGCCGATATCGTAGAGGAACAGGTTCCAGAAGCGGGAGTAGAGCAGGTGCAGCGTGGTATGCTCCATGCCGCCGTTGTACCAGTCGACCGGCAGCCAGTACGCCAGCTCTTCCCAGCGGGCGAGGTCGGTGTCGCAGTGCGGATCGGCGTAGCGCAGGAAGTACCAGGAGGAACCGGCCCACTGCGGCATGGTGTCGGTCTCGCGCCTGGCAGCGCCGCCGCAGCACGGGCAGGTGGTGTTCACCCAGGAATCGATCTTGGACAGCGGAGACTCGCCGGAATCGGTCGGCTCATAGTTGTCAACGTCCGGCAGCAGCACGGGCAGCTGATCTTCCGGAACCGGCACCCAGCCGCACTTCTCGCAGTAGACCAGCGGGATCGGCTCGCCCCAGTAGCGCTGGCGGGAGAAGACCCAGTCGCGCAGCTTGAAGTTGACCTTCTTTTCGCCCACGCCGTTCTCGGTGAGC
>JAFQOY010000186.1 GCA_017412025.1 Clostridia bacterium | reverse complement strand
GGTTTGTTTTTTTGTGGTGGAGGTGAGGGGAATTGCTCTCGCCTCACGGCTCGGTCACCGCGGCTCTGACAGCCCACTGGGCTGTCATTCACTACCGCCCATTCTCGCCCTATATCCCCCGAAGAAGCAATAAAAAAACGACCGGATATCTCCGATCGTTTGGTGTCGGGTGACAAGTCCGACTGTACTGGTGGGGTCTATAGGGCTCGAACCTACGACCTCCACGATGTCAACGTGGCGCTCTGACCAGCTGAGCTAAGACCCCAAGCACATGAATTATTATATCGCGGCTTTCGCTAAAAGTCAACCCCTTTTTTAAACTTTTTTTGAAAATGCGTTGAAAGGGTATAAAGCCCTTCTTTTGACAGTCAAACGCCCATTTTCTTGCAATCCGAATGCATTTCGGGTATAATACACACACAGGCAATGAAAGGAAAGTGATTCTCCGTATGAAATCCGTGAACATCCGTCTCACGATGATGACTGATCATGTGAAGAACTTCGTGAGCCTTGTCAATCGCTATCCGTATGATATGGATCTGCGCTCCGGCCGCTACGTGGTGGATGCAAAATCCATTCTGGGTATTTTTTCGATCGACCTTTCCCACCCGATCCGCATGGACATCTACAGCGATGAATGTGATGACCTGCTCAAGGCGCTGGAGGGTTATCTGGTCAAGGACGACCAGGAAGCGTGATTGCGCGCTGACAGCAAGGGAGGTGCGCCTGTGTTTGACGTACATGCCACAGAAGAGGAAGATAAGCTGGTGCTTTTGTGCGCGCTCGATCGTCTGGGAGGCTGTACGGAAGAGCAGCTGCTGCGTTTTGTCGTGGAGACTGCGCTGCAGAGTCAGTTCCGGTTCTACATTGCGTTGTCCGGCCTGAAGGAAGCAGAGCTCGTGCGGGAATCGCTGCATATTGAGGGAAAGCTTCTGATCCTCACGCCCGAGGGCAGGCAGAGCATGGAGTTGTTTGCAGGCCGCATCCGCGCTTCGCTGCAGGAAAAGCTTGAAACGCACGGCGCGGTCTGGCGCAGGCGCGTGCGGGATGAACTCTCCATGCCCGCGCAGTGGGAGAAGAAGGGAAACGCTTATGCCGTTACCCTTCGCGCGCTGGAATCCGGCGAGGAGATCTTCTCCATGACGATGACCGCGGCGACAAAGGCGCAGGCCAAGCGGTTTTGTGAACGCTGGCCGCAGAAGGCGCCGTACCTGTATCAGACGATCATGGAGCAGCTGGGCGAAACGCCGCAGACAGACGGCGGAGAGAAAACCGAAGCATAGGGGCGGCGCAGGCCGCCTTTCTTTGATGCATGAAGATGAAGCGCGCCGCGCACCTGACATGATTCCTGATAAAATGAAAAGCGCCGCAGCCTGAGGCATACGGCGCTTTTCATTTGGAAGGGAATAAATGAGGAAGGGAAGAAAAAGGAAGATTCCCGGCTTCGCTCGGAGGGGGGTGGCGAAGCCGATGCAAAGGAAGAACCTTCAATCATCCTTTACAATATGCATTATAACGGGGAAATGTGACAGGAATATGATGAAAAACAAAAAAACTTGCGGTGAATGCGCATTGGTCAGCCGCGCAAGGCGTGAAAAGATATGAAACGATTGAGGTTTTGGCGAGGTTGTGTTACACTGACAGAAGAATGCGGCGAAAAGGGGAGGCGAAGGCAGTGACAGGAGAGCTGAAGAGAAAGCGGATCGTACTGGCGCTGGGCGCAGGGATGTATGCGCTGTTTTCCGCCTTCGGCTGGCAGGCGCAGCACCTTGAAAAGAGCAGGCCGCTTCAGGCGCTGGGGATGGCCTGTGTGCTGGCGGTTCCGGCGTGGCTGCTGCTGCGCATGCTGTTTGAGCAGGGAGAACGCGGACGAAAAAATGCAGCGGGGAAACCGTTTCAGACGCGGACGGCTTTTTTCGTGATCTTTGCCTGCTATGTGCCGATGTTTCTGATCAGCTTTCCCGGCGCGTTTGCTTATGACGTGCCCTTCCAGCTTGAACAGGTCTTTACAGGGCAGTATTCTGCGCATCATCCGCTGCTGCATACGCTGCTGCTGGGCGGCTGCGCTGCGCTGGGCAGGATGCTGGGCAGCATCAACCTCGGCGCGGCGCTGTATACGCTTTTGCAGATGCTGGGGCTTTCGGCCTGTTTTGCGCTGACCTGCGCTTCGGTTTCGCGGCAGAGCGGCGCACGGGCGGCGTGGAGAAGCACGTTGTTTTTTGCGGTTTACCCGCTGCACATGATGCTCGCTGTCAATGCGACAAAGGACGTGCTGTTTTCCGGCTTGTTTGTGCTTGCGCTTGCGCTTGCGCGCGAGGCGCTTGTGCTGGACAGGAAAGACTGGAAGATCTGCACGGGCATTGTGCTCTCCGGCGCAGGGATGATACTCCTGCGCAACAATGCGCTGTACGCCGTCGCCGTGTGGCTTGTATTGCTGCCGATTGTATGTGGACGGCGCGCCCGGGCGATCCTGCTGACGGCTTTGCTTGCCGTCGTGCTGTCCATGGGCGCGGCGCGCGTGCTCAGCGCGGCGACCGGCGCTGCCAGGGGCGATCTGTGTGAGATGCTTTCCTGGCCGATTCAGCAGCTGGCGCGTGCGAGGAATCTGCATGCGGATGTGCTGACGGAGCAGGAAAAGCAGGCGATGGATGAAATCATGCCGGGCGATAGCTGGAAGCTGTATGACCCGACGATTTCCGATCCGGTCAAGTTCGAATTCGATACGCAAAGGCTGCTGGATGATCCGGGCAAATATGTCGGGCTCTATCTGAGCGTCGGCGCAAAATGTCCGGGCGCGTATCTGGATGCGCTGCTCAAGCATACCTATTCATTCTTCTATCCCTACAGCGAATACGGCGTGTCGGGCTACTATCTGCAGATGGGGATTTCGGAAAAGTACTACGAGTGGTGCGATTTTGAGCGCATCACGTCAAAGAGCCTTTTCCCGCGGGTGCTGGCGTCGCTTTCCTGGCGGTTTGGCGCGAAGGGCGCGATGCAGATTCCCGTCGTCGGGTATCTGTTCAATATGGGGCTGATCGTGTGGACCATGCTCTATTTTGTCCTGAGAGATTTGTACTTTGGCAGGTGGCAGGCGTTTGCCGCAGGCATGCTGCCCGTGCTGCTCTGGGGCACGTTTCTGCTGGGTCCCGTGATGGCGGGCAGGTATATCTATCCCTTTGTCTGCTGCCTGCCGGTGCTTGCCTGCAGGGCAGAATGAAAAATGAAGGATTATGGAGGAAGATAACATGAGACTTGATAAATACCTCAAGGTGTCCCGCATCATCAAGCGGCGCACGGTGGCGAAGGAGGCGTCCGAGGGCGGACGGGTGACGATCAACGGCAAGACCGCAAAGCCCTCTTCCGAGGTGAAGGAAGGGGACGTGCTGGAGATTCGCTTTGGCGAGAAGATGGCGAAGTTCCGTATTCTGCAGGTGGCGGAGGTCGTGCGCAAGAACGACGCGGGGCTGATGTATGAGCTGATCGACGGCGAGGAGGACCTTTGATGAATGCTGCTGTGATTGTCGCGGCGGGCCGCGGCTCGCGCATGGGGCTGGAACGCAACAAGGTGCTCTATCCCCTGTGCGGCGAGCCGATCATCGTGCGTACGGTGCGCGCCTTTGAGGAATGCGGCCTGTTTGACGGCGGCATTGTGGTCGTTACAGGCGCGGGCGATATGGATGAAATGAAGGCGCTGTTTACCGCTGCCGGCCTGCATGTGCGCGCAGTCGTGGAGGGCGGTGCGGACAGGCAGGAGAGCGTATGCCGCGGCATTGCCGCCTGCGCCGAAAGGGCGGAGATCATCGCCATTCACGACGGCGCGCGCCCGCTGGTGACGCGCGGGGTGATCGCCGCGACCATTGAGAGCGCGAAAAAATATGGCAGCGGCGTTGCTGCCGTGCAGCTCAAGGACACGGTCAAGCGCGTGGACGCAAGCGGATGCGTGGTGGATACGCCGCCGCGCGATATGCTGCGTGCCGTACAGACGCCGCAGACCTTTGACGCGGCGCTGATCCGCGCTGCACATGCGTGCTTTGCGCAGGGAGAGCGCGCGACGGACGACGCGATGCTCGCCGAGCGGATGGGGCATACGGTGCATCTGACGCCGGGCGATGTGGAGAACATCAAGCTGACGACGCCGGAGGATATGCTGCTGGCGCAGCAGGTGCTTCTGCGCCGCGGCGCGGCAAAGAAGGAGGAAAAGACCATGCGCATCGGACACGGATATGACGTACACAGGCTTGTCGAGGGCAGAAAGCTGATTCTCTGCGGCGTGGAGATTGAGCATACGCTCGGCCTGCTTGGGCATAGCGACGCGGATGTGGCGTACCATGCGCTGAGCGACGCGCTGCTGGGCGCGGCGGCGCTGGGCGACATCGGCCGCCATTTCCCGGATACGGATCCGGCATATAAGGGCGCGGACTCGGGAAAGCTGCTTGACCGCGTGGTGGAGCTGGTCGAGGAGAAGGGCTACAGGGCCGGCAACGTCGATGTGACAATCATTGCGCAGAAGCCCAAGCTCAAGGATCACATCGAAAAGATGCGCGAAAACATCGCCGCGCATCTGAAGATTGACGTCGACTGTGTGAACGTGAAGGCGACGACCACCGAAAAGCTGGGATTTGAGGGCGAGTGTCTGGGCATCTCCGCGCATGCGGTCGCCTGCATCGAGAAGAAATAATGTAGGGGAGGGGCTTTGCTCCTCCCTCGTTTCGCACTGAGGATGCGGGCGGAGCAGAGCTTTTCTGCGGATTGGAGAAAAAAGATTGGCAAAACGAAAAAAGAAGCGGCGCAGCCTGTTTACAGCGCTGATAGACGGGCTGTTGTCTGCGGTTGATTGGGTATGCGAGAGCGTCGCCGCCGCCGCAGTGTGGCTGTTTGGCGCACTGGCCAGAGGGCTTTGGCTGGCTGTGCGCGGCGTCTTGGCGCTCCTGCTGGGCGCTGTGCGCATGCTTTTTGCCGTCCCGGCATGGCTCTGGCGGAAGGCGACGGCAGGGCGCACCGCCGCGCACCGCTGCCTGCGCCTTGACGGGCCGGAGTTTGAGGCGTATGTCGCGCTGGTGATGGAGGATAACGGCTTCAGGCATGTGGAAATCACCAAGGGCAGCGGCGATCAGGGCGTGGATATTCTCGCGGAGCGGGGAGGAAAGACGTATGCCGTGCAGTGCAAGAATTACGAGGGAGCGGTGGGCAACTTTGCCGTGCAGGAGGCATATGCCGGCGCGCAGTATTACGGCTGCGACGTCGCCGCCGTCGTCTGCCCGGGCACGTTCACGCGGGGCGCAAAGGAGCTGGCGCAGTCAACCGGCGTGCTCCTGTGGGATGGGAGAAAGCTTTCGCGCATGATGAAAGTCAGCGGCAGGCGGCCGCGCCACAGGGAATAAGCGCAGAAAAAGTCTTTGCGCGCTTGACAAAAAGGGCATTCTTTAGTATAGTATCCATACTGTCCGCGCTGATGGGGTTGGCAGCCCGGAGCGGCATATGAACAGCATATAAAAGTGGATGCGCTTTCGGCGCGTCAACAAGGGTGGAACCGCGGAAGGCAACTTTCGTCCCTTGAATCCATGTAAAGAGCGGATTCGGGGCGTGTCTTTACGCGGTTCTTTTGAGTTGAAAAACCCCGGCAGAAACAAGAAAGAGGGATATCATTATGGCGAACATCACGATGGATAAGGTCGTTGCGCTGTGCAAGGGCCGCGGCTTCATTTTCCCGGGCAGCGAGATCTACGGCGGCCTGGCCAACTCCTGGGACTACGGCCCCCTGGGCGTTGAATTCAAGAACAACGTCAAGAAGGCCTGGTGGAAGAAGTTTGTTCAGGAGAACAAGTACAACGTCGGCCTTGACGCGGCGATCCTGATGAACCGCGAGGTGTGGGTGGCGTCCGGCCACGTCGGCGGCTTCAACGATC
>JAFQOY010000185.1 GCA_017412025.1 Clostridia bacterium | reverse complement strand
GAGTAAGCGCAGCATGATGCGTATGAGCCGTTTGAATGACCAGATTCAGGAAATTCAGAAGAGATATGCCAACAACCAGGCTAAAATGAGCGAAGAGATGCAGAAGCTTTATGCCGAAGAGGGTGTCAATCCGATCACCGGCGAAAAATGGCACGGTATGTATCATCCCATCGGCGTTAATATCGACTCTCATCCGAGTGCGCTGCCGCACTGGGGCGTCTCTTCCGCTGATATCATTTACGAAATGCCGATTCAGAAAGATGGTTCTACCCGTTCCTACGCGCTGTTCATGGGCGAAATCCCGGCCTATGCCGGCCCGGTTCGTTCCGGCCGCGTGCCGATGGGCTCCCTGCGTGAGCTGTGGGGCGGCGCCTGGGTCTTCTACGGCTGGCAAACCTGGCATGCCGCCAACAACACGGTCGTCGACGTTGAAGACTGGGCTCTCAGTCTTCATAAAGACGCCCGTCAAAAGGGACGCTGGGTATTCCCATTCATCGAGGGCACTGAGCGCAACTACGCCAATCTGTTCCATCGTGTGAAAGACCGTCAGCATGTTGCTCCGCACAATGTGCAGATCGACATGAAGGCTGTTGAAAAGCTTTTTACCTCGGAACCATTAATGCATCCCTTCCTCTTCACCAAGGATGGCCTTGACCGCGGCGACAACGTCTCCGAGATCACCATTAACTATAAGACCACCAGACCAGCCTATATTTCCCACTATAAATACAACAAAGCTACCGGTCTGTATGATCGCTACCGCAACGGCGAAGCATATTATGACGCTCTCAACGGCATGGATACCTCTTTCGCCAATGTGATCGTCCTGCGCACTGACGTCTCCTGGTACAACGGCGCTGCGCAGCGTCCGGTCATCCAACTGGTCGGCCAGGGCACTGCCGAAATCTTCCAGAATGGCAAGTATATCCGCGGCACCTGGGTTCGTTCTCACGCTGTTAAAGCAGACGAAGTGAAGTCCCTGCCCGCCCGCATGGTTTTCCTTGATGAGAACGGCGATGAGATCCCGATGAAGGTCGGCAAGACCTTCGTGCAGATCGTGAATAATGATCAGCCGGTCGACGTCGTATCCGATGTCCTGCTTGATGGTGCAACTCCGAAAACGTCGCCCACCCCAGCGCCGACAAAGAAACCGACGCCTCCGCCCAGGCCTGTCAGAACGCGCAGGCCCAACAATGCCACTCCCACTCCTGGCATAACTTCTGCCCCTGTGCAGGAAACCGAAGAGGAATCCGACAACGATTTCAATTATGGGAACTGATATGCATTTGCCTCGCCCTTCCGGCGGGGCTTTTTGCCGCAAAACAGGATAAGCCCTGTCATATACCCTGCAGCGGCAAAACCATGTTTCGCCATCCCCTGATAGATTTCTTCAAACTAAGATACGGAACTTGGGACAACTCATCTTTTACAGGAAAGTGCTTGCCATATTCATGATTATGAGTTATTATATATGCGGTAGTTTATGTTCCTACGCATATTATGGAGGTGTTTCTGTTGCATCATTTGAACAAGTGGGTTCTGGCCGCTGTGCTGGTTCTGTGCTTTGCGCTGACCGGCTCCGCCGCAGCCGAATCCTATTACCAGGAGCTGTCGAGCAAGGGCATTACTTCTTCTATGAATATCTCTGTGAATATTCCCGGAGAGAACGCTTTTGAAGACGGCGTCAACCCGATCACCGGCGAAAAGTGGTACGGCAAGTATCAGCCCATCGGCGTCAACATCGACGCTCATCCGGAAGCGCTGCCGCACTGGGGCGTCTCTTCTGCTGATATCATCTATGAAATGCCGATTCAGGCTGACGGTTCTACCCGTTCCTACGCGCTGTTCATGGGCGAGATTCCGTCCTATGCCGGCCCGGTTCGTTCCGGCCGCGTGCCGATGGGCTCCCTGCGCGAGATGTGGGGCGGCGCCTGGGTCTTCTACGGCTGGCAGACCTGGTATGCTGCCAACAACACGGTCGTCGATGTTGTCGACTGGGCGACCAAGGCCCACAGCGACGCCCGCCAGAAGGGCCGCTGGGTGTTCCCGTTCATCGAAGGCACTGAGCGCAACTACGCAGATCTGTTCCATCGTGAGAAGGACGGCCAGCACGTCGCTCCGCACAACGTTCAGATCGACATGAAGGCTGTCGAGGCGCTCTTCACCGAGGAGCCGCCGATGCATCCGTTCCTCTTCACCGAGGACGGCCTTGACCGCGGCGTGAATGTTTCCGAGATTACCATCAACTACAAGACTACCAAGCCGGCTTATGTTTCCTCCTACAGGTACAACGAGATGACCGGCCTGTATGACCGCTACCGCAACGGCGAGGCGTACTATGACGCGCTCAACGGCGTCAGCACTTCCTTCGCCAATGTGATCGTTGTCCGCACCGACGTCTCCTGGTACAACGGCGCTGCGCAGCGTCCGGTCATCCAGCTGGTCGGTCAGGGTACTGCCGAAATCTTCCAGAACGGCAAGTACATCCGCGGCACCTGGGTTCGTTCCCACGCTGCCAAGGCTGACGATTTCGACTCTCTGGCCTCCCGCATGGTTTTCCTTGACGAGAATGGCGACGAGATCCCGATGAAGGTCGGCAAGACCTTCGTGCAGATCGTCAACAACGATCAGGCCGTCATCGTGATGGCGGATGAGATGCTGGAAGGCGCCACCGCGCAGGCGACGCCGAAGCCCACCGCCACCCCGCGCCCGACCCGTACGCCGAAGCCGACCCGCACCCCGCGCGCCGGCCGCAACACTCCGGCTCCCGTGATGGAGACCGAGGAGGAAGGCGACATTTCCTTCGGCGGCTGATGTCTCCGCCCCGCCCATCAGGGCGGGGCTTTTCTTTGCCTTTCTTTACGCAAAAACTCCCGCGCAGGCATTTTCCTGCGCGGGAGCCGGGCTCATATAGATTACTTGCGCTCTTCACGATACTGCGTGAGGAGCTTTTCGATTCTCTTCCACGGATCAAGCAGATAGCTGATCGACTGATCGTGATTGAGCGTAGCGATGACAAACGCCATATACTTGCTCATATCTGCCTGCGTGAACCAGGGCGTCCTGAGCACCTCCGGCGAAGCGTAGGTGAGGTTGGTCGCAAAGACGTGATCGATCACACCCTCCTCATACGCTTTGTTGAACGCGTCCAGACCGCTGGTGAAGAACGCAAACGTCGCGCCTGCAAACACACGCTTGGCGCCGCGCTTCTTGAGGTTATACGCCAGATCGAGGATGGAGTCGCCGGAAGCGATGATATCGTCAGCGACAAAGACGTCCTTGCCTGTCACATCCACACCCATGTACTCATGCGCGACAATAGGATTGCGGCCGTTGACTACACGGGTATAGTCGCGGCGCTTATAGAACATGCCCAGATCCACGCCCATCGCAGAGCTGTAATAGATATTGCGGCTGATTGCGCCCTCATCCGGAGAGACGACCATCATGTGATCCTTGTCGATCTTCAGGTCGTCATAGGTGGCGCACATCGCCTTGAGCATCTGATACGTCGGCATGATGCTCTCAAAGCCGTTGAGCGGAATCGCATTCTGCACGCGCGGGTCATGCGCGTCAAAGGTGATGATATTGGAGACGCCCATCGCAACCAGCTCCTGCAGCATCAGCGCGCAGTCCATGGATTCGCGGGCGGTGCGGCGATGCTGACGGCCCTCATAAAGCATGGGCATGATGACGTTAATGCGCTTGGCCTTTCCGCTGGCGGCGGCAATGATGCGCTTGAGATCCGCATAGTGCTCATCCGGGGTCATCGGAACCTCTTTGCCGTAGAGCTTATAGGTGCACTGATACGCACCGACGTCGCAGATAATATACAGATCATAACCGCGGACAGAGTCAAGCAGCATGCCCTTGCCCTCTCCCGTACCAAAGCGCGGGCAATTGGCATGAATCAGGAAACCGTTTGCCTCCGAACCGTAAAAGCTGTGCAGCTTCTCGTCGGTGCTGTTGTCCACCTGCCACTTGGTCAGATAATCGTTGACGGCCTTGCCCATTTCCTCACAGCCGCGCATGGCAATCACGCCCAGGGGCGCAACCGGCATCATCGGAAATTTCTGCTTGGAGTCGTTAATGACATTGTCGTTCATGTTGATTCCCCTTCTTCAGTAATCAATCCGGACAGCAATCCTTATTGAACATTACCTTATCATTATATCACATCTCCGCCGCTTTATACACCTATCTTTTTTTATCTTCCAAACTTTGTCTGCTTATACCAATTTTCGCTGGGTTTTCATATTCTGCTATAGCATGTTTTTCCATGCGCGCGCGCCGTCCTCATCCCCGGATACGTACACTTGACCTGCCGCAATGCGCTTGGTATAATAGAACCAGTTCAACACGAGGAGGTCT
>JAFQOY010000184.1 GCA_017412025.1 Clostridia bacterium | reverse complement strand
TGAAGAGCACCGGCTTGCCGCGATGACCGTAGACCTTCATCTCCATGTCGCGGCCGAGGCAGTGGGAATAGTTCTTGAAGTAGCGGATTTCCATGTTGAATCTCCTTTATATTGAAAAATCATGCAGAGCGCATCGCCGGATAAACGAAAAAGCGCTTGCGTGGTTTGTCGGCATTTGTACGGCCGGTCAGAAGCCCAGGCATTTCATGAAAACGGGCACCTGCTCGCGCCAGCAGTCTTCGCTGTGCACACCGCTGGGCACGATGCGGAAGGTGAGGTTGACGCCGCGGGTATAGAGCGACTGGCAGACGCTCAGCAGCAGATCGCGCGTCGCCTCGTGGTTGGCGATTTCGTCCGAGCCGTAATCCATGTAGATTACGGTGTCGGGAGCGGGATTTCCCTTCTGCAGCATCCTGCGTACCCGCCTGGGATCCACCCAGAGGCTGGGCGAAAGGCAGGCCGCACGGGAAAAAACTTCATTATAGTGGGTTGCCGCGTACAGGCTCATCAGACCGCCCATGGAAGAACCGGCGATCAGCGTGTTCTCCCGCTCCGGCAGCGTGCGCACGCGCCGGTCGATCATGGGCTTGAAGCGGCGGACGATGTACTCCATCATCAGCCTGCCCCGTCCTTCGATCGGGCCGAGCTCATGCTCTTCGTGCGTGAAGGGAGAATACTCGCACAGCCGGTTGTTCCCGATGGGATTGCTCTCAATAGCGGCGATAATCAGCGGCGTGTCGGTTTCGTTCATATAGTCGTACATCCCCCAGCTGCGGCCAAAGGACGCGTGAGAATCGAGAAATACGTTCTGCCCGTCAAACATATACAGGACGGGGAAACGTGCATCGGGATGCTCGTCGTATGCGCGCGGCAGATAGAGGTATGCACGGCGCTTCAGCTTTGGCGTCAGGGTGGGGATGGAAAGCTCCCAGGTTTGAAGCATGGCTCCTCCGGAAACATGTTGATTTGCGCACAAAATAAACCCTGTGCGAGAGGTATACGTGACAGTATAAATCAAGAGATTCGGTCTGTCAACAAAAATGCATCACAAAACCCTGAAAAAACCGAAAAAAACGAAGCTTACGGGCATACAATTGCAGAAAAACGGGCGGACTGACGACTGAACATATACATCCTGCATTTGCGGGACGGTTGACAGATGGTAAATACGAATCTATAATCAAAGCAGAAAGCGGTGGAGGAAGGAGAACGGACATGGCAAACATCATCGATTATGTGCGCTGGCGCGGCGATATCCCGATGTATCAGACGCCGCTTGGCGAGGTGGACGCGCTGATTCTCAGCTATCTGTCCTATATGCCCTTTGACGGCCTGGTGCTGGGCGCCTTTACAGGCGAGGGCGTACGCCTTGGCGACGTATGCGCGCAGCTACTTGAGCGCGGCGCAAAGAGCGCCTGCATGATCGACAGCGAACAGGACGACTGCATGCTGCTCTATGAGCTGCAAAAAAGCGAACGCTTTGCACCCATACGCCTGATTGGCTATATCAACCGCTACAGCCGCGAGGATGAGGAGCAGTTTTCGGCGGTCACGTTTGTCATCGGCGGCGATAATTCGTTTGTCGCCTTCCGCGGGACGGACAGCACGGTTGTCGGCTGGAAGGAAGATTTCAACATGAGCTTCTCCGGCGAGGTGCCCTCTCAGCGCAACGCCTACTATTATATACAGGAGGCGGCGCGCGTCCTTGGCGGTCGGCTGATTCTCGGCGGCCATTCCAAGGGCGGCAATCTGGCCGCCTATGCAGGCATATTCAGCCCGGAGGACGTGCAGCGGCGCATCGTCTCCGTGTATAATTTTGACGGACCGGGCTTCAACGAGTCCGTCGTCGCGACGCAGGAATTCAAGAAGGTCAACATGCGCATCCGTACCTATGTGCCGCAGTCCTCGCTCATCGGCATTCTGCTCTGGCATGCGGAGGCGTTTACCGTCGTCAGCAGCGACGCGGTCAGCGTCCTGCAGCACAATCCCTATACATGGCAGGTGATGGGCGGGAAATTCATCACGGAGGAGCAGCGCACGCGCAGCAGCCGCTTCGCGGAGGAGACGCTCAAGCACTGGCTGACAAGCCTTGCTCCGCAGGAGCGCCGCGCCCTGATCGACGGAATCTACGGCGTGCTGGACGCCTCTCAGGGCAGGAGCGTCGCCGAGCTGTTTGAGCCGCGCAATATCATCTCCATCGTGCGCGCGGCAGGCAATATGGATGAAAAGACGAGGGAGACGATCACCGAGGCGTTCAGGCTGCTGGGCGGATCGATCAAGGAGACGCTGCCGGAGTGGATTGACCGGACAGCGGCGGAGATCCGCGGAAGAATTACAGGGGAAATACTGGCAGAACGGGATGAAAATGCCTGAGAGCGCCGTCTTCTGATTATACAGGAAACAATTGGGAGATGACGCGGATGAAAAAGGGAAAGCTGTTTGCGCTTGCACTGGGGTGCGCGCTGTGCATCGCCGGCAGCGCGGCGGCGCAGGAGAAAAACCCGGCGGTTAAGGCGCTGTGTGCGCAGACGCATCCCGGGTATGAAATCGCCGCATGGGAAGAGTGCGGCCATCAGATCGCGATGATCCTCAAAAAGGGAGAGGACAACATCCTCTGTATCGCAGAACGGGAAGACGCTCAGGGAGAATACGCTCTCACGGTTGACAACACAGACGCCATATACGATGGCGACGTGCTGCCGGATCTTCTGATTGATACCGGCGGCGACGCGCTGTTTTACACTTATCACGATGTGAACGGACGCGCCTGTGAGCAGTATCATGCGGTCAAGGAAGACGGCGCATGGAGCGATGTGGACGTGACGGTGTATTTAAAGGAAGGGGATCTGTACCACAGCATCAACAGCTGTGTGTCTGGCGGTACGCTGTATTATCAGCACTGCGATGAGGACGAGAACGGCAACATCCTGCGTGCGTGGGAGGATGCGCCGGTTGCGGCGGACGAAGGATTCGAGGAAAGCCTGCTGCTTAAGAACTTCGACATCCATACATTCGATCCGGATCCCACGGACGGACTGTATCCGATGATCAGAAATGAGGCCTTTGCCCGCTCGCAGTCCGTAACGGGTGAAACGATTGCGGATATGGATGTTTCGTCTGTGCATATCGCCCGGCTTTTTGACAGAGCGGACGGAACGTCCTTTCTGCGTATCGACGACTGGAACGGTGTGTCTTACGGCGCTGCGTATGAGGCGGTAATGCTGCGGTTTGAAGGCGGCGCAGCGCTGGATACCTATCATGCCGGCGAGGGCGAGGTGTATGTGAGCAGCGGCACGATGATGTATGATATCGAGCGTGCAGGCGAGAGAAGCTGGTACGTGAAGGGCGTGGACGACGGCGGCGTGAGAACGATCGGGCCGGATTATGCCGCGCCGGACGGACAGACGACCGTGTACCGCAACGACGGATATATTTATGGACAATCTCCGTGGGGATGCCTGAGCAGCATGGAGGCCGTCGAGGTGACGCTTGGCGCGTCGTATGAGCAGATGACTGCGCAGCTTGACCAGAGCGCCTATGCGCTGGTGAACAATCCCGATCCGGCGGACCGCCTGCACCTGCGCACGAAGCCGGACAAGGGCGCAAGGTCGTTGGGCAAGTTCTACAACCGCACGCCAGTAATCATCCTCAAGCGTGGGGATACGTGGTCGCATGTGCAGATTGGCCGTGGAAGCGGCTGCATGACAGGATATATGATGACGAAGTATCTCGCC
>JAFQOY010000183.1 GCA_017412025.1 Clostridia bacterium | reverse complement strand
GGTCCGGTTGCGCCGGTCGGTCCAATCGGGCCCTGGGGTCCAACCGGTCCAGTCGGGCCGACAGGGCCCTGTTCGCCGGTTGCGCCGGTCGGTCCAATCGGGCCCTGGGGTCCAGCCGGTCCGGACAGGCCGATGGGTCCCTGTGCGCCGGCTGCGCCAGTCGCGCCGGTTGCACCAGTTGCGCCGGTTGCGCCGGTCGGTCCAATCGGGCCCTGTGGTCCAACCGGTCCGGTCAGGCCGATGGGTCCCTGTGCGCCGGTCGCGCCGGTTGCGCCAGTTGCGCCGGTCGGTCCAACCGGGCCCTGAGGTCCAACCGGTCCGGTCGCGCCGATGGGTCCCTGTGCGCCGGCTGCACCGGTCGCGCCGGTTGCACCGGTTGCGCCGGTTGCGCCAATCGGTCCCTGTGCGCCCTGAGGACCCTGTGGTCCGGTTGGCCCTGTTGGTCCGGTTGCGCCGATCAGTCCCTGGGGTCCCTGCGGCCCGACAGGACCCTGAGGCCATTGCGGATAAGGCGGATTGACCGGATATGGCGGAGGATAGCCGCCGGTAGCGCATCTGTTTGCGGAATAATCAATCTGTGGGCAGCTGATCTGCCCATATGGGCTTTGGCCGGCAACGTAATACGGCAAAAGACACACCTGCTTTCTGAAAAATGCGATGAGATGAAAGGACGGGGGAACTTCTTTTCAGCTCCCTGGCATAGTCTATGTCTTGAACGGATCAGACGTGAAACGGAGGGAAGGAATGATATGGCGCAGCTGTCGCTTTGTATGATCGTGCGCGACGAGGAGGAGAAGCTGGCACAGTGCCTTGAAAGCGTCAGGAATGCGGTGGATGAAATCGTGATTGTGGATACGGGCTCTGCGGACAGAACAAAGGAAATTGCCGCCGGGTTTACCGACAGAATCTATGATTATGTCTGGCGAGACGATTTCGCTGCAGCGCGCAACGCTTCCTTTGCATATGCGCGGATGCCTTATATTCTCTGGCTGGACGCGGATGACATGCTGGAAGAAGAGGAATGCGAAAAGCTGATCGGGCTGAAGGCGTCGCTTGACGGAAGCGTGGACGCGGTGATGACGCCTTACCGGTATGCCTTTGCGCCGGACGGGCGGTGCACGCTGGTCTTTGACCGCGAGCGTATCGTGCGCAGGGAAGCGGGCTTTGTCTTCAGCGGCAGGGTGCACGAGGCGATGCAAGTATCCGGCCGGGTCATCCATGCGGATATTTCCGTGCGTCACACGGGCAGCCATGGAAAGGAAAGCTGTGCGCGTAATCTGGCAATCTATAAAACATGGATAAACAGCGGCGAAGCGCTTGCGCCGCGCGATTGGTACTACTATGCGCGCGAACTGATGAACGCCGGAGAATTTGCGGCGGCGCAGCGTATGTTTGCGGATGTGGTCGACGGAGAGGGCTGGATAGAAAACCGGTGGGACGCATGTATCCGGCGGGGCGAATGCCTGCGGAGGCTTGGCAGGCTGCAGGAGGCAAAACAGTCCTGCCTGACAGCGCTGGCCCTTGCGCCGCCGCGGGCGGAGGCGCTGTGCGCGATGGGATCATGTCTGCTGGAAGAAGATGATCCTGCATCCGCCATCTTCTGGTATCGCGCTGCGCTCATGTGCGCCATGCCGGGCAAAGGCGGTGCATTCGTATCGCCGGACGCATACGGCTATATCCCGCTGATGCAGCTGTGCGTGTGCTATGACCGGCTGGGCGAGCACGAGCAGGCGGCGCGGATGAACGAGCAGGCGCTGCTGCTGCATCCGGGAGATCAGGCGGCGCTTCACAACCGCATATACTTTGAACGGATCCTGAAAAAGACGGACGACGGAAAGGAAAGTTCAGGAAGGGAGGCGTAACCGACGAAAAGATGGATGGCAGGGCTTTTCTTTGCTCTGGTTTTTATGTATAATCATGTTGGGGCTTTGGCGCAGGGCGAAACCAGCGCCAAAGCAGCGTGCGTGATGGAAATGGAAACGGGACGCGTGCTCTTTGAAAAGAACATGCACGAAAGGCTTCCGATGGCCTCGACGACCAAGGTGATGACGGCGCTGCTGGCCCTTGAGCACGGCGATCTGAGCGCGCAGGTGACATGCTCGGCCAATGCGTTCGGCGTGCCGGGAACGTCGATCTATCTGCAGCAGGGGGAGACGCTCACGCTTGAGCAGATGCTCAAAGGGCTGATGCTCGCAAGCGGCAACGACGCCGCCGTCGCCATCGCCGAGCATATCGGCGGCTCCGTATCCCGGTTTGTGCAGATGATGAACGAGCGCGCGCGGCAAATCGGCGCAGTCAATACGCATTTTGCCAATCCGCATGGGCTGCCCGACGATACGCACTATACCACCGCATACGATCTGGCGCTGATCGCCCGCGAAGCCATGCGAAGCGATGCGTTCCGGTCGCTGGTTTCTGCGGAGCGGGCGGCGATTCCCTGGCAGGGGCGCACGTATGACCGGCAGCTCAAAAACAAGAACCGGCTGCTTTCGGATTATGCGGGGGCGACGGGCGTCAAAACCGGCTATACGAGCCGGGCAGGCAGATGCCTTGTCTTTGGCGCAAGGCGGGACAGAATGGAGCTTGTGGGCGCGGTGCTCAATTGCTACGCCTGGTTTGACGAGGCGGCGCGGCTGATGGACGGCTGCTTTGAGACGTATACCATGGCGCGTCTGCTGGCGCCGGCGATGTCCGCAGGGCGCATCGCGGTGACGGACGGCATGGAAAGCTCGGTAGGGCTTTGCGTGATGGAGGAGCTGAGCATACCCCTTGAAAGCGGCGAGGCGGCGCAGATTGTGCTGGATATCCCCGGGAGCGTGTCTGCGCCGGTCTATCCCGGCAGGCACATCGGAACGGCTGCGCTGGTGCTGGATGGGAAGGTATACGGTACGTGCGAGGTGGTCGCAAGCGGCTATGTGGGCGGAAAAGGGATCTGGCCCAACATGCGCCGCATCGCGTCCAGATGGATGCTGTAAACAGGCTGCAGCGAATGCTGCGGCGATGACATAAAGGAGACAGGCATGAGACTTCAGAAATACATGGCCATGTGCGGCGTGGCCGCGCGCAGAAAGTGCGAGGAGATCATTGCGGCCGGCCGCGTGTCGGTTAACGGCGCGGTGATCACGGAGATGGGCACGCAGGTTGAAGAGGGCGACGTGGTGCTGGTGGACGGCGTAAGGATCACGCCGGAGGAGGAAAAGCGCTACATCATCTACCACAAGCCTGCGGGCGAGGTGACGACGGTCAGCGACGAAAAGGGCAGAGAGACGGTCATGGATCGCTTCCGCGATTTCCCGGTGAGGCTCTATCCGGTGGGCAGGCTCGACTATGACAGCGAAGGTCTGCTGCTGCTGACCAACGACGGCGAAATGGCGCAGCGGCTGACCCATCCAAGCTGCGAGGCGGATAAGGTATATCTTGCGCGCGTGACGGGTAACCCGAGCAACGAGGCGATCGATCGCCTGCGCCAGGGCGTGTACATGGAGGGCGATCAGCGGCGCACGTATCCGGCAGATGTGCGCGTGGTGCGCGACGAGAGCCTGTTTTCCGATATTCTGGTGACAATCCATGAGGGACGCAACCGTCAGGTACGCCGCATGTTTGATGCGGTGGGGCACAAGGTGCTCCTGCTGCGCCGCGTGCGTTTTGGCCCGCTGGAGCTTGGCGCGCTGCGCAGGGGCGAGTGGCGCGAGCTGGATGCAAGGGAGATTGAACTGCTGCACAGGATGTAACGGCAGGGCGGAGAAGGAACAGCCGATACGAACGACCAGATAGACGAGGTGACAGGATGAAGAGCGATCTGACCTGCCCGGTGGAAATCACAAAGGTGACGGTAAATCGGGAAATCCAGGAAGTTCAGGAAAACGCGGATACCCATGAGCGAGAGCAGATACTGTGTCACATTGAGTTTTTCAATCTGTCCGAAAAGGTGATCGACAGCCTGCAGATGAACATCATCTGCTTTGACGCGGACAACAACCGTCTGGGCGGCAGACTGGTGCGCGCCGGCGCAAAGGGCGAGGGACGTTCGCATTTCAGCGGCGTATTTATGCCCGAGCACGTGGATGGCGCAGTGCGCGTGGAGGCGTCGGTTGAAAAGGTCTGGTATGAGGACGGCATGCTCTGGCGGCGCGAGGAGCGCAATGTGCGCGAGTATACGCCCAACAACCTGCCGGAGGGGCGCGAGCTTGACAGGCTGCGCGCCGTCGCCGGGGCGGACGCCGCAGGCTATGCGCGCGAGGACGATATCGTATGGATGTGCGTCTGCGGACGTGCGAATAGGACGAGCGACGACGCATGCCTGCGCTGCGAGCGGGTGCGCACGGAAGTGATGGAAAAGTACTCCTTTGCGGCTATCGATTCCACGGAAGGGCGAAAGGAGCGCGAGCGTGAGCAGAAGACGCAGGACACTCTGCGCCGTTCCAGCGAGACGACCGTCAAGGAGCAGAATGCAATAAGGAAGCAGAGCAAAAAGCGCAGGCGCGCGATGAAGACGGTCATCGCGCTGCTGATTGTGCTGATCATCGCCATGGCTATGGCGCGATGGGGCGTTCCGTACGGCGCGTGCTATCTGGCGCAGCAGAAGGCGGATCAGGGCCTGTATGCGGATGCGAAAGCGATCTACGTCTTTGTGGAGACATACTGGCCGGGCATGTTCGGCGCGGGCGAGAAGGCGAATGAGGTCGAAGAGATCATCATCGGCGGCCTGATTGTCGCGGGCAGCGACGCGGCGCTTGAGGAAGCGGCCGCGCGCGCAAAGGCGCTGAGCAGCGCAAAGGCGGAGGAGCTTTACGAGCGGGCGGTGATCGACCGGGCGAAGCTCGCCTCCGAGGGCGGCGACCGCGAGAAGGCGGAGAAACTGCTTGTGTCCGTCTCCGGCAATGAAGAAGCGAACGCGCTGCTGCTGGAGCTGATTTACACCGTCGCGGGGGAGGCGCGCGAGGCGCTTGATTATCCCCGGGCGCTTGAGCGCTATCAGTCGCTGGGCGAATACAGGAACGCAGCGGAGCTCGTGCGCGAATGCACATACGACTACGGCAGGCACCTGATGCTTGCGGGGGAATACGAGGCTGCCTGCGAACAGCTGCTGAAGGTGTCGGGCATGAGCGATGCGATTGCGCTCATCCGCAAATGCCGCTACAGCTGGGCGATGGAGGAGCAGGAGGCGGGCGAGCTGGTGCACGCCGCCGAGCTGTATGAGTCGCTGGGTATCTATGAGGAAGCGGAGCCTCGCGCGAAGGCATGCCGGTATGATGCGGGCATGAAGGCGCTTGGAAAGGGCGAGCTTGAGGCCGCCGCAGAGCAGCTCAGGCTTGCGCAGGATCATGAGGACGCCGCCGCCCGCTTTGCGGACGCAGCGTTCACGCTGGGCGCCGCCGCCTATGAAGCGGGCGATTACGAGGCGGCAATCGCCTGGCTGGAGCAGCTGCCGCGCGAGGGAGAGCAGGGCGAAATGCTCAACCGTGCCGTTTATGATTATGCATCGCAGCTGGAGGCGGACGGATACAGCGAGAGCGCTGCGCTTCAGTTCGCTTCCCTGGGCGACTATGCCGATGCGGACGAGCGGACGGATAAGCTGGAGTACCAGATTGCACTTAGCGAAATGGAAACCGCGCCGCAGAGCGCGCTGCTGCGCTTTGAGGGGCTGGGCAAGTATGAGGACGCTGCGCAGAAGGCGCAGATCTGCCGCTATATGCTGGCGGAAAAGAGCTATGCTGCGGGCGACTATGCGGACGCGCTTGCGCGCTATGAGGCGCTGGGCGATTATGAGGATGCGAAAAACCAGCTCAGACGCAGCCGGTATGCGCTGGCGGCGCAGATGGATGAAGAAGGGGAATACGCGCAGGCGCGGGAGCTGTTTGCTGCCTGCGGCGCGTATCTGGATGCGGAGGAGCGCACCATGCGCGCACAGTATGCTTTGGCCGCCGTGCACGAGGCTGCGGGGGAATATGAGGCTGCAGCGAAGGCGTTCGCCGTGCTGGGCAGCTACGAGGACGCCAAACAGCGCGTAAGAAACAACGAGGACGCCTGGCTGCTGGATCGCTTCAACGCCGCGCGCATGGATATGGAGCTTGGGGATTTCGCCAGCGTGGTGCGGACGCTTGAGGACGTATGGGACAGCGAACTGCCGCAGCGGTATGCGCAGATTCGGGAGATGTATGAAGAAGCGTGCCTCAGCCGCGCACAGGAACTGACGGACCAGAAGAGGCCGCTTGACGCGCTGGAGCTGCTTGAGCGCATCGCGGATCATCCGACGGCGAAAAAGCGGATGAACGCGTATGTATACCGCATTATCGGCCGCTGGAAGAACGCACGCGGCGTGGAATACGTCTTCCGACGCGACGGCAGCTGCTCCATTGCGGGCGAGGAACTGTATTTCGGCGGAAGCGGATACGATCTGTTTATCGGCAGCGAGCCGTATCCGACGTCTGCGGCGTATTCCGTTGTGAACCTGCGTACCAGCACGCTGTCGCTGAAAAACCTCCAGACAAAGAAAACGGAGCGGCTGACCTATGTGGGCGAGGCAACTGCGGCGGATGAGCCGGAGAGCAGCGCTTCACAGACGCAGGAATCTGAGGAGGATCAGCAGACGCAGGCCGGGCAGGAAACTGATGCGCAAAGCCCGGAAGCTGCAGACGCCGTATAGAAAATCAAACAGAAAGCCGTAAACAGACAGCTATGAAAAAGAAGGATATCATCATCATTTTGCTGGCTCTTTTGCTGGCGGGCGCACTGTATATTGTCTCTCAGGTTTCTCTGGGCGGAGAGGCTTCCGTCGTTGTGGTGACGGTCGACGGAGAAGAAAGGCTGCGCCGTCCGCTGGTGATGGAGGGAGAGTATGAGGTCAGGCAGGAGGACGGTTCGGTCAACCTGCTGATGATCAAAGACGGCGCGGTATGGATGCAGGACGCCAACTGCCGCGACGGCCTGTGCATCCGGCAGGGAAAGATGAAAAACGGCGCGAAGACGATCGTATGTCTGCCGCACAGGGTGGTCGTGCGCCTGGAGGGCGACGCGCCGAAGAGCGAATACGACGACCTGGACGTTATCATCCAGTAACACATGCCGTGCAGAGCTGCACAGGCGAAAGGACTACTTATGAACCCCTTTGGAAAATGGCTGCGCGACGCGAGGACGCCGCCCAGCCTCAAATATGTGGATACCTGCGATGGTCTGCGCGTGATGGCGGTGATGATCGTCGCATGGTATCATATCTGGCAGCAGTCCTGGCTTTTTCCGGGGCTGTATGTCTTTGGCAAAGATATCAGCTTTGATCCGCTGGTGCGTTCGGGCTACATCTGGGTTGACATCATGATTCTCATCAGCGGCTTCTGTCTGTATCTGCCGTGGGCGCGCATGCGCTATGAGGGCGGAAAGAAGCCGGATACGCTTGATTTTTACGCGCGCAGGCTGATGCGCATCCACCCCTCGTATCTGCTGACGATCGCCGTGATGTTTGCCGTGGCGATGGCGACCTGCGCGTATCATGTTCCCGGGCATCTCAGGCGTGATCTGCTTTCGCATCTGACGTATACGCATATGTTCTTCTATGATGCGTATTATGCGTCCAATCTTGGCGGCGCGCTGTGGACGCTGGCGCTGGAGATGCAGTTTTACCTGCTCTTTCCGCTGCTGGCGCGCGCGTTTTACAGGCTGCCTGCGACGACGTTTGCCGTGATGGTCGCCTCTGCTCTGGCGTTCAGGGGCTATGTGGGCATGAACGTGAAGGACGTATCCATGTTCTGCAACCAGCTGCCTGCGTATCTGGATACGTTTGCGCTGGGCATGGGCGCAGCCGCAGTTCACGTATGGATTGCGCAGCGCAGGCCGAACGCGCTGAGCAGGATCCTGTTTACGGCGCTCAGCATTGCGGCGATATGCATGCTCTGGGAGGTCGTCAGGGGGCAGTCGCGCTGCCCGGACGTGCTGGCGATCCGGCGCGGGCAGATGAACAACCGCCTTGCGATGGGGATGCTGGGCGCCCTGCTGCTGGTATCAAGCGCCAATGCGGGGCTCGTCTTCAGGCGGATTCTGGGCAATCCCGTCACACGTTTTCTCTCGCGCATTTCGCTGCAGTTTTACATCTGGCATCAGACGATTGCCGTATGGCTGATTACGTACAAGGTGATTCCCAGCAGCTATGAGAATCCGAACTGGGAGGGCGATCATGCCTGGCAGCTGACGTATACGTTTGCCTGCTTTGCGGTTTCCATCGCCGTGGCTGCGCTGATCACCTATGGATTTGAGCATCCGGCGGCCAGGGCGCTGCAGAAGAGATGGAACGCCTGGCGCAGGAAGAAAAAGGCATAAGCACAGGAGGAACAATACACAATGAACAAGATCAAAACCATCGGCCTGATCGGCCTTGGCGCTGTCGGCACGCTGTATGCCGAGCGGCTGCTGTCTTCCGGCGCGGATCTGCGCGTGATCGTGGATGAGGCGAGGTATGCGCGCTATACGCGCGAGGGCGTGCTGGTCAACGGCAGACGCGTCGATTTTCCGTATGTGACGCCGAAGGATGCGGAGCCGCTTGACCTGATCATCATCGCGACCAAGCAGGGCGGACTGGCTTCTGCGATGGAGACGATGAGCGGTTTTGTGGGCGAAAACACGCTGATGATTTCCCTGATCAACGGCGTGACGAGCGAAGAGGCGCTCTGCGAGCGCTTTGGAGAAAAGAACGTGCTCTACGCTGTCGCGCAGGGCATGGATGCGGTGAAGGAAGGCAACAGCCTGCGTTATGAGCATCCGGGCAAGATTGTGCTGGGAGAAAAGCAGGAAGGCCCCGTGTCTGCGCGCGTTCAGGCTGTGGCGGATTGCCTGATTGCCCATGACGTGATGGTCATGCCGGTCGAGGATATGCTGCGCAGGCAGTGGAGCAAGCTGATGTTCAATGTGGGCATCAACCAGGCGACGATGGTGTTTTCCTGCGATTACGGCGGCGTGCAGCGCGCAGGCGAGGCGAGGAATACGATGATCGGCGCGATGCGCGAGGCGCAGACGATCGCCGGGCTTGAAGGTTATCCCATCAGCGACGAGGAGTTTGACGGCTGGCTTAAGCTGGCGGATACGTTCGCGCCGGACGGAAAGCCCAGCATGGCGCAGGACGGCGACGCGCACAGAAAGAGCGAGGTGGAGCTCTTTGCCGGGACGATGGTGCGCCTTGGGCAAAAGCACGGCGTCGCCGTTCCGGTGAACGAGTGGCTGTACAGGCGTGTAAAAGAGATTGAGGCGGCATACTGATGCGCTGCAAAACAGATAATCCAGCTGCATAGCAAAAAACGGATGACGCCGAAATGAATCGGAATCATCCGTTTTTTTGAAGAGCTGGAAGAAAACGGCGCAGCGCTTCGTCTTTATGTCGTAAGCTCATTCAAAGCGGAGCAGATCGTGCGCAACGGGCGTGTAAAACAGCTGCTTGATGGTGTCCAGATCCTTGGTCTGAGAGAGGATCCACATGAGCTTGGTGACGACGGTCTCCACGGTCATGGTGTGCGCCTGCAATACGCCGTGCATGCCTGCGGCGCGCGCGCCGACCTGATAGACGCCCAGGTCGCTGCCCTCGTGAGGTACCTGCGTGGTGATGACGATGGGCTTGCCTTCGCAGCTCCATGCGTCCACCGCCTCCAGAAAGTCCTTCTGTTCATAGCAGGGCAGGCCGCCCACGCCGAAGCTTTCGATGACCAGCGCATCGTATTCCGGCAGAAGCAGACGCAGAACGCCGGGATTCATGCCGGGAATGAGGCGCAGAACGAACACGCGCGGGTTGAGCCTGTCATAAAAGGCGGGAAGACCTGCGGGCTTCTCTTTGCGGATATAGTGCAGGATGCGTCCCTCGCGCAGCAGCGCCAGCTCCGGGTAATCGATGCTGGAAAATGCGTTCATCGATTTGGTGCGCATCTTGCGCGCGCGCGTGCCGCTGATGACGCGGCCGTCAAAGACGAGCAGCACGCCAAAGAGCGCATCGTCCTGCGCGGCGAGGAAGGCGTCAAAGAGGTTGCGCCTGGCGTCGGTCTCCTGATCGTAGATCGACTTCTGCGAGCCGGTGAGCACGATGGGCTTGTTGCTGTTCTGGATGAGGTAGGAGAGCGCGCTGGCGGTGTAGGCCATCGTATCCGTGCCGTGCGTGATGACAAAGCCGTCGTAGCGGAAATAGTTTTCCTTGACGCAGGCGGCGATGGCGAGCCAGTGATCGGGGGCCATGTTGGTGGAATCGATATTGAGCAGCTGCAGCGCGTCGATATGGCACAGAGAGGCCAGCGCGGGCACGCAGCCAAGGATATCCCCGGCGCGCAGCTGGGGCGCAAGGCCGTCCTCCGTCGGGCGGCTGGCGATGGTGCCGCCGGTGGCGATGAGCAGAATGTTTTTCATGGCGTTGTTCCTTTCAGATCCGGAGAGGGATTTGAGGCAGCAGCCTGATTATACCACAATGCCTGCGCCGCAGGAAGAAGAACTTTGACGGAATGCACGCAAGATGCTATAATGGGCGAAGCTGGAAACGTATTCCATGAAGACGTGATATAGAAGGAGGAAGATGAATATGAAGAAGGTTTGTTTGTGCATCCTTGCGCTGATGCTGCTTCCGGTATGCGCGCTGGGCGACGGGCCGGTGCTGCTGATGGAGATGCCGGAGGATGTGCAGATGGTGGAGGATGTGGCGTTTGACGACGGCGATTTCATCCAGACCTATCAGCTGGGCGGCACGAGCGTACATCTGCTGCGCTATACGGCGTTTGATATGACGCTTGAGGAGCTGGTGCAGAGCGAATGGACGGACGCGCGGGATATATCTGCGCTGGCGCTGAGCAGCGTGGGTTCGTGCACGGCGTCTGGCGTGCGCCTGAGCGCCGGCGGAGAAGGCGCGGAACTGGTGGATGTGACGATCATCGTGGCCGACTATGGCGAGGGCAAGCTGGTGTTTGAGGCCGTCGTGCCGAAGACGGATGCGCAGGGCGCGGCTGCCGTGCAGAAGATGATCGACACGATGGATGTGCTCACGGACGGCGTGAAGAGCCTGGAAGATGAAGTGGGCTGAAAACTGCATACGGACGGGCTGCCGGAAGGCGGCCTGTTTTGCTGCATAAAAAGACCGCCCCTGTGCCATAGAGGGGCGGAAGGAAAACCGGACGCCTGAAATCAGACGGTATAGTCGTCTCCGTGCTTCTGGATCTGCGCGTTGAGCAGATGCACGTCGCCGCAGCTCATGGTGATCACCAGATCGCCCGGCTGCCATACGCTGCGCAGATACCGCTCCGCGTCGTCAAACGTGGGCGTATAAGTGACTTTCTGGCCCGTGGCGGCGATGGCGTCAACGAGCATCGTGGCGTGGATATCGCCCGGATCCTTTTCGCGCGCGGCAAAGATATCGGTGATCAGGATCTCGTCCGCCGCGTCGCAGCAGTGGATGTAATCCTTAAACAGCGTCTTTACGCGGGAATAGGTGTGCGGCTGCATGACGGCAAACAGGCGGTTGTGCGGCTGATGCTTTGCATTGTCAAGCGCGCTGGCCATCTCCGCCGGGTTATGGCCGTAGTCGGTATAGAGCTTTACGCCGCAGACAGTGCCGGTATATTCAAAGCGGCGGTGCGGCGCGGTAAAGCCTTCGAGCGACCGCGCGACAGCGGCGGGATCTGCGCCAACCTGCACGCAGGCGGCCATGGTCGCAAGCGCATGCATCACGTTGTACTCGCCCGGCACATGCAGCTGCACATGCGCCCTGCATTCGCCATGGAGCGCAAAGTCGAATCCGGCGCAGCCGGTTTCGTCGTAGACGAGGTTGGCGGGCTGCCAGTCGCAATGCTTTCCGAAACCGTAAGTCAGCGTTTGAACCGGAAGCTTTGCCATTTCCTTTACGACAAGCGGATCGTCGCCGTTGCCGATGCATACGCCGTCTTCCGGCAGCAGCGCGAAAAAGCGCGCAAACGCATGGCAGATGTCGTCGATATCCTTGTAGAAATCCAGGTGGTCCTCTTCAATGTTGGTCACCACGGCGATGGTGGGATGGAACTGCAGGAAGCTGGCGTTGAACTCGCAGGCCTCCACGACGAACGTCTCATGGCTGCCTATGCGCGTGCTGCCGCCGATATAATCAAGCTGGCCGCCGATATGCACGGTGGGATCAAGACCCACGTCCAGCAGCGCCTCTGCGATCATGGAGGTGGTGGTCGTCTTGCCGTGCGTGCCGCAGACGTTGATGGCGTGGCCGTAGCCCTCCATCAGCTGCCCGAGCAGCGTGGCGCGCTCCATCTGCGGAATGCCCAGCTTTTCGGCCTCGGCGCGTTCGGGATTCTCCTTGCTGATGGCGGCAGAGTAGACGATCAGGTCCGCGCCGTGCACGTTTTCGCCGTGATGGCCGATGTACACCTCAATGCCCTGGCTGGCCAGCGCATCTGTCATATAGGAACGGGCGGAATCGGAACCGGCGACGATGACGCCGGTCTTTTTGAGCATGCCGGCCAGGCCGCTCATGGAACTGCCGCCGATACCGATCATATAGACCCGTTTTCCCCTGTAATCCTTGATATGCGGCATAATTGCCTCCTTCATGCGCGGAGAATAAGCCCGCGCTGTAATCCTTTGCCTGCATATTATACGCCAAAGCGGGCAGGGCAATCAACCGCAAAACGAAAAAAAGCCGTCTGTACGGAAAAAGAAGAAAAATCCGCAAGTAAAAAAGAAAAAACTGTTTTCAGGTATGGACGATTGAGAAATCCTGAATTATAATAGAGATCAAATACCCGAACATTCGGGTTTGTGAGAATGGAAACACAATAGTCCGGGAGGTTAATCATATGGATCGCATTCGCCGCAATGAACGGCTGGCCGCCATGACGCGGATTCTGGTGGAGTCTCCGAACAGGATTTTTACGCTGGGTACATTCTGCGAGATGTTCGGCGCGGCAAAATCCACGATGAGCGAGGACATCGACATTCTGCGCAGCGTATTCGCTCAGTTTAAGCTGGGGCAGCTCGATACGGTGACCGGCGCAGCAGGCGGCGTCAGGTATCGTCCGATGCTTGCGCCGGATGAGGCGTGCCGCGCCGTCAGGGAACTGGCGCAGACGCTTTCTGCGCCCGGGCGCATTCTGCCCGGCGGCTTCCTCTATATGGCGGATATCCTGGCGACGCCCGAGGTGGTCGAGCGCATGGGTACGATCATCGCGTCGCACTTTTATCGCAGCGAGCCGGATTTCGTGCTGACGATGGAGACCAAGGGCATTCCCGTTGCGATGATGACCGCGCGCGCGCTGGGCGTTCCGATGGTCATCGTGCGCAGGGACAGCAAGGTTTATGAAGGCCCCGCGGTCAACATCAATTACCTGTCCGGCTCTGGCGGCAGGGTGGAGACGATGAGCCTCTCCCGCCGGGCGGTGAAGGAAGGGCAGCGCGCGCTGATTGTGGACGACTTCATGCGCGCGGGAGGCACCATCCGCGGGATGGTGGATATGATGCGCGAGTTCTCGGTGACGGTCGTAGGCGTATGCGTGCTGGCCGCCACGGCGGAACCGACGAAGAAGCGCCTGGAAGGCGTCAAGTCCCTTCTGGTCGTTGAAGAGGCCAATGAGGACAATGTGCTCACGCAGGTCCGGCCTTCGGACTGGCTGATCCAGGCGGCAGAAAAGGCGAAGCTTGGCTGAGCGGAATATAAAGGATGAGGATATGGAGCGGGGGCGTCCTTGGCGGCGTTCCCGCCTGTCCGCGTTTTGGATATGGGAGGTTGCACAATGCATATCGTAATTGGTCTGGGCAATCCGGGCAGGGAATATCATAGAACAAGACATAACGTCGGCTTTGACGTGATCGATGTGCTCAGCGAGAAGCTGGGCATCCAGATGACAAAGATCGCCATGCATGGGCTGATCGGCGAGGGCTTTGTCGGCGGGGAAAAGGTGGTGCTCGTCAAGCCGCAGACCTATATGAACCTTTCGGGCCAGTGCGTGACGGAGATCGTCTCCTGGTACAAGCCGGAGCTTTCGGATGTGATGGTGATTTTTGACGACATCGACCTGCCGCTGGGCAAGCTGCGCCTGCGCAGAGACGGAAGCGCGGGCACGCACAACGGCATGCGGTCCATCATCGGCCTGCTGGGTCGGCAGGATTTCCCGCGCCTTCGCGTGGGCGTGGGCAAAAAGCCGGAGGGCTGGGAACTGGCCAACTGGGTGCTCTCCCATTACCAGACGGAGGAGGACAGAAAGACCCAGTTTGACGCGTTCCTGCTGGCGGCGGATACGGTTGTGGACTGGGTTAAAAATGGCATGGACAGTGCGATGCGCACGGCGAACACGCCTAAGAAAGGCTGAAAATCATGCAGACTCACTTTTTATTTGATCTGATGACGGAGCATCCTCAGGTGCAGGAAATGCTTCAGGAAATGAAGCGCAGCAGCGCCGTGATCGCTGCGTCCGGCTTGTCCGGCGCGCAGAAGGTACATCTGGCCTGCACGCTTGCGCAGCAGTCCGGCAGGCCGATGCTCTATCTGTGCGACAGCGAGCGCGCCGCCGCGAAAGCGATGGAGGATATTCAATCGCTGCTGCCGGGAAGCGCAAGCCTGTTTCCGGCGAGGGACATCACGTTTTATCAGGATGTGGCGGCCAGCAGGGAAGCGGCCTGCCGCAGGATCGAGACGCTTAACAGGCTGGTCTGCGGCAGCACGCGGGTGGTTGTCGCCTCCGCCGATGCGCTGCTGCATCGCCTGATGCCGCGCGCGATGTTTGCCGCGCATACGATCCGCCTGAAGGTGGGAGACGTGATGCCGGTGGACGAACTGACGGCCCGACTGCTTGGCGCGGGATATGCCCGCGAGCATATGGTCGAAGGCAAGGGTCAGTTCTCCGTACGCGGCGGTATTGTGGATATCTATCCGTCGGATGGGCTGAGCGCGCTGCGCGTTGAATTCTTTGACGATGAGATCGATTCCATCAGACAGTTTGACGTGATGAATCAGCGCTCCCAGCAGAATGTTCAGGAGGCCGCTGTGCCCCCGGCGAGCGAAGCGCCGGTGAACCCGGAGAGCGCGCAGGCGTGCGCGGCGCTGCTGCGCGGCGCGCTTGAGCGGCAGAGCCGGGTGATGCGCAAAGAGAAGCCTGTACAGAGCGAGGCGACGCTTAACGATCTGCCGCTTGAAGAGGGCGAGGTGGCGGTTTCCGCTGCGGCGTTCAGGCGGGAGAGCCGGACGTTTGACCGCTTTGCAGAAAACCTGAACGCGGCAATTGAACAGATGGAAAGCTCAATCAGCAGCCGTCTGCTGGAAAAATACATCCATCTGCTTTACAGCGGCACGGAGACGGTGTGCGACTACATGACCAGACCGCTGATCGTGCTGGACGAGCCGGATGCGCTCTTTGCCCGCATGGACAGCCGGAGCGGCGAATTCCACCAGGCGTTCAGCTCTGCGCTTGAACGCGGCGAGGCGCTGCCCGAGCATGAAAGACTGATGCTTTCGCGCGAAGAGGCGATCGACATGCTGCGTGCTAACACGATTGTTTCCATGACGATGATTCTGCGCCCGGTGAAGGAGCTTCGTCCGACGCTGCTGTCTCAGGTCGGCGGCCTGGCGACGGGCAGCTATGGCGGCAGAACGCGCGATATGTGCAACGACATTGCACGATGGACGGCGGAGGAATGGCGCGTGGTCATCCTCTCCGGCGGCGCGGCGCGCGGCGAGCGCATGCGCCAGTCCTTTGCGGATGAGGGAATTGCGGCGAGGCTTGACGAACTGGGCGAGCGCGCGCCGCAGGCGGGCGAATGCTGCATTTATCCGATGATGCTCTCCGGCGGTTTTCAGTATCCGTCGATCCGCCTGGTGGTCATCGTCGAGGGCGACGTGTACGGCCAGAAGGGCGGAAAAAGCCGCAGAGCAAAGGAGAAAAAGGGCAGCAAAATCGCATCCTTTACCGACCTGAACGTGGGCGATTATGTCGTGCACGAGACGCACGGCATCGGCATCTATCAGGGTACCAAGCGGCTGACGAGCGACGGCGCTTCGCGCGATTATCTGCTCGTTCAGTATCTGGGCAGCGACAGGCTGTATATTCCCGTCGATCATCTGGACCGCATCCAGAAGTATATCGGAGGCGGAGAAGGAACTGCGCCCAAGCTCTCTCATCTGGGCGGCAAGGACTGGGACAAGCAGAAGAGCAAGGTGCGGGAGAGCCTCAAGGCGCTTGCGTTTGATCTGGTGAAGCTCTATGCCGAGCGGCAGAAGAACAGGGGACATGCCTTTGCCGAGGATACGCTGTGGCAGCGGGAGTTTGAAGAGAACTTCCCCTATGAGGAGACGCCGGATCAGCTGATGGCGACGGAGGAAATCAAGCGCGATATGGAGCGCCAGGAGCCGATGGACCGCCTGCTGTGCGGCGACGTCGGCTACGGCAAGACGGAGGTTGCGCTGCGCGCCGCGTTCAAGGCGGTGATGGACGGCAAGCAGGTGGCGATTCTTGCGCCGACGACGATCCTTGCGCAGCAGCACTACAATACGCTCATGCGCAGATTCGAGGGCTTCCCGGTAGAGGCGGACGTGCTCAGCCGGTTCTCCACGACCAGGGAGCAGAAGGAGACGCTGCGCAGGCTGAAGGACGGCGAAATCGACATCGTCGTGGGCACGCACAAGCTGCTGGGCAAGGACGTGAAGTTTAAAAACCTCGGCCTTCTGATCGTCGACGAGGAGCAGCGCTTCGGCGTCGGGCACAAGGAAACGATCAAGAATATGAAAAAGACGGTCGATGTGCTGACGATGTCCGCCACGCCGATCCCAAGGACGCTGCACATGTCCATGGTGGGCATCCGCGATATGAGCCTGCTGGAGACGCCGCCGCAGGCGCGCTATCCCGTGCAGACGTACGTGATGGAGTATCAGGACAGCGTGATCCGCGACGCCATTCTGCGCGAACTGGGGCGCGGCGGTCAGGTGTTCTTCCTGTATAACCGGGTCAGCTCGATCGACCAGTGCTATGCGAAGCTGCAGAAGCTGGTGCCGGAGGCGCGCATTGCCATCGCGCATGGACAGATGAGGGAGAACGCGCTGGAGGACGTGATGCTCGACTTCAGCCAGCAGAAGTTTGACGTGCTGCTGTGCACGACGATCATCGAATCCGGTCTGGATATTCCGATGGCGAACACGCTGATCATCTACGACGCAGACCGCTTCGGGCTTTCACAGCTCTATCAGACGAGGGGGCGCGTGGGCAGAAGCAACCGTCTGGCGTACGCGTATTTCACCGTAAGACCGGGCAAGGTGCTCTCCGAAACGGCGCAGAAGCGGCTTGACGCCATCCGCGAGTTTACGGAGTTCGGCTCGGGCTTCCGCATCGCGATGCGCGATCTGGAGCTGCGCGGTGCAGGCAATCTGCTCGGCCCGCAGCAGAGCGGCCATCTGGCCAACATCGGCTACGATCTGTACTGCAAGCTGCTGGAGGAGGCTGTGCTCGAGGCGCAGGGGCAGGAGCCCGTCAAAAACCGGGACGTCGAGACGCGCATGGAGGTGCATGTCAACGCGTACCTGCCTGCGGAATATGTCACGGGCGACAGGCAGAGGCTGGAGGTATACAAGCGCATCGCGTCCATCCGCACGGCGGAGCAGCGGGACGACATCGAGGAGGAGCTGGTCGACCGCTTCGGCGATGAGCCGCAGTGCGTGGCCAATCTGGTCGCTGTAGCGTATCTCAAGGCGCTGTGCATGCGCATAGGCATTGAGCGCGTCATCCAGACGGACGGGCGCATCGACATGCGCTTCGCTGCCAACGCGCAGGTGGACGGCGAAAAGCTGTTCATGGCGCTTCAGGGCTTTGACAAGCGGCTCACGCTCAATGCGGCGCTGCCGGTGACGCTGTCCATGCGCGACCGCGCGCTGGACAGAGAGGATATGCTGTACCTGACGGCGAAGATGATGGAGCGCCTGCTTGACAGGATGGATAAACTGGGCGCGTGAGCAAATGACGGATTTTTGCAAAGGGGTTGCATTTTTCGCGCAGATGGGGTATAATGACCGGGTAGAGTGTGATGACGGATGGAACTCATGCAATGCGAGGGTGTGAACCTTGTCAGGGCCGGAAGGCAGCAGCAATAAGCATTGTATCGTGTGTGCCGTGGGAATTTTCTGCCCCGAGCATTCTACGCTTCAGGCATATCGGGCGCTGGACGCAAGTCCGGCGCTTTTTTGTACAATGGGCAATTGTGAGAGCCTCTCCACTGCTCAGGCGGTCCGCCTCCCCTTTCAGTGGAGGCAGGGCTGTTTGACACGCCAAGGCTCCACTGAAAGGGGAGCTGTCGCTGTAAGCGACTGAGGGGTTGAAGCGTGCGGACGCTTTTTACATTGTTCGGATTATTTTTTTCGGTCAGTGGACGTATGTTCCGATTGTGATATAATGTACGGGTCAGATGATTCATGGCGATGCAGGAGTGAGAGACGATGAAAGCAGGGCTTGTGCTTGAGGGCGGCGCGATGCGCGGCATGTATACGGCAGGCGTGCTGGACGCCTTTATGGACAATGGTGTGGACGCGGACGGCATCATCGGCGTGTCTGCCGGCGCATGCTTTGGATGCAATCTGTTTTCCGGGCAGCGCGGCAGGGTGCTGCGCTATAACAAGCGGTTTATGGGTGATCCGCGCAATGTGAGCATGCTGTCCCTGCTTTTGACGGGCGATATCATCAACCGGAAATTTGCGTACTACACGATTCCGACGAAATACGACGTCTTTGACGAGGCTGCGTTTGAAAAGCACGGGGGAGAATACTGGGTAGTCGTCACGAACGTGGAAACGGGCGAGGCGGAGTATATGCAGATGCATCATCTGCTTGAGGATATCGAGATGATGCGCGCCAGCGCCTCGATGCCGTTCTGTTCCCGCATGGTGCCCATTGGCGGGAAGAAGTACCTTGACGGCGGCATTGCGGACAGCATTCCCGTGCGCGCGGCGATGGAGATGGGCTACGATAAGCTGATCGTCGTGCTGACGCAGCCGCTTTCCTATCGGAAGAGCCCGATGAATCCGCGGATGATCAAGGCGGTTTATCGCAAATATCCGAATCTCTGTCAAACGCTGATTGACCGGCACAGCCGCTACAACGCGCAGTGCGATGACGTGGCGCAGCTGGAAAAGGAGGGGAAGATCTTCGTGATCCGGCCGAAGGAGGCGCTTGCGATCAAGCGACTTGAAAAGGATCCGAAGGTGCTTGAACGGGTGCACGGCATCGGCTTTGAGGACGGCAATGTGTGTATCGGGGCGCTCAGGGAGTATCTTGCACGGTAAACAGAAAACAGGATAGACGCAAAAATCTCCCGGATGATCGGTCCGGGAGATTTTGTTCGTCATGCAAAACGTGATGGAATGATGGGAGATAAATTGGAAGTGTCTTACTTGGGCTCACGATCTGTAATAACATAAAACCCTTCTTGCACTGCAGAAAGTGCTGCAATGGAGCATACAACTATGGCAATGTACTTCAATTCCACAAATGGTATTGCCAAAGGCAACAAGAACAGCAACAGTCCTGTTGCTTTGTTCATAATCGTATGCAAGGATATAAACTGTTTTTTAGATACATATCCCCATATGATATTGCTGATTTTGATAAACGCAATCACACTTCCCCATATCCACAACCATTGAGGAATATGGATTACCGGCAATACCTTAAACGAAGATACCACAACAAAAACGAGGTCGGCAATCGTGTCCAGTTGGCTTCCGAACTTGCTCGTACTGTTTGTTTTTCTGGCGATTGCACCATCTATCATATCGCTAAAACCGCACAGGAGATATATGATAAAAAAGCCGAAGGAAAATGCAGGAAAGAACAGCAACAGAATACTGCCGAAAATACGACAACCAGTGAGTATATTTGCAAGATGCTTCGTCATCTGTTCACCTACAAATTCAAGTTTGTCGATTACTTGACTTCCTGTTCATCCATTTCCTGAAGCAGCCTCGCCGCCGTCTCCACAAACAGGACACAGGGACGTACCTTGTAATACTCCGCCGTGCGGGCGGAAGGATCCTTTTTCAGCTCGCCCAGGTGGGAAAGCAGCTCGCGGCAGACGATGGTTGTGTGCTCCTGCCGGAATTGCTCAATCAGGGTGCGCACGCGGGCGTAATGCGCGGTTTTGACGTCGAGATTGCCAATATCGCTGTAGCCCCATTTCATGCCGGCGGCCATCAGCATGCCGCTGACCGCGCCGCAGGTGTCGCGCATGCCGCCCATGCCGCCGCCGAAGGAGGAGGCAAGCTTGAGCGCGGTATTCATGTCAAGGCCGAAATCCTCTGCAAATGCGCCGAATACGGCCTGCGAGCAGCTGCAGCCGGAGAGAAAGAGTTCGCGTGCTTTTTCTGCGTGGGTCATGAAGGAAAGTCCTCCTTGGAAATGATCGGATGTTATGATGACATTATAAGTGATTTTTCACAATGGATCAAGGAAATGTTTTCTTGCTTACGGCACAAAATCCCCTTTTCATTTGTGCGCGAAGATGCTATAATGGGTTGAATCCAAGGAGCCTTTAATTCGATCCCGTGAGGTCGGCAAGGCGGCAAATAGCATAACTGCACATGAGAAGGCTGCATGCATGAATGCAATCGTTCCGGCATTAACCGGCGATCGTTGATGTGCACAGAACTTTTTCGGTAGCGTTCCCGGTTTCAAGCCGGTGTTTGCCCTGTCCCGACTTCGGGACAGGGTGTTTTTGTATGAAGAAAAGGAGAGAGGCGTACATGGCGGTCAAGCTTGAATTCAAAGCGGATATCATGGACGAGCAGGGCATGCGCAGGGCGCTGCGCCGCATCGCGCATGAGATCATCGAGAACAACCGCGGCGTCGAGGGGCTGACGCTGGTGGGCATCCAGCGCCGGGGCGTCATCCTGGCTGAGATGCTGCGGGAGATGATCGAGGAGGTAGAGGGCGTGAAGCTGCCCATGGGCGTGCTGGACATCACGTTCTACCGCGACGATCTGTCGATCCTCACCGAGCATCCGGTGGTCAACACCACCGACCTGCCCTTCCAGGTGCAGGACGCCAGGATCATCATGGTTGACGATGTGCTCTATACCGGCCGCACGGCGCGCGCCGCGATGGACGCCATCTGCGACATGGGCCGCCCGGCGCTGATTCAGCTGGCGGTGATGGTCGATCGCGGACACAGGGAGCTGCCCATCCGTGCGGACTATGTCGGCAAGAATCTGCCGACGAGCAAAAACGAGATGGTCGGCGTGAATGTGCCGCAGATCGACGGCGCGCTGAACATTGTACTCTACGAAAAGAAGTAACCGGGGAGGGCATGTATGAAGAGAAAAGACCTGCTTGGCCTTGACGGCGTGAGCCGTGAGGAGATCACCGGCATTCTGGACACCGCCATGACGATGCGCCAGATCGTGCGCTCGAGCAACAAGAAGACTGCTCATCTGCAGGGCAAGTCGATTGTGACGTTGTTTTACGAGAACTCCACCCGCACGCGCATGTCCTTTGAGCTGGCGAGCAAGTACATGTCCGCCGCTGCGGCCAATATCTCTGCCAGCGCATCCAGCGTCGCCAAGGGCGAGACGCTGATTGACACCGGCGTGACGCTTGACCAGATGGGCACGGACGTGATCATCATCCGCCATCCGATGTCCGGCGCGCCGGCGCTGCTGGCCAAGCACGTGCGCTCCAGCGTCATCAACGCGGGCGACGGCATGAACGAGCATCCGACGCAGGCGCTGCTGGATATGATGACCATGCGCGATCATCTGGGCAGCCTTGAGGGCATCAAGGTGGCCATCTGCGGCGACGTGATGCACTCCCGCGTGGCACGAAGCAACATCTACGGCCTGACGACCATGGGCGCGAAGGTGGTGCTTTGCGCGCCGCCGACGCTCATCCCCGTGCACATTGAGAAGCTGGGATGCACCGTTGCGCCGACGATCGAGGACGCCTGCGAGGGAGCGGACGTCGTGATGGGCCTGCGCATCCAGCGCGAGAGGCAGCAGAAGGGCCTGTTCCCGTCCGTCGCTGAATACTGCGACAATTGGGAGATCACGCCCGGGCGAGTGGCGCTGGCAAAAAAGCATGCGCTGGTCATGCATCCCGGCCCGATGAACCGCGGCGTGGAAATCGCCTCCAGCGCGGCGGACAGCGCGCAGTCGGTCATCAATCAGCAGGTGGAAAGCGGCGTAGCGGTTCGCATGGCGCTGCTGTACATGCTCACCAGAAGGGAGGCGTGACGATGGAAAACTCGATTCTGATTCGCGGAGGCCGCGTGATCGATCCGAAGAACGGGATGGATCAGATCGCGGACGTGCTTGTCATGGACGGCAAGATCGACAAAATCGGTGAAAACCTGAGCGCGGAAGGCGTGAAGGTGCTCGAGGCTGAGGGAAGGGTTGTCGCGCCCGGCTTCATCGATATGCACTGCCATCTGCGCGATCCCGGTCAGGAATACAAGGAGGACCTGATCTCCGGCACGAAGGCGGCGGCGCGCGGCGGCTTTACGGGCGTGTGCTGCATGCCCAATACCCGGCCGGTCAACGACTGCGCGGCCGTGACCCGCTACATCCTTGAAAAGGCACAGATGAAGGGCAGCGGCGTGCACGTCTATCCGGTCGGCGCCATTTCCAAGGAGCTTGAGGGCAAGGAAATGGCGGAGATCGGCCGCATGAAGGAGGCCGGCATCATCGCCATCTCCGACGACGGAAAGCCGGTGGCCAATTCCAATCTGCTGCGCCTTGCGATGCAGTATGCGGATCATTTCGGCGTGTTCATCATGAGCCACAGCGAGGACAAGAACCTCGTGGGCGACGGCGTGATGAACGAGGGCTTCATCTCCACGAAGCTCGGTCTGCCGGGCATCACCCGCGCGGCGGAGGAAGTGATGATCGCGCGCGATATCCTCGTGGCCGAGGCGGAAGGAAAGCGCATCCACCTGTGCCATGTATCCACCAGGGGCGGCGTGCAGCTGGTGCGAGAGGCGAAGGCGCGCGGCGTGCGCGTGACGGCTGAGACCGCGCCGCACTACATCGGCGCGACGGACGAGTGGGTGCTTGGTTATGACAGCAATTGCCGCGTGAACCCGCCGCTGCGCGAGGAGACGGACAGGCAGGCCTGCATCGCCGGTCTGGTCGACGGCACGCTCGACGTGATTGCCACTGACCATGCGCCGCACCATCAGGATGAAAAGCGCGTGGAATTCCACATCGCCGCCAGCGGTATCAGCGGGTTTGAGACCGCGTTCTGCGTGAGCCATACAGAGCTTGTCCGCGCGGGGCACATGACGCTGCCGCAGCTGATTGAAAAGATGAGCACGAAGCCCGCGCAGCTGCTGGGCGTGCCCGGCGGCGAGCTGAGCGTCGGCGCGCCGGCGGATATCGTGGTGCTTGATCCCGAGCGCGAGGTGACTGTGGATGCGGAGAAGTTCGTCTCCCGCGGACACAACACGCCCTTTAACGGCCATACGTATTACGGCGCGGTCTGCGCGACGATCGTCGGCGGAGCCGTGATCGATCAGGCGTGATACGCCTTTCACCATCCTTCGGATGGTCCCCCTTCCTCAGCAGGGCGGCTTTACACCAGCTTGCAGCAGCATGGAAGAATCTCCGGCAGAAAAGCTTTCCGGAAGGCTCCCTCCTGAGGGAGCTGGCATGGCGAAGCCGTGACTGAGGGAGTACAGCAGGATAAAACACAATTCAGAATACAATCAGGAGGAATACCGCTATGAATATTATGGACAAGATGTATGCCCGCATCAGCGAGCTGAAGAACCCGACCGTCGCCGGTCTTGACACGCGCATCGAGTACCTGCCGGAGAGCTTCATCAAGGAGATCCTGCCCGAGGGCGTCAAGTCCTTTGAGGACGCCGCCGAGGCCGTCTATCAGTACAACGTCCGTCTGGTCGACGCGCTGTGCGACATCGTGCCGGCGGTCAAGGTGCAGGTGGCTTACTACGAGATGTACGGCGCTGCCGGCATGGTGGCCTTTGAAAAGACGATGGCCTATGCAAAGAGCAAGGGCATGATCGTCATGGCGGACGTGAAGCGCAACGATATCGGCGCGACGGCTGCCTGCTACGCCAACGCCTACGTCGGCAAGACCCCGATGCCCTATGGCGAGGAAGTCGCTTTCTCTTCCGACATCGCGACGATCAACCCGTATCTGGGCGTTGACGGTATCAAGCCGTTTACCGACGCCTGCGCTGCCAACGGCACCGGTGTGTTCGCGCTGGTGAAGACCAGCAACCCCTCTTCCGGCCAGCTGCAGGACATGAAGTTTGAGGACGGCCGCACGCTGTACGAGGCCGTGGCCGATCTGGTTGAGGCGTGGGGCGAGGATACCCGCGGCGAGACCGGCTATTCCGCCATCGGCGCGGTGGTCGGCGCGACCTATCCGCAGCAGGGAACCAGCCTGCGCGCGCGCATGCCGCACACCTTCTTCCTGGTGCCGGGCTATGGCGCGCAGGGCGCGACCGGCAAGGACATCGCCGGCTGCTTTGACGCAAACGGCAACGGCGCGATCGTCAATGCGTCCCGCTCCATCCTCTGTGCGTGGAAGAAGCAGGAGGGCGTGGCCTTTGACGCGGCTGCCCGCAATGAGGCGATCCGCATGCGCGAGGATCTGTGCCAGTGCCTGAAGGAAATGGGCAAGGAGATCAAGTGATGCTGCACGAAATCGACGCGAAGGTTCTTTCAAGCGACGTGCTTGCCGAGGGCCTGATCCGCATCATTCTGTCCGCGCCGGAGATCGCAAGGGAAGCGAAGGCCGGACAGTTCATTCACATGCTCGTGCCGGATCGGGCGCATGTGCTGCGCCGTCCGATCAGCCTGATGGCGTTTGACGCGCAGGCCGGCACGCTGACCCTGGCCATCCAGCCCAAGGGAACCGGCACGCAGCTCATCTGTGCGCTCAAGGCAGGCGATACGGTTCGCTGCCTTGGCCCGATGGGCACGGGCTTTGACGCAAGGGGCGCTAAGACGGTGTACTTTGTCGGCGGCGGCGTGGGTGTTGCGCCGGTGTGCGGCGCGATGGACGCGTATGCGACGGAGACTTCCCGCGCGTTTTTCGGCTTCCGCAGCGCGCAGCATGCCTACGGCATGACGCAGGCACCCTGCGCGGTGGACGCTGTCAGCGACGACGGCAGCCTGGGCGAAAAGGCGCTGGTCACAAAGCCCCTGCTTGCCGCGATTGCGCAGCGCAGGCCGGATCTGATCATGGCCTGCGGCCCAACGCCGATGCTTGCCGCAGTACAGAAGATTGCGCTTGAAATGGATATTCCGTGCCAGCTCTCCCTGGAGGAGCGCATGGGCTGCGCCATCGGCGCATGCCTTGGCTGCAACGTGAAGATCGTAAGCGAAGACGGCAGCTGGACGTACAAGCGCGTGTGCAAGGACGGTCCGGTGTTCGATGCGAAGGAGGTGGCCTTCGGTGGCTGATCTGTCCCTTGATCTGTGCGGCGTGCACCTGAAAAACCCGATCATCGCCGCGAGCGGCACCTTCGGCTTTGGCCGCGAATATGACGAGCTCTATGACATCGGCGCGCTTGGCGGCATTTCCGTCAAGGGCCTGTGTCTGGGCGGCCGCATGGGCAACCCGCCCTCCCGCCTGACGGAGACGCCCTCCGGCATGCTCAACTGCGTGGGCCTGCAGAATCCGGGTATTGAGAGCTTCATTGAAAACGATCTGCCGTGGCTGCTTGAGAAGGACGTGGCGGTGATCGCCAATTTCTTTGGCACGTCGATCGATACCTATTGCCAGGCGGCGGAGACCTTTGCGCCCACGGGCGTTCACATGCTGGAGATGAATATCTCCTGCCCGAACGTGCATGACGGCGGCGTAGCCTTCGGCGTGAAGCCGGAGAGCGTGTATGAGATCACGAAGGCCGTCAAGCAGCATGCCAGGCAGCCGCTGATTGTGAAGCTGACGCCGAACGTGTCAGACATCACGGAGAATGCGCTGGCGGCGCAGGAAGCGGGCGCGGACGCGATCTCCCTGATCAATACGCTGACCGGTATCGCGGTGGACGTGCACAGGCGGAAGATGATCCTTTCCAACAACACCGGCGGCCTGTCCGGTCCGGCGGTGCGTCCGGTTGCGCTGCGCATGGTGTGGCAGTGCGCGAAGAAGGTCAGCATCCCGATTATCGGCCTTGGCGGCATCGAGACGGGCGAGGATGCGGCGGCGTTCATGCTCTGCGGCGCGAAGGCTGTGCAGGTCGGCACGGCGAACTTTACCGATCCGTTCGCCTGCCCGCGTATCGCGCGTGAACTCGGCGAATACTGCGACGCGCAGCGGATCGCCAATCCGCAGGAGATCGTCGGCACGCTCAAGACCTATTGATCCCTGAAAACCAATCACCGGCTCCGGCGTACTTTGGGCGTCCGGGGCCGGTTTCCTTTGGAGGAACGTATGGTATATCTGGCTCTTGCCATTTTTTCCAGCACGATGGTGTCTGTCTGCATGCGACTGAGCGAGCGGCACACGAAGAACAACACCAGCATGTTGGCGATGAATTACGTCATGTGCACGCTGATGGCAGGCGTATTTGCGCTGCCCGGCGGCCTGCTGCCCATGGGAGAGGGAAGCGCGTTTACCTGGTGGCTGGGCGCTTTCAGCGGCGTGCTGTATCTGGCCAGCTTTCTGCTGCTGCAGTGGAATATCCGCGTCAACGGCGTGACGCTTCCGGCGACGTTCATGAAGCTGGGCGTGCTTGTGCCTACGGTCATGTCCATGGTTTTCTTCCGTGAGACGCCCAGCGCGCTGCAGGCGGCGGGCATCGTCGGCGCGATTGCCGCGATCCTGATGATTCAGATGGAAAAGGGCGGCGCAAAAGCCAGGAGCGCTTTAGGGCTGCTGGTTCTGCTCATTGGCGGCGGCAGCACGGATGCGATGAGCAAGGTCTTTGAGGAGCTGGGCAACGCGGCGCAGAAGAACCACTATCTGCTGATTACCTTTGCCGCGGCGCTGATGCTTTGCATCCTGCTTGCGCGTAGCCGCGGCGAGGGGCTGACGGCGAAGGACGCCGCGTTCGGTCTGCTCATCGGCGTGCCGAATTATCTCTCTTCCCGTTTTCTGCTGCTGTCGCTGTCCAGCGTTCCGGCCGTCGTTGCCTATCCCACCTACAGCGTGGGCACGATTGTGCTGGTGACGCTGTTGGGCAGGGCGGTATTTGGCGAGAGGCTCAGCCGCAGGCAGTTTGCCGCGCTTTTTGTGATTCTGGTTTCGCTTGCGCTGCTCAATCTGTGACAGCGGATTGATGCTTGCTATTTGCTGATGATTGTCATATAATGCAGAGGAACGAAAAACACGCACTTCAGCAGACAAACAGGAGAACCATTCGTGGAGATCTATACGATTAAGGATGTGGCGCGCAAGGCGGGCGTCGCGGTGAGCACGGTTTCGCGCGTGCTCAACGGCAGGCCGGACGTCAGCGAGGAGACCCGCAAAAAGGTCATGGACGTGGTGGAAGCCTGCGGCTTCGTGCAGAACAGGAACGCGCGCAACCTCAAAAATACCAAGACGGTGTTTGCTGCGATCATCGTACGAGGAAGGAGAAACGCCTTCCTCAACGACATTGCAGAGCAGATGATCGAATATGCCCAGGGCCTGAAGACGCCGTTTCTGGTCAAGTATATCGACGAGGAAGCGGACGAGTTTGACGCCATGCGTCAACTGTATACCGAGCGGCGTGCCAGCGGGTTCATCCTGCTGGGCTCGCGCCTGGACGAGCGCGCGGAGACGATCCGCACGCTGGGCGTTCCGTGCGTGTTTGCGACGGTGGACGCCAGAAACAGCGGGCTTGAAAACGCGTCGAGCGTATGCATCGACGACCGCGCTGCAACGCGCGCGATGATGGACAGGCTGCTTGACAACGGGCACAGGCATGTGGCGGTATTCGGCGGCAACCGCGAGGGCGACGATATCTTTGCGTATCGCTACCTTGGCGCGATGGACAGCCTGCAGGCGCACGGCGTTCCCTGCGACGAGCATGCGCATTACATGCAGATCAGATTCTCAATGAAGGACGCCTATGACAGCACGAAGGCGCTTTTTGAAAAGCACCCGGACGTTACGGCGGTGCTGACGATGAGCGACGCCATGGCCACGGGCGTTATCCGCGCGCTGGCGGACATGGGCCTTCGCGTCCCGCAGGACGTCTCTGTGACCGGCTTTGACGGTACGGAGATGGCGCGCTACATGGTGCCGTCCATCACCACCGTCAGGCAGCCGACGGAGGAAATTGCGCGCGAGAGCGTATCGCTGCTGTGCGAGATGCTCGAGGGCGGTATGCCGCGCTTTGTGACGGTCGATTATGCGCTGGTTGAGGGAGAGTCCATCGGCAGAGCGGAAAGATGAAAAAACGAACAGAGCGAAATAAAAAAGCGAGGACAGCCTCGCTTCAGATTGTCACAACACCTGCATAGAACAGAAAATACAATCGGTCGCGACGGCGTGTACGGCGCGGCCGCATCGATTTTGATGGAGGGAAATCCCATTTCCCGGAAGAAAAATCGTTTCCTTGCAGATTTCACGACCGGAATCCGCAGGATTCAAGTGAAATCTGTAGGGGGTGGCGGTGGCGGGGGAAAGGTTCCCCCGTCCACCAGGCTGTCAAAAATACTTTTTTGACAGCCTGAAGCGAGGACAGCCTCGCTTTTTTGATGCGCAGAATCAGTAATCAAACGTCAGCAGCGTGTGATTGACGTCCGGTTCGCGGAGCATGCTGGCGACATACAGCCCCCAGAAGGAATGATTTTCCTTCGCCCAGAGGGCCTCGATGCGCGGATCGGACGTGAAAGCGTCCAGTCTGCCGCTGAAGTAGGCGTAGTTCAGGCGGATGGAGAAATCGGCCATGTCTCTGGCGTCCGCCTCGCCGTATGCGCTGAGGCTGGCGGCAATCTGGTCAAGGGAGCGTCCCGTAAAGAAGCGATAGGCATAGGCGGCAAAATCGAGCAGATTCGGATCGGTTTTGCCGTTTTCCTTTGCCCAGGCGGATACGTCGACCGTCTGCGTGCGGTAGGCGGCCTGCTCGTCTCCGAGCGTGATCACGCCATACTGGCAGGGTGAGACGCACAGCGAGGATGTGGCGATATCCAGAATGCCGGAATGGCTGCGCATGGTGTGCTGCAGGTGCATGTGGCCGCTCAGATTGACGCGCACGCCATAGCGGTTGTACAGTTCAAACAGGCGGGCAGCGTTGGTGATGACAAAGCCGGCGGAGAGCAGGTCGCTGTGCGCGAAGATGTTCTGATGGGTGACGGAGATCATCTTTGCGCCGGCCTTTGAAGCGTCCGCAAGCTGCTGCTCAAGCCAGATCAGCGTCGGCGAGGCGATGGCGCAGGGCGCGCCCTGCGTGTTGGCGTCCAGCATCAGGAGGCGTACGCCGTCAACCGGCTCGGCGATATAGCTCAGCGAATGCGCGTCGCGCGAAATGGCGTCGTCAAAGCCGAAACGGTGATAGATGGAGGCGAATTCGTCCGCCGTGACGGAGGGAACATACGTATAGCCGTCGCCGGAAAAGCATGCGGCGGAGCGGCTGTTCAGGTCGTGATTGCCGGGAATGACATATACCGGAATGCCGGCGTCGGCAATGGAATCAAGCTTTGCAGACAGATCCTCATGGCTCTTTTTCGCGCCGTTGAATGTGAGATCGCCGGAGAGGATCAGGCATGAGGGACGGGCGCGGATGACCTCCTGAACGAACGCTTCCGTCAGCTCGCCGCAGTAGGCGGTCACCTTGCCGTCGGCGTTTTCGATCATCCGGGTGAAATAGCCGCCGCCGTCCGTCAGCTCCGGCGAGATATAATGCAGGTCGGTGGCGACGATGAAAGACGGCGCCTCCATGGCGGAAGCGGCTGCCGCAGCGCATGGCACGGACGCAAGGGCGAGCAGCAGGGAAAAGAGAGTCAGTATCCGCATGATGATGATCCTCCTGTGTTTTGATCCATTGTACACAATCGAACGGACGCTGTAAAGTGAAAACGCCGGGAAACAAAAATAAAGACGCGAGGCTGCCGGCATAAAGCGGCAACCTCGCGTCATGATCAGCTGAGCGCGCTGACTTCATCCATCCACAGCGCCATCTGAGCGTCGGAGGGCATCAGCCATGCGCCGCGCGGCGACAGGCTGACGGGCGTGACCTTCGGGCCGTCGGGCAGGGCAGAGCGCTTGAACTGCTGGGTGAAGAAGCGGCGGACGAACGTGCGGAGCGCGTGGAGGATCTCTGCGCGGTCGTACGTGCCGTCAAAGGCCTGGAGCGCAAGCGCATAGATCTTGGCGGGCGACGCGCCGCTGTCCATCATGTGCCAGAGGAAGAAGTCGTGCAGCTCGTATGCGCCGAGGGTGACCTCCGTCTTCTGGGCGATTTCGCCGTTTTCGCCGGGGATCAGCTCCGGGGAGACCGGCGTATCGATGATATCCTGCGCGACGGGCACGATATCCGGCCCCAGCTGCGCGGCGGCAAAGGCAACCATGGAGCGCATGAGCGTCTTGGGCACGGAGCCGTTGAGGTTATACATGCTCATGTGGTCGCCGTTATAGGTGCACCAGCCCAGCGCCAGCTCGCTCAGATCGCCGGTGCCCAGCACCAGCGCGCCGACCTTGTTGGCATAGTCCATGATGATCTGCGTGCGCTCGCGCGCCTGGCTGTTCTCATAGCAGATGTCGTGCACGTCGCCGCTGTGGCCGATGTCGGCAAAGTGCTGCGTGACGGCGGGGCCGATGGGGATGGTCAGCATCGTGCAGCCGATGAGCTCCATCAGCTTTTCGGCATTGCTCTTTGTGCGCGTGCCGGTGCCAAAGCCCGGCATGGTGATGCCGATGATGCCCTTTTTGTCCCACCCGGCGAGCTCATAGGCATAGGCGGCGGAGAGGAGCGCGAGGGTCGAATCCAGACCGCCGGAGACGCCGAGGACGATTTTCTGCGTATGGATCTGCTCCAGGCGGCGGATAAGACCGGTTGCCTGAATGCGCAGCGCATCCAGGAAGAAGTCGTCCTCGTCCGCTTTGTCGGGCAGGAACGGAAGCTGAGGCAGCGGACGCAGAACAGAGCCCTGCGTCTGCATCTGCAGGCCGTCCATGACAAGCGACGTGCCGCCGCAGGGCGCGCAGAAAAAGGACGGATGGGCGCGGCGCTTGAAGGCAATGCGCTCGACGTCGACATCGGCGATGGCATAGGATGAGCCGCGTGCAAAGCGCTCGTTCCGGGCGAGCAGATCGCCGTTTTCATATATGCCCGCATGGCCGGAAAAAACCATGTCCGTCGTGGACTCGCCATAGCCGGCGCTCGCATAGATATAGCCGCACATGCATCGCGCGCTGTGCGCACGCAGCGTCTGGCTGCGCGCGGCGTGCTTGCCCGCGCAGGCGGCGGAGGCGGCGGGATTGGCGATCAGCATCGCGCCGCGCATCGCCAGGGCAGCGGAGGGCGGCTGGGGAACGAAGAGATCCTCACAGATTTCTACACCGAGCGTAAAGGCGCCCAGGTCGATCACCGGGCTTACGGCCAGAGAGACACGTTCGCATGAAACGCCGGGAAGAGAGACGCGGCCCTGCGCCTCAGCGCCGGGCGCGAAATAGCGGCGCTCACAGCTGCTGCTGTCCTCCGGGATATGCATCTTGGGCACGATGACGATCTGGCCGCCATAGGCGACGGCGGCGCAGTTATACAGCCTTCCGCCGACAGGAAGCGGCAGGCCGACGACAAAGGCGGTCTGCGTCTTTCTTTCAGCCAGAAAGACGAGCGCACGCTGCGCCGCATCAAGCAGAGCGGGCTGGAAAAACAGATCGCCGCAGCTGTATCCCGTCAGGCACAGCTCCGGAAAGACGCAAAGCTGTACCCCGCGCGCATCAGCGATATCGAGCAGCGCGGCGATTTCCTCGGCGTTTTTTTTCGGATCGGCCAGATGGACCTGTGGGACGGCGGCCATGGTGCGGATCATACCGGAAACGGCGGACATATCAAAGACTCCTTTCGGGTCAGAAATGAAGAATTGCCGCTTATACTTTACCACAACTGCGGACAAATTACAAATAAACCGGACAAAGACGGGGGAAGAAATGAAGACGAAGTGGACAGATCTGGCGATGGAATCGCGCGCAGGGCAGCGCGCGAAGAGCGAGCGCACGAGCGGCGGCATCGAGCGCACGGTGGTGCGCATCGGGGATGAGCAGGCAAGCAGGGAGCTGATGCGCCCGATCGGCACATACGTGACGCTCAGCTGCCCGCAGACGATGAGCATCGACCTGCACACCCGCAGCGCGCTGAGCCGTGAGATTGGCCGTGAGATTGCGGCGATGCTTCCCAGCGGAGCCAGGAAGGTGCTGGTGACTGGGCTGGGCAACAGGAACGTAACGCCGGACGCGCTTGGCCCCAGAACGGTTGAGCGCGTGCTGGTGACGCGTCACATGGACGGCTGCCTGCCGGAGGATGTGTGCGCGCGGATGGCAAGCGTATGCGCGGCGGCGCCCGGGGTACTGGGCGTGACGGGAATCGAGACGGCGGAGATGCTGCGTGCGCTGACAGAGCATGTGCAGCCGGACGTCGTCATTGCGGTAGACGCGCTGGCGGCGCGTAGCTCGCAGCGGATCTGCACGACGGTGCAGATTGCAGACACGGGCATCACGCCCGGCTCAGGCGTGGGCAATCACAGGAAGGCGCTGACCAGGGAGACGCTCGGCGTGCCGGTGATTGCCGTCGGCGTGCCGATGGTGGTGTATGCCTCGACCATCGCCTGCGATGCGGTGACCTATCTGGCGCAGCTGGAAGGCGCGTCAGAGGCGGATGAGGAAAAGCTGACCGCATGCATCAGCGGCGTGGTCAGCGAGCGGCTGGGCGACCTGATCGTGACGCCCAGGGAAGTGGATGCGCTGGTGGAGCGCATGGCGGGGATCGTGGCGGAGGGAATCAACCTGGCGCTGCATCCGGGGCTGAGCGCCGAGGAGATTGCGCAGATGACGGCGCAGTGAGGAAAAGGAGGCAGACAGGCGATGAAAAAATGGATGGTCGGAATCGGAGCGATGCTCCTGATGCTGCTGACCGGTACGGCAAGGGCAGAAAGCAATACGGAACCCATGGAGACGGGGACGCCGTTTACGCTGACGAGCCCGAGCGCAATCCTGACAGAGGCGTCTACGGGCAGGGTGATCTTTGAAAAGAATGCGGACGAGCGGCGGCCGGTCGCCAGCGTGAACAAGGTGATGACGATCCTGCTGACGCTGGAGGCGATTGACGACGGACGTGTTTCGCTCTCGGATCAGGTGATGGTTTCCGCGCGCGCATCCGGCATGGGCGGCAGTCAGGTGTTTCTGGATGCAAACCAGAGCTACCGGCTGGAGGAACTGCTCAAGAGCGTGATTGTGGCCAGTGCGAACGACGCTGCGGTGGCGCTGGCGGAATACATGGACGGCGCGGAAGAGGCGTTTGTGCGCAGGATGAATGAGCGTGCGGCGCAGCTGGGGCTTGAGAATACGCATTACGTTAACTGCACCGGACTGCCTGCGCAGGGCCATTATACCACCGCGCGGGATGTGGCCAGGCTCAGCGCGCAGCTGGATATGCATCCGCTGTATTACCGGTATTCCACGATCTGGATGGATGAGATCGGGCACAGGGGCGGGCGCGTGACGCAGATCACCAATACCAACCGGCTGGTGCGCTTTTATGACGGATGCGACGGCTATAAAACCGGCTCGACCAACGAGGCAAAGTACTGCATGAGCGCGACGGCAAAGAAAAACGGCCTGCGCCTGATTGCCGTCGTACTGGGCACAGGCGCAGGCCAGACGCGCTTTGATGAGGCGCGTCAGATGCTGGAATATGGTTTTTCGGGCTATCAGATGCTTACGCCGGTCAGCCAGGGAGACGCGCTTGGCGTGGAGATCCCGGTACGCCTTGGCGGAAAGGACAGCGTGCGAGTGGTCAGCGGCGGCACATGCAGCTTCCTCGTGAAGAAGGGAGACCGGACACAGACGAGTATTGAGGCGGCGCTGCCGGAGCGCGTATCCGCGCCCGTGCGCAAGGGCGACGTGCTCGGAGAAATCCGCATCAGGCAGGGGGACGAGGTTGTGCAGGTACTGCCCGCAGTTGCGGGCGAGACCGTCGAGCTGCCGGGCATGGTGCACGCGCTCATCCGCATCCGGGACCGGTTCATGCTGGGCACGGGAAGATGACAGGCTTATTTCCGGGTCTTTGCGGCCTCGCGCGCAGAGCAGGTGGTAGCCCATGGCATGCCGGAATCATAGCTGAAGCCGCCGTGCAGCGCGCGCAGCGTGGCATAGGAGGTCTCATCGCGCATATAGCTGTCAGCGGCCTGCATGAGCGCCGCGGCGCGGGAAACGGCCTGCTGCATCAGATCGTCAAAGCTCTCCGTGCGGATCGTGTCAGCCGCCCAGAGCGAGCGCCACGGCGCCCGGGCGTCGTTCATGATGTCGGCGTCCGGCGCTTCCCGGGGCATCATGTGCGCATGCAGCGGCGCATCCAGACGGAACGGGCGAAGGAGCGCGCCCAGAGCGCTGAATTTGACGCCGCGCTCGGAGCGCAGCAGCGTGCACAGGGCGATAGAATCGTCAAAGCTTGCGCGTACGCGATGAAGGGGCAGCGCATCCCCGGGGAATACGGCAGTGATTGCCGCTGAAAGCGCCCGCGCGATCTCGTCGCGTTGTGTTCTCGTCAGCGCAGCAAAGCCGCCCATCTGCACGGGAAGCCCCTTGACATGCCCCTGGCGGCGGTAATGCAGCGTCTCCAGTTGATGCTCAAGCGTGCAGTGCAGGGTGGAGGAGTAGCTGCCGTCCTCCGTCAGAGAATGCGCATAGATAAAGGGATGGAACGTCGTATCGGCGGCGTAATGGGTGAAGAAGCCGCAGCAATAGGCGCGCAGCAGTTCGCTGTGCCTGCAGGCGTCGGCAAGCGCTAGCAGAAAGTCGTCGGTCTTCTGCGTGTGCAGGATGGAGCCAAGGCGCGGTACGCTGGGCCTGAGCACAGAAAAAAAGAGCGGATCAGGCCCTTCTGCGCCGGCGAGAACCGCATCAAGCAGCGGCTTTTCGGTATAGACGGACAGCGCGCGGCAGGCGCTTTGCGCGATGCACTGATGAACATAGGATGCGGGCATACGTGCCTCCTTGTGCGTGGACGAAACTGGTGAAGAAAAATACAGATGTATTGTCATTATATATGGAGTATGGGATTTTGTCGACGGGAAATATAAGGAACCGGCAGCCCGCGGAGACGGACTGCCGGTTGTCGTAGTGCGCCCGGTGAGCGCACGTTCTAGCGGGTGAAAGTCCCGAATCTGCCCGGTGGCGGGAAGGATATAGCCAAGGTCAAGGGTGTCCATCGCGAGGT
>JAFQOY010000025.1 GCA_017412025.1 Clostridia bacterium | reverse complement strand
CTTTGCGGGTGTGGCGGAATGGCAGACGCGGCAGATTTAGGATCTGTTGCCAGTGGCGTATGAGTTCGAGTCTCTTCACCCGCACCATCTTTTATGCGGTAGTAGCTCAGTGGTAGAGTGCCACCTTGCCAAGGTGGATGTCGCGAGTCCGAATCTCGTCTACCGCTCCACTGTGCGGGTGTAGCTCAATGGTAGAGCTCCAGCCTTCCAAGCTGGCTACGTGGGTCCGATTCCCATCACCCGCTCCAAATTGCACCATTAGCTCAGTTGGTAGAGCACCTGACTCTTAATCAGGGTGTCCCGGGTTCGAGTCCCTGATGGTGCACCAAACCGGTATCTTCGGATGCCGGTTTTTCTTTTTTTATCCCTTGAATTTGCAATCCATGATACAAAAAGACCCGCCTGTTCTGACGGCGGATCTGATTACATGCTGTCAAGCAGCTGTGAAATGATCATCTGCTGCTCTCTGCTCAGCCGTGCCCATGATTCCAGAAGCTTCTTTTGCTCCGGCGTCAGAGTGACCGGCGCATCATCCTCGGCAAACAGCTGGGAGAGGGTGATGCCAAATGCATGGCAGATTCTTTCAAGCGATGGAATGCTGGGCAGCGAATTCTTGCGGTACCATGATGAGATGGTCGTCTGAGGCAGCCCTGAATGCTCTGCGAGCTGATACTCACTCCAGCCGCGCTCTATGCGGTATTGAGTTATAGCTGAAAGAATATCCTTCACCAAGTCTCACCCCCTACTTGCGTTCTTCGTAGATTATACTTTGATATATCGTTGCATTTTAATCATTTATATCGTATAATTTCTACGACAAACGTTAGTTTGGGAGGATTAGACTGAGAAAGCAAGGGGTGGAGAGGCGGCATGTCAAAAAGGAACGCATGGATTCTTCTGACTGCAGTGATGCTCATGATGCGTGCAGCGGCAGGGGAAGAGCTGTATCTCAGGATGCTCGATGTTGGATCGGCAGAATGTATGATCATTTCTGTTGGAAAAGAGACGATGGTTGTGGATACTGCCTATCAAAGGAACGCCGATGAGATATGCAAAGCGCTTGATGAGAGCGGCGCAGATTCGATCAGGTATCTTGTCTTGACGCATCCTCATGAGGATCATATCGGCGGCGCGAGGAAACTGCTTGACAGGTTCTCGGTTGAGACGGCGCTTCTGCCGCCGATTGAATATGGGACGGATACATTTCATCAGACGATACGCCGGCTTCGGGAAAACGGGGCAGAGCTTGTATACCCCTATCCGGGAGATGTGTTTTTGCTGGGTAAAGCCGCGGTTACGGTGTATGGACCGCATCCGGTTGCCTATGAGAATGAGAATAACTGGTCGATTGTCCTGATGGTTGAATATGCAAATCGCAGAATTCTCCTCACAGGAGATGCAGAAGCGGAAGCTGAACTGGACATGCTGGCGTATGATGACTGGCTTCCGCTCAAGGCGGATATTCTGAAGGTTGGTCATCACGGCTCTGACACTTCTTCATCCCATCGGTTCATCGAAGCGGTATCGCCGGATTGTGCGATTATCTCCTGCGGCGGAGACGGAAGCTATCCGCATATCGATACGGCGCTTACGCTGACTGATTGCGGTGTATCGCAGATCGTGACGACAGAAGTGCTGGGAGATATCCTGATACGCATTGATGAAAATGGGGAATACTCGGTTTCAGGAAAGAAGAACGCGAAGCGCTGAACTGCGGGATATATTGGTCAGAAAGCGATCTGCGCGGCGGACTATATCCGCTTCACCTTCGGAGCGTAAGCACTTGCATCCGGCGTCTTTAGGCGCCGTTTTTTTGTGCGCAGGGGAACTGCATGCCCCTGAGCCCGGCAATCCGGAATTGACGCAGAGCCGCTGAACGCGTTATACTGTATGCATGCTCAGGTGAAGAAGTGGAGGAATCCTGTGATGAAAATGCGACTGGCTGCGCTGATGGCGGCGCTGCTGCTTCTCGTGCTTGCCTGCGCGCAGACGGCCTGCGCAGCGGATACGCTCACCCTGCCTGCCGGCACGCGGGAGATCGGGCAGGAGGCGTTTGCCGGCTGCGGCGCAAGCGTGATCCGCGCGCTGCCGGGGCTCAAGGCCATCGGCTCGCGCGCGTTTGCCAACTGCCCGTCCCTTCGGGAGATCATCCTGCCGCCGGGCGTGGAGACCATCGCGTCGGACGCCTTTGACGGCTGCAGCGCGCGTGTGAAGCTCAATACATCCGGCTGGACGAAGGACAACCGCTGGAAAAAGACGATCTACAACCTCGATTGGTTTGACCACAGGGACTGCTTTTACAACAGCTCGTCCTTCATGGGCTTCAGGCGCAAGGACAACATCGTGCTCACCGACGTGGACACAGGCCGCTCCTTCACGGCGAAGATCCAGTGGTCAAGCGGCAACCACGTGGACGTGGAGCCGCGCACGAAGTACGACACGGCTGTGCTGTGCAGCCTCTACGGCGTATCGGACGCACAGGAGCTGGTGACGAAGGACAAGTACAAGCGCCGGGCGGTGGTCGTCACCTCCGTAAACGGCAAATATCAGGCGATCGGCTCGATCTACGCGATTCCGCACGGAGACGACACGGTGTCGGGCAACGACTTTGACGGGCAGTTCTGCCTGCACTTCAAGAACTCCAAAACGCACGGCACGGGCGTGGTGGATACCAGCTCCGGCGGACATCAGGAGATGATCGCCGCCGCGCAGACCTATCTCTCGCGCAAGACGACGGCGGACGGCACGAAGATCACGGTCTCCTCGTCCTGCCCGGACTGACGCGCAGCCGTCCTGCGCAGAAGGCGGCGGGATCAGCAAGACAAAAGATAAAGGGGAAAGGCTATGTCTCTGTTCATGCTGGCGGGCTACGGCTTCGCCTGTACGATTGTGTATCATCTCTCGCCCAGGCGCTTCCGCTGGGTCGTGCTCCTGCTGCTGAGCTGCGGCTTTTATGCGTACAGGGCGGCATCGGGCCTGCCCTTCATCCTGCTGACGACGCTGAGCACCTGGCTGGGCGCGCTGAGGATCGGGCGCATCGCCAAGGAGGCGAAGGCGGCCATTGCGGCGGACAAAACCCTTTCGCGCGAGGACAAAAAGCGCATACGCGAGGCGGCGAAGAAGCGCCAGCGCGTCTGGTTTTATGCCGTGCTCGTGCTCAATTTTGCGCTGCTGTGCGTGCTCAAGTACACGGACGACGTGCGCGGCGCATTCGGCGCGCCTGCGCTGGGGCTGCTGCTGCCGCTGGGCATTTCGTTTTACACGTTCCAGTCGATGGGCTATCTCATCGACGTGTACAACGGCAAGTATGCGCCGGAGAAGAATCCCGCAAAGTTTGCGCTGTTCGTCTCCTTTTTTCCTCAGCTGATTCAGGGCCCCATCGGGCGCTATGATGCGATGGCAAAGCAGCTTGCCGAGCCGCACGATTTTGATTATGACCGTGCGCAGCGGGGCTTTCTGCTGATGCTCTGGGGCATGTTCAAGAAGATGGTGCTTGCGGACAGGGCGGCCGCGGCGGTCAACGCGGTGTTCGCCGCGCAGCAGGGCGAAATGGGCGGCGCGCTTGCCGTTGCCGGCGTGCTGCTGTATTCGCTGCAGCAGTACTGCGATTTTTCCGGCGGCATCGATCTGGTGAGCGGCATTGCCCTGCAGCTGGGCATTTCGCTTGCGCCCAACTTCAAGCGCCCGTACTTCGCCGTGTCCCTGGGCGATTTCTGGCGCAGGTGGCATATCTCGCTGGGCAGCTGGATGCGCGATTACGTGTTCTATCCCTTCGCGCTGACAAAACCCGTGACCCGGCTTTCCAGGGCTGCCAAGACGCGCTTTGGCGCGGAGTTTGCGCGCGCGCTGCCTGCGGCGCTTGGCAATATCCTGGTCTTTCTGCTGGTGGGCGTGTGGCACGGCGCGACGAGCAATTTCGTGTTCTGGGGCCTGTACAACGGCGTGATCCTCGCTTTCTCCGCGCTGGCGGAGCCGGCGTACAAGCGCTTCGGCGCGAAGCATGAAAAGCTCGTCGCTTCAAGGGGATTCCATGTCTTCCGCGTGCTGCGCACGTTCCTGATCGTGAACATCGGCTGGTTCTTTGACAGGAGCGCTTCGGGCGCGCAGGCGATGGCGATGCTTTGCAGCGTCCTGGCCGATTTCAGGGCGGAGCAGCTTTTAGGCGCGCTGGCGCTGCTGGGCCTCACGCCGCTGGATATGTATATCCTCATCGCGGGCGCGGCGCTGCTGTTTGCCGTATCGCTCCTTGAGGAGCGGGGCGCGCAGGTGGGGCAGTGGATCTGCGCGCGCGCGCTGCCCGTCCGCTGGTCGATCCTCATCGCGGGCGTGCTGTGCGTGCTGCTGATGGGCGTGTGGGGCTCCGGCTTTGACGAGGCGACGTTCATCTATTTCCAGTTCTGACAGAGGGCGTGAAAAAAGTAAAGGCTCCCTCCGCTGCGGCATGCGCAGGACACTCCCTCCGTCATGCCTGCGGCATGCCACCATTCCGGGGAACTCGCATAGTCGCGCGGGCGCTCCTTGCGATTCCCCACGCTCCGCCTCGCTGCTTCGCCCGCAGGGCGCGCTCGGCTGCGGTGCCTCAGTAGGGAGGCAGCAAAGTAGCTCCGCAAAAGGCGGGAGAGGATTTACTGAAAAGCAGCGGAACAAAGGAGAAGGTTTGAGGAGTAAAGGGGCTTTTTGAAGGCTCCCTCTTGAGGGAGCTGTCAGCGAAGCTGACTGAGGGAGTGTGCGGCATGCGCTGTTAAATCCTGTATCACAGACCAAATTCATGCTTTTAAATCGCGCACGGATACGGTATAATAAAAGATACAAGAATCGGCGAACAAAGGAGTGATGGTCTTGAGCGAATACATCATCGAGATGCTGAACATCACCAAGGAGTTTCCGGGTATCATTGCCAATGACAACATCACGCTCCAGCTGAAAAAGGGCGAGATTCATGCCCTGCTGGGCGAAAACGGCGCAGGCAAGTCCACCCTGATGAGCGTGCTCTTTGGTCTGTATCAGCCCGAGAAGGGCGAGATCCGCAAGAACGGCGAGGTCGTCCGGCTGAAGGACCCCAACGACGCGAACGCACTGGGCATCGGCATGGTGCATCAGCACTTCAAGCTGGTCGAGGTATTCTCCGTGCTTGACAACATCATCCTCGGCGTGGAGCCGGCGAGCAAGACCTTCGGCGTCCTGCAGAAGGCCGAGGCGCGCCGCAAGGTTGTGGAGCTGAGCGAAAAGTACGGCCTGAAGGTCGATCCCGACGCGATGATCGAGGATATCACCGTCGGCATGCAGCAGCGCACCGAGATCCTCAAGATGCTCTACCGCGACAACGAGGTGCTGATCTTTGACGAGCCGACGGCCGTGCTCACCCCGCAGGAGATCGAAGAGCTGATGAAGATCATGAAGGGGCTGGCGGCCGAGGGCAAGTCCATCCTCTTCATTACGCACAAGCTCGACGAGATCAAGCAGGTGGCCGACCGCTGCACCGTGCTGCGCAAGGGCCGCTGCGTCGGCACCGTGGACGTGGCGACGACCAGCAAGGAAGAGATGAGCGAGATGATGGTCGGCCGCAAGGTGCAGCTGGTGATGGAGAAGAAGCCGCAGGCGCTGGGCGAGAGCGTGCTGAACGTGCAGAACCTGACCGTCAAGAGCAAAAAGCACTCAAAGCCGCTGGTCAACAACGTCTCCTTCAACGTGCGCCGCGGCGAGATCGTGTGCGTCGCGGGCATCGACGGCAACGGCCAGAGCGAGCTGGTCTACGCGCTTACCGGCCTGATGAAGAGCGACGGCGGCAAGGTGTATCTGAACAGCCGCGATATCACGCACATGTCCGTGCGCGAGCGCAACGAGGCGGGCCTGAGCCATATTCCGGAGGACAGGCACAAGCACGGCCTGGTGCTTGACTACACGCTTGAAAACAATCTGGTGCTCAAGCGCTATTTCAAGAGAGAGTTTGCTCAAAAGGGCTTCCTGAAGTTCGACGCCATCCGCAGCTACGCGAACAGGCTGATCGAGCAGTTTGACGTGCGCAGCGGCCAGGGCGCTGTGACGACGGCGCGCAGCATGTCCGGCGGCAACCAGCAGAAGGCCATCATCGCGCGCGAGATCGACCTGGAGAGCGACCTGCTCATTGCGGTGCAGCCCACGCGCGGCCTGGACGTCGGCGCGATCGAGTACATCCGCAAGGAGCTGCTGCGCCAGAGGGACAGCGGCAAGGCTGTCCTGCTCGTCTCGCTGGAGCTTGACGAGGTGCTGGAGGTGCCCGACCGCATTCTGGTCATGTACGAGGGCGAGATCGTCGGCGAGCTCGACCCGCGCCATACGACCGCCAAGGAGCTGGGCCTGTACATGGCAGGCGCGCAGCGCAAGGGATAAGGAGGGAAGCAAATCATGGACAACAACAAGGGCAGAAAGTCCCTGACGGACAGGATCGCTTCCTCCGAGGCGTTCCTCTCGGTCGCGGCCTCTCTGATCTGCATCGCGCTCGGCCTTGCGCTGGGCGTGGTCGCGCTGGCGCTGATCAACGCCGAGCACGCGATTGGCGACGGCCTGCTGGTCATCCTGCAGAGCGGCCTGAAGAGCCCCAGAAACATGGGCACGGTGCTGGCCAACGCCGCGCCGCTGATCATGACGGGCCTCTCCGTCGGCTTCGCGTTCAAGACCGGCCTGTTCAACATCGGCGCCGCCGGCCAGTACACGCTCGGCGCGTTCGGCGCGCTGTACTGTGCCATCGTGCTGCAGCTGCCGTGGTATCTGTGCCTGCTGGCGGCGATGGTGCTGGGCGCGCTCTGGGGCGCGATTCCGGGCTTCTTCAAGGCGTATCTCAACATCAACGAGGTCATCACGGCGATCATGTTCAACTGGATCGGATTGTACATGGTCAACGACATCATGTACGGCAAGGGCAAGAGCCCGATGTACGATCTGGCGACGACGAAAACCTACAGCCTGCGCAAGGTTGCCAAGGGATCGATGATCCCCAGCTGCGGCATGAGCGATCTGTTCGGCAAGCTGCAGTCGGTCACCATCGCCATCTTCATCGCGGTGTTCTTTGCGATCGTGGTCTATATCGTGCTCAACAAGACGACGTTCGGCTACGAGCTCAAGGCCTGCGGCTTCAACAAGAACGCCGCGCAGTACGCCGGCATCAACGACAAGCGCAACATCATCCTCTCCATGACGATCGCCGGCGCGCTGGCCGGCATCGGCGCGGGTCTTTACTACCTGTCTACCGTGGCGGAGTGGAACCCGCAGGTCTCCACCGCGCTGCCTGCGCTGGGCTTCAACGGCATCAGCGCGGCGCTGCTGGCCTGCTCCAACCCCATCGGCACGATTTTCTCCTCGCTGTTCATCTCCTACATCACCGTCGGCGGCACGAAGCTCTCCACCCAGTATTACACCAAGGAGATTGCGGACGTCATCACGGCGCTGATCATCTACCTGTGCGCGTTCTCCCTGCTGTTTAAAAACAAGATCCGCGCGCTGCTTGCCGGCAGGACGCGCCACACCGGCCTTGGGAAGGGAGGAAACGACTGATGTTTCTTCTGCTGAAATACACGCTTCTTTACACCGTGGTACTGATGCTGGTGGCGCTGGGCGGCATGTTCTCCGAGCGCAGCGGCATCATCAACATCGCGCTGGAGGGCATCATGGTCATTGGCGGCCTGATGGGCGTCATTGCCATCGCGGTCATGCCGGAGGGCGCGAGCGCGCTGTCCATCGTGCTGATATCCGTTCTTGCGGCGGCGATTGCCGGCATGATCTACGCGGCGCTATTGGCGTTTGCCTCGATCAATCTCAATGCCGACCAGACCATCGGCGGCACGGCGCTCAACATGCTGGCCACGGCGCTGGCAATGGTCATCGCCAAGGGCTTCAACGGCTCCGCCTCCGCCAAGCTTGACTACAGCAACCGCCCGTTCGTCTATGACATCGGCCCGCTGACGGTCAACGTATTCCTCTTCATCGGCATTGTGATCCTGATCCTGTCCTACATCGTTCTGTATAAGACGCGCCTTGGCCTGCGCCTGCGCGCCTGCGGCGAGCATCCGCAGGCGGCGGACAGCGTCGGCATCAACGTCTACAAGATGCGCTACATCGGCGTGCTCATCTCCGGCGCGCTGGGCGGCATCGGCGGCATGGCCTACATCATCCCGTCCGTTTCCAGCTGGAACTTCGAGGTCGGCGTCTCCGGCGCGGGCTTCCTCGCGCTGGCGGTTATGATCTTCGGCCAGTGGCATCCCATCCGCATCTGCTTTGCGGCGGTGTTCTTCGCGCTGTTTAAATCCCTGGCGAACATCGCCAGCTCCATCCCCGCGATGGCGGCGCTTGGCTGGACGCAGAACATGTACAACATGATCCCGTTCATCGCTTCGATGATCATCCTTGCCTTTACGAGCAAGAAGTCCCGCGCGCCGAAGGCCGAGGGCGTGCCGTACGACAAGGGAAGCAGGTAAATCCGTCTTTCGCCCCGGGCATATGCCCGGGGTTTTTGCGTGCGTGGAAAAAGCGAAGAGGCCTCATCCGTCATGACTATGGCTGTGCGAACCCGCGGCGGCGTGCACGCCGGGATGCGCCGCGCACGAAAAAACCTGCCCGGTTTCCCGGGCAGGCAATCGGTTATGCGGTTTGGTCAGGCGGATATCAGATGCCCAGCAGATCGCTGTAGACCTTCAGCGCGCCGTCGGTCTCGTGCGCAAGCACGCGCTTGGCGAGCACCTTGCCCAGCTGCACGCCTTCCTGATCGAAGCTGTTCAGGTTCCACGCGAAGCCCTGGAACATGACCTTGTTCTCAAAGTGCGCAAGCAGCATGCCCAGCGTCTTCGGGGTCAGCTTGTCGCCGATGATGATGCTGGAGGGACGGCCGCCCGGGAAGTACTTGTTGCGGTTGTCGTCTTCCTTGCCGCAGGCGAAGGCGACGATCTGCGCGGCGACGTTGGCGCAGAGCTTCTGCTGGCTGGTGCTGCCCTGGATGACGACGTCGGAGGCCATCTGGCTATTGCGGAAGCCGACGAACTGCAGCGGAATGATATCCGTGCCCTGATGGAGCAGCTGATAGAAGGAGTGCTGGCCGTTGGTGCCCGGCTCGCCGAAGATCACAGGACCGGTCACATAGTCAACCGGCTCGCCGAAGCGGTTGACGGATTTGCCGTTGGATTCCATATCCAGCTGCTGCAGGTGCGCCGGAAAGCGGCTGAGCGCCTGAGAGTAGGGCAGGACGGCGGTGTTGGGATAGCCCAGCACGTTGCGCTCGTAGACGCCAATCAGCGCGTCAAGCATCGCCGGGTTCTTGAGCAGATCCTCGTTCTTGGCGGTCGCGTCGGCCTCGGCGGCGCCGTCGAGGAACGCGGCGAACACTTCCGGACCGAAGGCCAGGGACAGCACAGCGCCGCCCACGCCGGAGGTGGAGGAGTAGCGGCCGCCGATGTAGTCGTCCATGAAGAACGCGGCCAGATAATCGGCGCTCTTGGCCAGCGGAGAGGTCTCGCTGGTGACGGCGATCATGTGTTTGGAGGCGTCCAGGCCGGCCTTGGCCAGCGCGTCCTTGACGAAGGATTCGTTGGTCAGGGTCTCAAGCGTGGTGCCGGACTTGGAGACCAGCACGAACAGGGAATGCTCCACGTCGATCTTGCTGAGCACGCCGGCGGCGTCGTCCGGATCGACGTTGCTGATGAACTCGGCCTTCATCGTGAGGGTGTTGTTGACCTTCGCCCAGTTCTCAAGGGCGAGGTACATCGCGCGCGGGCCCAGGTCGCTGCCGCCGATGCCGATCTGCACCACGGTGGTGAACTTTTCGCCCGCGGCGTTGGTGATCTCGCCGGCGTGCACCTTGCGCGCCAGCTCGGCGATCTTCGTCTGCTGCTCGACATAGAAGGCGCGCTTGTCAACGCCGTCCGCGATCACGGCCTCGCCCAGCTGGCCGCGGCACATGTGGTGCAGCACGCGGCGGTTTTCGCCGGTGTTGATCACTTCGCCGTTGTACAGCGCGGCGAATTTTTCGGTCAGCTGCGCTTCCTTCGCGAAGTCGGCCAGCAGCGCGAGAATCTGATCGTCAACCGGGCGCGCGCCAAAGTTGAAATCAAGGCCCTCGCCCATGGGGACGGAGTAGTTCTTCACGCGCTCAGCGCCGTTTTCGCCGGCCATGGCGGCGGCGAGGTTCAGCTTTTCGGCGTTGAGAAGCGCCTGATAGGAAGCGAGCTTGTCCATGTTGGTCCAGGAAATCATGCAAAAATCCTCCTTGTATCATCCAGTGATAGGAATGAACAAAATATACACACAAAGGAATTATACTAGCAATTCAACGGGATTTCAAGGAAATCTCCGGAGTTCGCAAAAGAAAGTGCCGGCTTCTGCTGAGCGGGGCATGAAAACTTGAACGGGGAAAGATAATCTGGTATAATATGTGGACGTCCGGCTGCCTGTCCTGTGCGCCTGCGCGCAGAGGAAGATGGTAACAGGAGGAATGAGCCATGGGAGAATGAACCGTGAAGGAACGCAGATATAAAGAAGAATACCGGCTGAAGACGCAGCTGGACGTAAAGACCGGAAAGCCGAAGCAGATTCCCGTTTATGTGGGCGATTATTACCGTCTCGGCGCGGGAACGGACAGGAGGGCGGTCGCCGTCCGGTGCCTGCCGTATCTGGCGGCGTTTGTGCTCTCTTGGGGCGCATATCTGATGAAGAACAGCCCGAGCAGCTTCTGCATCTACGTGCTGCCCTTTGCCTGCTGCGCTGCTGCGCCCGCGATGTACGCCGTGCTGGGCGCGGTTTCTGCGCTGCGTGCGCCGGAGCGGATGACGCGCGTGCAGAAGGAGACGGGCATTGCGCGGCTGATGCGCAGCCTGCTGGGCTGCTGCATCTGCGTGTCGCTCGCATGCCTGGGCGATATGATCTTCATGATCCGAAACGGATTTGCAGGCGAGTGGTTTGCGGCGGCGCTGCTTCTGCTTGCCGCTGCAGCGGGCTATATGGGCTTCAGGGCGGCGAAGGCGATTCACAACGCGATGACCACCGAGCCCGGCGAGGCGGCGCGTGAGGCCGCAGAAACGGCCCAGAAGCCGCAGAAGGACCGCACATGAGAAAACCTGCGCACGTGCAGCGCGGAGCGCAGAAAGGCAAATAAAATGCAGACAGAGCATCCTCCCGGAAGGGAAGACGCTCTGTTTTTTGTATCTGCTGCGGCGGAAGGGAGGCAGCAAAGCAGCTCCGCAAAAGGCGGAGGATGACCTGCTGAAAAGCAACGTAACAGAGGAACAAGTTTGAGAAGCAGGAAAACCTCTTTGAAGGCTCCCTCCTGAGGGAGCTGTCAGCGAAGCTGACTGAGGGAGTGAATAGAGCGCGCTCCTTGCGATTCCCCACGCTCCGCCTCGCTGATTCGCTCACAGGATGTGCTTGGCTGCGGTGCCTCAGAAGGGGCTGTCGGCCAGATGCGGCGTGAGCCAGTGCTATATCTGCGCGCTGGAGCAGGGCAGGAAGAGAAGCCCCAGCATGGATGTTGTCCGCCGG
>JAFQOY010000182.1 GCA_017412025.1 Clostridia bacterium | reverse complement strand
TATGCCCACTCCTTTTCCGCCACGCTGATTATCCGCTTCTCTGTCTCCTGCGCATAGCGCATCGCCCGGTATGCGCCGCCCGACTGCCTCTGCACGCAGGCGATCACCATCTCCGACCGGTCGACCATCCAACGGTTCCTCAGGCCGTGCGCGGCGCGGTAATGCGCGCCGGCAGAGGCCTCGCAGACCTGCACCTCGTCGTAATAGGCGAGAAACGCCTGGTCATTGTCGCGGTACTCCGCCGTCATGTACGGCAGAACGAGGATCATCGCGCTGTTTTCACTGCCGAATCTTTCCCTGCACCGCCGAATAACAGACGCGGCGAGCAGATCAAACTCGCCGTCCCTGCCCAAGAGGAATTCGACGAATTCGTGCTCGCGCAGCAGATCATGCACGATTTTTTCCAGCGCGCTTTCCACAGCGAATGGGCGCAGGATGCGGCGATGTCCGAATAAACTGACCGTGAAAATATCCATCTCCCTCACCTCGAACAGACTATTGGCGCTTTAATCACCAATCTCATTCTATAATTCGATATTTTATCACGCATTTTAACCAAATTAAAGTCAATATTCGTTTTACATATTCGAATTTCACCTTCTGATTCATATTAGCATATTGAACAGAGGGAGGGAGCTGCATGGAAGAAATCCGGTATGAAAGACAAGTCGATATTCCTTATGAGGATTTCGTGCGCAAACGCATTACAGAATTGAGAATCCGGATGAATCCGGAAGTATCTGAACACAAAATGAGTCTGGAGCTCGGCAGAAGCGGTTCCTATATCCGCAACATTTCCAGCGGCAAAGCACTCCCCTCTCTCAAAGAGTTTTTCAATATGATTGATTACCTCGGCGTAACCGTCGATGAATTCTTCGCGCCGCTGCGCGACGCGGATTCCCCATACAACAGGCTCTGCGAGCGCCTGCGCGCCCTCGATGACGAAGGGCTGGCTAAGGTGGATACCTTTGTTAACTGGATAGACAAATAAACACAATCGCCCCCATCCGGAATTGTTCATCCGGATGGAGGCGTTTCGTATATAAGATAAGCTCTTATCGCCCTGCGGGGCGGGATCTCCTCCGCTCATCTTCCGTATACTTCTTTGATCCTTCGGCAGAACACCTGATCCGCCGGGCAGAACGGATACCGCTCCATCTCCTGCGGCGTGATGAAGCGGATATCGCTGTGCTCAAGCCGCTGCGGCTCGCCGCTTTCAATCTCCGCCTCGTACAGCGTCAGATGCACCGTCAGGTCGGGATAATCGTGCGTCACGTCCATAAATTCGCCGCGCACGCGGATGGCGACGCCCAGCTCTTCCCTGCATTCGCGCACAAGCGCCTCAGGGCCGCTCTCGCCGCGTTCCACCTTCCCGCCGACAAACTCCCACAGGCCGCCTCTGGCCTTGTTCTGCGGCCTCTGGCAGGCCAGAAAGCGGTCTCCGCGCCAGATCAGCGCGGCGACCACCTCAATCGTCTTTCCCCTCTCCATGCGCGCCTCTCCTTACAGGATCACAGTGGCAATCAGCCGCGCAAAGAGCAGCGCCAGCACCAGCAGGAACATGGGCCTGATCAGCCTGGCGCCTTTCTTCATCGCAAGGCCTGCGCCCAGATAGCTGCCCGCGACGTTAAAGACCGTCGCCAGTACCACGGCGGGCCAGACCACCGCGCCGGAGAGCGCATACGTCGCCGCCGAGGAGATATTCGCACAGAAGGCGACAAACTTCGTGTTGCCGCTCGCCGTCGTCAGGTCGAGCCTGCACAGGATCGCAAAGCCCAGCATGAAGAACGTGCCGCTCCCTGCGCCGTAAAAGCCCTGATACGCGCCGATGACCAGGCCGATGACCAGCGCGCTGACCGCCTTACGCGCATTGCTGAGCGTCTCCACGCGGTTCTCCTCGCCGAACGTGGGCTTAAAGAGGATGATCAGCGTCACCACCGGCAGCAGCACGATCATGATGATCTCCAGCACGCGCTCGGGCATGACCAGATTCAGCCGCGCGCCCAGGAACGCGCCCAGCACGGCCAGCGGGCCTGTAACGATCGCCGTAGGCCAGTGGATATGGCCGCCGCGCATGTAGCGCACGAGCGACGTCGCGCCGCCGAAGAAGATGGAGCACTGGTTCGTGCCCGTCACCATGTGCGCCGGAAAGCCGATCGCCATGTACATCGGCATGGACAAAAGCCCGCCGCCGCCGCAGACGGCGTCGATGATGCCGGAAAAGAAGAACGTCAGGCTCAATATCGCGCCCTGCACGCTCAGGATACTAAAATCCATCGTATCATCCCTTCTCAAAAAAAGAGGCTGAACACACCAGCCTCTTTGTTTTTGCCTTACGCCTCTTCGGCCTTCTCAACCGGCTTCTCTTCCGCGGCAGCCTCTCCGGCCTCAGCCTTTTCGGTGGCTTCCTTCTCGGCCGCTTCCTTCTCAGCCTCTTCCTTTTCAAGCACGTAGGCGTTGTAGGCCTTCCAGTTCGTGCGGCCGTAGCGCATCGTCACCGCCGCAATCTCGTCCGCCAGCTCGCCGGTCAGCTGCTCGCCAAGCACGCGCCAGCGCCAGTTCTTGCCGACGGTAGAGGGCTGGTTCATCCGGCAGGAGTTGTCAAGACCCATGTGATCCTGAATCGGGATGATGCACATCGCCGCGTTGCTGAGCATCGCCATGGAAACGAAGCTGCGGTAGATTTCGCTGTCCGGCGTGTGGTGGTCAAAGAGATAATCGCGCGCCATGGCCCGCTCCTCCTCCTTGATGCCGACAAACCAGCCCGCGATGGTCTCATTGTCGTGCGTGCCGGTATAGACGACGCAGTTTTCATCGTAATTGTGCGGCAGATAGTCGTTCGCCGCGCCGGTATCGCGGGAGTCAAACGCGAATTCCAGCACCTTCATGTTCGGATAGCCGGTGTCCTTCACCAGCTTGCGCACCGTATCGGTCATGTATCCGAGATCCTCGGCGATGACAGCCTTCTCGCCCAGCGCAGCCTTGACGCGCTTGAACAGGTCGATACCCGGCCCTTTCTCCCAATGGCCGCCATGCGCGGTCTTCGCGCCGTGCGGGATGGAGAAATACTCGTCAAAGCCGCGGAAGTGATCGATGCGAACCACATCGTACAGCTCGAAGCTATGCCACAGCCGCGTGATCCACCACTGATAGCCGGTCGCCTTGTGCAGATCCCAGTCGTAAAGCGGATTGCCCCAGACCTGGCCATCCGCCGCAAAGCCGTCCGGCGGGCAGCCCGCGATCGCCTTGGGCTGGTTGTTTTCATCCAGCTGGAACAGCTCCGGGCGGGACCAGACGTCCGCGCCGTCGGGCGACACGTAGATCGGGATATCTCCAACGATCAGGATGCCCTTGTCGTTGGCATACTTTTTCAGCTTCTTCCACTGGCGCGCAAACTGGAACTGCATGTACATGTGGAACTCGATGTCAAAATACAGCGTCCTGCGGTAGTAATCAATCGAGTAGCCCCAGCGCAGGCGGATGTCCTGCGGCCATTCCGTCCAGGACTTGTCGCCGAAGAACTCATGCACGGCCATAAAGAGCGCATAGTCGTTCAGCCACCAGTGATTCTCTCGTACAAACGCCTGATATTCCTCATTGCGGCTGATGTCGCTGCGCTCGTACGCCCTGCGCAGGAGCTTAAAGCGGCCCTCGTGCAGCTTCTGATAATCCACGTCGTTTTCCGCACTGCCAAAGTCGACCGCGTCTACTTCCTCCTGAGAGAGCACGCCCTCTTCAATCAGCGCATCCAGGCTGATGAAATACGGGTTGCCCGCAAACGCGGAATACGCCTGATACGGCGAATCGCTCGACGCGCCGTAGCTGGTCGCGCCCAGCGGCAGAATCTGCCAGTAGGTCTGTCCGGCTCTGGCAAGCCAGTCAACAAAATCATACGCCGCCTGATCAAAGCAGCCGATGCCGTACTTAGACGGGAGGCTGGTGACAGACAGCAGGATACCTGCGGATCGCTTCATTTTACTTTCTCCTTTGCCGCCGTCCTGCCGGGCGCGGGGCGGCTCGTTGCATCGTTTCTGTGCATACCCGCTCACACAGGCAGCACGGTTTTTTCGGTAACGTTTCCATTAAGTCAACTATAGTACATTCCGGCCCGATTTGCAAGAGAAATCGTAAACTTTGTCACTCCGGCTTCCCGCCCCTGCGCCCGAGGATCAGCGCCGAAACCGGCTTAAGCTGCACAAGGCCGCCGGTCTCTCTGCGCTTTTTCCAGCAGAAGGCGGATTCTTCATCCGCCAGCACCTGCCATGCTCCCCCCGGCAGCGCCGCCTCGCAGGGCGCATCCGCCGTATTGACCATCAGCAGCAGCGTATCGTATGCTCTTTCTTCGCCCCGGTTATCAAGCATCACATAGCCCGCGCCCGGTGCGATATCCGCCGCTTCCAGGATGCGCGACATGGCCGTTTCGCTCTTGTCACAAAGGCCGGGCAGCGTCTTGCGCAGCGCAATCAGGCCCCGGTAGTACTGCGTCAGCCCACGGTTGCGGTATGCGCGCTTCCAGTCCATGCGGTTGATGCGCAGGGGCGAGCAGTAGCTGTTCTTGACGCCGTTTTTCGTTCTGCCGAATTCCTCGCCCGAGAGCATGAACAGATGGCCCTGGCACATAAAGAGAATCGCCGCCGCCAGTTTACCCGCGCGCAGAAGCTCCGGCGTCATCCGCGCAAAGCTGCGCCTGCCGGTGATGGATAATACCAGCTTGTCATAGAGCGTCCAGTCATCGTGCGAGGACAGATAGGAGATCGTCTGCGACGGCGCTGCAAAGGCCATATGCATCCCCTCGCCCGACCAGCCGCGCACGCAGCAGGCCAGCCATGCTGCATTGAACTCCCCGCCGCTGGCAAAGCCCCGGCTGCGCACGTCAAACAATCCGCCCTTCACCGCGTCGCGCGTGTTGTCGCAGAACGCGCCGATTGCCGGATCAAGCAGCCTCATGCTGCCCTTATGGGCAAGCTGCGTCCCCTCGCGCTCAGCGCTCGCCCCTCCGCTCCACGGCTCGCCGTAGATCAGCTTTTCCCCCCGGCCATAGAGCCTGTCCAGTTCCTGCTGAATCCTGTTCATCAGCGGCACGTCCAGAAGGCCCATCAGGTCAAACCGGAAGCCGTCTATGTGGTATTCCTCCGCCCAGTAGAGCACCGAATCCAGGATATACCGCGCGCACATGCTGCGCTCGCTGGCAATCTCTGTGCCGCAGCCCGATCCGTTTGACGCGCTTCCGTCCGCGTTCTGCCGGTAATAGTACCACGGCACGGCGTTAAACAGATGCGAATGCAGATGATAGGTGTGGTTGTACACAACGTCCATGATCACGCGCAGGCCGTTTCTGTGCAGCGCCATGATCGCTTCCTTCAGTTCCCTGATGCGCGTCTCTCCATGCCATGGATCCGTGCTGTAGGATCCCTCCGGCACATTGTAATTGACCGGATCATAGCCCCAGTTGAAGTTCTCCGGCGGGCCGGCCTCGTCAATTGAGCCGTAATCGTATATCGGCATCAGCTGCACATGCGTCACGCCCAGCGACTTCACATGCGCAAGGCATGTCTTTCGCCTGCCCATGAGGCCGACGGACGTATGCCCGAGCGTCAGCGCGCCGTACTTGCCCCGCAGGCGCGCAGGCACGCCGCTTGACGCGTCGCAGGAAAAGTCCTTGACGTGAATCTCATAGATGATATCCTCGCTCTGCCGCGCAGGCGCACGGTCGCTTTCCCAGCCCGGCGGATTGGTGCGCTCCAGATCGATCGCCATGCTGCGAAAGCCGTTGAGGCCGCAGGCGCGCGCATACGGGTCGCCTGTGCGGCGCGTCTCGCCGCCGCAGGTCACGTCGTAATCGTAATACGTTCCGTCCAGATTGTAAACTGAATCGTGCTTCCACACGCCGCGCGCTCCGCGTTCCATCGGTACCGAGGCATACGGCCAGCCGTCATGCCCGTTGTGATAGAGATTGAGCGCGACAGCCTCCGCCGTCGGCGCCCAAAGAGCAAACGTTGTTCCATCCGGGCTGCAATATGCGCCCAGCGGCTCGTCGGTGTGGTATTCGCGCGCAAACGCTTCGCTGTCAAAGGTCGCCTTGAGCTCGGCATTTCTGTCGGGCATACTGTCTCATCCATCCTCTGCTGCAAAATAAACCGCACTTGCGCCGCACGCCAAAACACTCTATAATGGGAGGCGGCGTGCGCGCGCACAACTTGTTTCAGTATATCGTTTTTTGCTGAAATGCGCAACCGGAAAGCCACGCCATAGCACGTCAAATATGAAGGAATGAAGCCTATGCATACGATCCCCTCCCTGCGCATCGCACTGACCCATCCTGAGCAAAGCCCGTCCTCCTATCTGCCCTTTGAGCAGATCCGCCTTGCGGCACAGGCGGCCGTCTCCTGCGGCGTGCGCCGCTTCGAGCTGTGCGGCGGCGAGCCGCTTGAGCGTGAGGACATCCCCGTGCTGTGCATGATGCTCTCCTCGCTGACCGTCGCGGAGGACATGAGCCTGACGACGGACGGCGTCCTGCTGCCCCGCTGGGCAAAGGCGCTGCGCGGCGCGGGCGTCAGTCGCGTGATTGTGAAGCTGGATACGTTCGATCCCGGCAGATACCGCGCCATGACCGGCGGCGGCGATCTGACCGCCGTGCTTGCCGGTATCCGCTCGCTGATGGAGGTCGGCTTTCCCCCGGCGACGATTGAGGCTCGCCTCATCGGCGGCGTGAACGACAGCGAGCTGCCTTCCCTCGTCCGCCTGACGAAGATGACCGGCGTTTCCCTGCGCCTGATGGAGCTGGCCGGAGAGGAGGCCGCCGCCTGCGGCGGCACGGCGCTGCCCATACCGGAGGCGCTCGCCCGTCTGCCGGAACTCGAGCGCGGGGACGACGGCGCGCTTCGCCTGCCCGGCGCTGCAGGCACGGTCGCGTTTGTGCCTGCCGCTGCGCGGGAAGCCGGCTGCCTCTGCCTCGATACGGACGGCATGCTCCGCAATGCGCAGGGCGCATCCGTCTGCCTCTGCAGCATGGAAAAAGCCGCCATGGAGGATGCCGTGCGCGCGCTGCTGTGAGGCCGTTTCCCTTCCCATCCATCCCATAAGGAGGTCTATCCATGCGCATCGGTTTTCTTCTCCTGTGCGGCGGCCGCTCCTCCCGCATGGGCCAAAGCAAGGCCCTGCTTAAGGTCGGCGGTATGCCGCTCGCCGAGCGGGTCGCCCTGGCCGGCGCAGGCTTTGACGAACGCATCTTTTCCGTCAACGACGACGGCATCCCCACGCCCGAAGGCTTTATCCGCGTCTCGGATCTGTACACGCTCTGCGGCCCGATGGGCGGGCTGCATGCGGCGCTGACGCAGACGGCCTGCGATGCGCTGGTCGTCGCCCCGTGTGACGCACCGCGCTACAGCGCGCAGCTCGCGCAGTATCTCGCGCAGCAGTATACGCCCGGCGTCGATGCGCTGATCCTGCGCGATGATACGGGCAAGGCGCATCCGCTCATGGGCGTATACGCCAGAAGCTGCCTGCCCGCGCTTGAGGCGCATCTGCGTTCAGAGCGTTTCAAGCTCATGCGGATGCTCGACAGCCTGAATACGCGCGAAATTGTGCTTCCTGCTCCGCTGAGCCAGGATATATTTGAAAACCTCAATACACCGGAGGACCTGACGCGGTTTCTCCGCGGATAAAAACGGCGGCATGCGCTCTCATCGCGTATGCCGCTGTTTTATGCTTTTTTCAGTTCAGGCTTGTTGATTCATGCTGATTCATCTGCGCGCGCAGGTACGCGGCGATCTGCCCGGGCAGCGCATCGCGGTTTTCGCCCGTCACATGCACGAGCAGCACGTCCTCCCGCAGCCGGATCCAGTCCGCCCACGGCGCCTTGTGCAGCCGGATGACGCCCAGAACCGGCCTGTCTCCATCAAGGCAGGCCTTCAGCGCCCTGTGATACGCCGCCGCGCCATGCTCAAGCCGGCCGATCTCATCGACGACGATCACATCCGCGCTTCGCTGCGCCGCCTCCAGCAGCTGCACAGCCGCCGTGTCAAATGCGGGTGCAATGCCGCTCTTATCGCCATCCGGCAGCGTGCACAGCAGCGTTCCCTGCGCTTCGCTCCCGTATGCGCGCAGATACAGCGTCTTCGTCTGCGCGCCGCGCTCCTCCGGATAATATGTTTCAATTCCTTCTGCCCGCACGTCAAGCAGCTGCAGCGTAGCCCGGAGCACAGTGCTCTTGCCTGCGCCGATCTCTCCCGTCAGCAGCACATGCCTTCTCACCGGAACAGCGCCCCCGCCATCAGCGCATCATACATCTCCTGCGTCAGCTCGCAGTGGTAAAACAGGCGGTAGTATTCCTCCGCCGCTTCCTGCAGGCTGCCCTCGCAGTGCTGCGGATACAGCAGATGCGCCAGATACTGCATACCCATATAGCGCTGTACGGACGGCGGATAGCCCATCCAGTTGTACGGCGCGTCCGGCACGGTCGCATAGCGCCCCTGCTCGACGGCGGATATCGCCTGCCACACCGGATCCTCCGCCGCCTCTTTGCCAAACCCGCCGGGCGCAAACACGATCGCGTCCGGGTTGAGCAGGAGCATCTGCTCCATATCGATTGCATTGCCCGTGCCCCGGGAGGATGGATTGTCAAACACAGCCACGTTATCCGTCAGCCGGTCGATCATCTGCGCGTGATAGCTTCCCTTCGCTACGACGCTCAGCCCCTCTTCGCCCAGGCAATAGAGAAAGCGTACCCTGTCATCGCCCACGCGCGCCATCAGCGCATCGATCTGCGCCAGCGTATCTCGGCAATACGCCGCAAGCGCCGCCGCCTGCTCCTGCCTGCCCAGCAGCTCGCCCAGCATTTCAAAGCCTTCCGCCGCGCTGTCAAGATCCATGCCTACATGCACAAACGGAATGCCCAGCTGCTCTGTGAGCGCGTCAAGCTCTTTTCCCGTTTCCTGCGACGTCTCGCCCACATCCAGCACAATCTGCGGCGCAAGGGCTGCGATCTGTTCAAGGTTCATGCTGCCCTTTCCGCCGTAGAGCTGGCCAAGCACCGGCAGCTCCGCATATTCGCCCACGAAGGGAATATCCGCTTCATCCCATGCGCCCGACAGCCCGACGAGCAGATCCGGCGCAAGCGCGAAGAGCACAATCTGTGCATACGGGCCGGAAACCGCCACCCGCGTGATCTCATCGTCCAATGCGAATTCGCGGCCGCAGGAATCGGTAAACGTTCCGGCCAGAGCGCCCGCGCCCGTCATCATCACAGAAAACGTAAGCAGCAAAGCAAACAGCTTTTTCATGTGGATCATCTCTCCCTTTTAATTTCATCCGGTACGCACACGCGCACCGTATCATCCTGAAGACTGAGCACCTGCGTCATCTCCCCGTAGAGAGCGCGCACAGTCTCCCACGTGAGCACCTGCTTCGGCGTTCCCTGCGCGATAACACCGCCGTCCTTCATCGCCAGCAGCATGTCCGAAAACATGTATGCCTGCTCCGGGCTGTGGGTCGACTGGATCACCGTATAGCCCTCCTGCGTCAGCGCGCGCAGGCAGCGCATCACCGTCAGCTGATTGCCGTAATCCAGGCTCGCCGTCGGCTCGTCGAGCACCAGAATGCGCGACTTCTGCGCCAGCGCGCGGGCAATCAGCACCAGCTGCCGCTCGCCGCCGGAGAGGCGGAAATAATCTCTGTGCGCAAACGCCGCCATTCCCAGACGGTCAAGCGCCTCCATGGCCTCTTTCATTTCCTTCGCACCGGGCTGGGCCAGCCCGCTCTTTCTGGCAGACGTGCCCATGAGCACCATGTCAATCACCGGATAATTGAACGCAGGATAATGGCTCTGCGGAATATAGGCGATCTTTCTGGCCAGCTCGCCCGGGCGCATGTTTTTCACGTCCTCGCCGCCGATGCGCACGCTGCCCTGATACCCGCGCTGCAGGCCGAGCATGCAGCGAAACAGAGTCGACTTGCCCGCGCCGTTTGCCCCGAGCATGGAGCACAGACAGCCCTGCGGCACATGAAAGGAAACGCCGGAAAGCACCTGCCGCGCGCCGTATGCAAAATGCAGATTCTCCACCCGTATGCTCATGCCGTTTCCCCCTTCCGGATAATCAGCCAGAGAAAGAACGGCGCGCCCAGGAACGCCGTGAGGATGCCCAGAGGGATCTCCGTCGCGGCCATGTTGCGCGACACATCGTCCACCAGCAGCAGAAACAGCGCGCCGCCCATCAGCGAGGCAGGCATCAGCGCCCTGTAATCATTGCCGACAAGGCGGCGTGCCAGATGCGGCACCACGAGCCCCACCCAGCCGATCGTGCCGCTGACGGACACCGCAGACGCCGTCAGCAGCGTGGAACACAGGATCACGGCAAGGCGCACAGCGGATACGTTCACGCCCAGCGTGCGTGCCTCGTCATCGCCCAGCGTCAGCAGGTTGATCTTCCATCTGAGCGCCAGCAGCACCGCCATACCCGCCGCCATCGGCAGCGCGGCAAAGCGCACGTCGTTCATCCTCGCGCCGGACAGGCTGCCCATCATCCAGTAGGTGATTGCCGGAAGCTGGTTGGACGGGTCGGCCACGAGCTTGATATACGACGTGCCCGCCTGAAAGAGCGAGGAAATCATGATGCCCGCAAGCACGAGGGTGAGCACCTGCTTGCCGCGCGCAAAGCGCCCCACCAGCCATACCAGCGCAATCGCCGTCACGCTGCCCGCAAACGCGGCAGCCGTTACGCCCGCGCGCGGCGCGCCCAGCAGAATCGCCAGCGCCGCGCCGAATGCCGCGCCGGCCGACGCGCCCAGCAGATCGGGCGAAGCCATCGGATTCTGAAACACGCCCTGATAGGCCGCGCCAGCTCCGGCCAGACACGCGCCCACCATGCAGGACAGCAGAATGCGCGGCAGACGGATGTTGAGGAAGACAATCTCCGTCTGCCTGGGCCAGAACGGCTCAATCTCTATCACGCGCGAGGCGAGGATGCCCAGTAATTCCCTGCCGTCAAGCGCATAGCGCCCCATGCACAGGGAGAGCGCTGCGCCCAGCGCCAGCAGCGCAAAGAGGATGTACAGCGTACGTTTTTGTTTCTGGTGATGTTTCATGATGCGTGCTCCTGTCCCGGCAGACGCCGGATGTATAAAAAAACCGCATGCGAAGCATACGGCAGTAAACGGCTGCGCAGCAGGCAGCCGCCATTCCGTTTCTTCTCCAATAGCAGAAGGCTGTCCGTTTTCACAGGCAACCCCGTGAGCAGACTTGCGTCCGCTCAGGCCATGACCGCATAGCTTTCGCCTTAGCCGTCATGGCACGAAACGATGATTCAGTTTTGATAATCTGTCTGCCCGTCAGGCGGCCGTCTTGGCGCTTTTGCTGCTCTTGGCCAGCTTCAGCCACAGCGAAAGCGCAATCGGGAAGCCGAACAGGCCCGCCAGCCCGAATAGCTGAAGACCCACAAACATGGCAATCAGCGTCACCAGCGGATGCAGGCCCATCTGCTGGCCGACCAGCTTGGGCTCCACAATGTTGCGCACAACGAGCATCACGATATACAACAGCGCCACGCCCAGCGCCATGCGCAGATTGCCAAGGATCACCGCAATCAGCGCCCACGGAATCAGAACCAGACCCGTGCCCAGCACCGGCATGATGTCGATGATCGCCACCAGCAGCGCCACGCCGACCGCATAGGGAATCTTCAGCAGCAGGAAGCCGATGCTCAGCTCCGCAAAGGACATAAACAGGATCAGGATATACGACCCCAGAATCTTTCGGATAGAATCCACGCCCGTGGTGATCGTATCGGTGATCGTATCGCGTGCGGACGCCGGCAGCAGACTGCGCAGAAACGCCATGATCTTGTCGTAATCCAGCGAAATGAAGAATGTGGAGATGACCGTGAGAATCACGCTGAGAATCACGTTGGGCAGTCCGGTAATGATGGCCGACACGAGGCGGACTGCCATGACGGAGAGATTGGAGATCATCTTTTCCAGATTGGTCACCATCTCGCGCATCAGGCGCTCGACCACGTCCACAATTTCCGGATCGACGTCCTGCAGAAACACCTCAAGCTTGGCGATGTTCTCCGTGATAAACGGCACGATCTGCCGCGTATAAAGCACCGGAATCTGCGGCACAAAATGCTCAAGCGCCGAAATCACCTGCACGCCCGCCGTCAGCGCGGCAGCAAACACAATCGCATAAAACACGACGGCAAATAAGACCGCGGGAATCCGCGCCGTCATGTGCAGCTTTCTGGCCAGCGCACCGGCCGGCTTATGCAGAAACCATGCAAAGATAAAGCCCAGGATGAACGGCAAAAGCGGCCTGAGCAAAAAACGTATCGCGGCCAGCGCCGCAAGCAGAATCAGGCCGTAATACGCCGCCTGAATGATAAACGACTTTTTCTTTTCAAGGCTCATCCAACGACCTCCTTCCGCTTTCACATGCGCGCCCTCTCTGCATGCACAAGTCACGTATTTTAAACCATTATACCATCGATCCCCTGCACTAGGGAAGCTTTTACAAACTTTTCACAGATTTTTAACACAGCGAGTGAATTCCCAAAGCAAACGCCACAGTGGCAATTACGGCGGCGTTTAGTCTGGGAATTCACGTTTTTAACACAGCGCGGTCAGCCTTTTCCAAAGACCTCCCATTCAATCAGCGCCGGAAACGCGGATGGATCGTCGCTCTTCTGCATGCGCTCGAGCCTCATCCAGCGCACGGCATGCGGCCGGTCAAACACGATATGCTGTCTGTCTCCCGTCTTCTCAAGCGGGAAGGCCATCTCGCTGCCGTCCGAGAGGACGACGTGACCGCTCACCCAGTAGGCGTCGTGCGGAAAGTCCGCGCGCAGCGTCAGCGCCATACTGTCTGCCTCAACCTCGCGCCCGAAATCGATCATGCACCATGCGTCCTCTCGCGCGCCGATGCCCCAGGACTGGTACGGCCACTCGCCGTGATAATCCGTACAGCGCATGCCGTCAATCACGTTTCTCGCCGCAAAGCAGGATTCCCCGCGCGTCTCCACGTTCGCCGTGCAGTGCGGATAAAAATCCGTATCTCCGCGCAGATCGCTTGGGTTCAGGGCTACGTTGCGCCGGCTTTCGATCTCCGTCCGCTCCATCACGCGGGCCGTCGCCACATGCGTCTGCGCCTCAAAGGCGCCGGGGCAGTACGCCAGCCGGTGTTCGCCTGCGGGCACCCTCCACGTCATCTTTCCCCCGGGCAGATAGACCTCGCCCGGCTTCATCGCCGTATCCATCTGCACCATCAGATGCTGAACATCCGATTCAATCTCAATCCTGTCTCCCGGCTGATAGACGCGCTTAAACCCGAAGTGAACCTCCGTTTCATGCCTCATTTCGCCCATCAGCTCGCCTTCGCAGGAAATCACACGAACTGTAATCATCTGCTTCCTCCTCAGATCCAGAGCATCGGATCGGTGCCGTTGAGCTTCGCCAGCGCCTCGGCAAAGAAGTAATCGCCGTAGGTGATGTTGGTATGCCTGCCCGCGCCGTCGTCGTGGTAGCTTGCCGTGCAGTGTGTCAGCACACCCAGAATCCCACCGCCAAAGTCGCAGCAGTGGTCGATGATGCCGTCGAGCAGCCGCTCCGCAGCCTCGCGGTAGGCCGGTTCTCCCGCCTGCGCAGCCAGCTCAATCAGGCCGCAGGCCGCAATCGCGCCGGCCATGTTGTCAATGCGCATCTCTCCCTCCGGCTGGCAGAAGTCGGAGTCCGTCAAGCCGTCCCCGCGGATATGGGCGATGAAATAGTCCGCGATGCGTCTGGCCGTGTTCAGATAGCGCGCGTCGCCCGTGTTCATATACGCCAGCGTGAAGCCGTAAAGCCCCCACGCCTGGCCGCGCGACCAGCTGCTGCCAAGCGCGCAGCCCTGTCCGGCCACCTCGCCGATGCGCGCGCCGGTCTGCGGGTCAAACTCCACGATATGCGCCACAGAACCGTTCTCCCGGACGAATTCACGCATCGTCATGTCCGCATGCAGACAGGCGACCTTCGCAAAGCGCGGATCCTCCGTCATCCGGGACGCACGGAAGAGCAGGGACAGGTTCATCATGCAGTCGATGATCGCATAGCCCATCTTGTGCTTTTCATTCCATGCGCGGATATAGCCGACCGGGCTGTAACGGCCCATCAGCAGGCTGGCCGCATGCAGGGTATCCAGCGCAGCCTGCTCATCGCCCACAAGCTTGTCGTGCGCGTCGCAGGAAAGCAGGTACATGAAGCCCACATCGTGGTTCAGATAGCGGAAATCGCGGAATTCCGCCGTCAGCAGCGCCTCCGCACGCAGCGCCTCCGCCTTAAACTGCTCGTCCTTCGTCTGGCAGTACAGCTGCCACATCAGCCCCGGCCAGAAGCCGCCCGTCCACCAGCTGTTGCCGTCGTAGGGCGACGTGATCCATTGGCCGTTTACGCTCTTGTAGGGCAGAATGCCCTCATCTGCCGCAATCGCGGCGCTCGCTTTGAATTTTACGGCGATCTTTTCGGCGATTTCCGCCGGATTATTGCGCATCATTGAGTACCTCCTGCGGGATGTGTTCGGGCAATTCGTCGCCGCTCGCGCAGTATACCGCGCACAGAAGCTCCGTCACGCCGGGCTGAATATCCGCGTGAAGCGTCGGCAGCACCGTACGCGTGTGCATCAGGTTCGTATTGCATTCAGGGCTGATCACCTCGCCGCGCGCATAGCCGTGCAGCGCGTAGATCGCGCTCGTACCGTATGCGCCGTGCGCGGCGGCATGCGCCTCATCCGCCTGCATCTGTGTGCGGATGCGGTCGCACGGGCGCGCGCCCGCCCAGTCCCTCTTCACGGCGAATGCGCCCTCCGCCGCCTCAAGCGTCCTGTCCGAGCGGATCACATGGCGGCGGATATGCCAGTTTCCGCCGGCAGGGATGATCTGCGTATCGATGAGCACGCCATTGAGCGGCGACCAGCGGCACACCACCCTGTCTTCCTCCAGCGCAAAGCTCTCGCAGCCGCTGCGCGCGTGCCACAGCCCGCGCCCCGCCTCCCTGACGGCGAGCATGCTGTCGTACGCGCCCTTCTGCAGCGTGCCCGCCTCCTTGACGACGGAGAAGGCAAACTGCGTGGAATAGGCAAACTTCTCGTATTTTTCGTCCTCGTGCATGTGCTCGTAAGCGTGGTTGCCCGCGGTATAGGCCGTCACCATGCGGTTCTCCGCATCCCTTGTGATCAGCAGGCGCACCTGCTCGTCAAGGAATCGCTCCGGCGCATCAAACGCCTTTTCCTGTGCCGTCCAGAAGGGATGGTCTTCCCCAAGGGCCAGCACGGCAAACACCTTCATCGCCCAGTACGGCGAGCCGGGCGCGTTATAGCCCTCGCTGATGCACAGGTTGGGATAGCCATAGCCAACCGTCAGCACGCCGCCCCGGTCAAAGATCGGCATCTTCATCCAAGCGCGGATATTGGAAAGAAGCAGTCCCTTGATCTCGCCCCATTCCATGTCCTCCGGCTTTGCATCCGCCAGCGCCAGCGCCGACCAGAACGAGGACTGCGCAAAGCGGTACGTCATGCTGCGCCCGTAGGGAATCGCCCTGCCCTCGCCGTCAAACCAGCAGGCAAAGCGCGGGGCAATCAGCTTCGCGCGCTCAATAAACCGCGCGGCGCGCTCCGGATCGCGCGCATGCATCACCTTCGCATAGACGAGGCCGTAGTAATGAAACGCCCAGAGCGTGTAGTAATCCCGCTGCGTTGCCTTGTCAAAGTACCAGCCGTCAGCCACATAGTGGCTCTCCGCCAGCGCCAGATCCTCGTCAAGCCTCGCCTGATCGACAGGCCTGCCCACATGCATGAAGCCGACGTTCACCAGCACGCGGAAGAATCGCCAGTTGTTCTTCGGCATGTCGTGCAGGTTGATCTGGTTCATCCACGCATAGAGATTGTCCTGCTGCCGCGCCGTCAGTTCATGGTAGAATCTGTCCGGGATCAGACACAGCGCCATGCCCATCACGGCCATCTCGACCATGCGCTGATCAAACGGGCCGATATCGCCCCAGTATTCCTCATGCTGCGGATCCGTTCCGTTCACGATGCCCTCCCGCCAGAGCGCCCAGTACGGCTCCGCCTCCGGGCACTTGCCCGCAAGCATCGGCACCAGCGCCCAGAGAACGCGCGAAAAGCCCTCCATGCCGGCGACGTCCTCGCTGTAATGCGCGCTGCCCTCGCCAATCAGCAGCCTTGCCCTGCCGGGCGAAAGACAGGATACCAGCGGCTCAATCAGCTGCAGCGCCGCGCGCACCATGTCCTCACGTGTAAGAATCGGATTGCGTGATACCTCATTCATGGCTGTCAGCCCTTTCTATCGTGAACGTTTCATCGTGCGCCTTTGCAGCTGGCGCGGTAAGCGTCAGCCGCCAGATGCTGCCGGGGTAGTTCTTTACCATGCGCGCATCCGTAACGGGAATTTCCTCAATCGCAAGATCCAGTCGTGCGTCGTGCGCCAGGCGCAGCTTTCCCATACGGATCCATTTTCCGTCTGCCTTCGGCTCATGGCGCAGCATGAAGACCCATGTGACCGGCTTCTCCTGTACAAGCTCAATGTGATCATGCACCGTCATCGCGCATCCAAGCCGGAGCGTGCGCTCGCAGCGCAGCACGCCCGCATCGCTTCCGTAAGCAGGCGCAATATCCAGCGCAAGGCCGTCGCCAAGGCGGCTCACATCCCGCGCGCAGCGCTGCGCGCCGGGCAGCTGTTCGCATTCTCCGATAAGAGGCAGATTGTGGTTCTTCGACCGGGTGTTGAAGAGCGTATAGCGCGTCTCGTCGACAAAGGTCTTTGACGTGTAGACCATATTGCCCGCGTCCAGGATTTCAGGTTCGCCGTCCGCATAGAGCATGAACGAGCCGACGTCGTTGTGGTTGTGGGATTCACCGTTGTGTCCGCCCTTGGCGCAGAGGATCAGCCCGTCCTTTTCATACACGCGCAGCTGCAGATCCGGCAGATATACGTCGCGCGCCGCCTTCCGCGTACAGCTGCTGCCGCAGGAAGGCTGGAACAGCCGCTCAAGCAGACGCGAAAAATGCGGCACATCGGCAATCTGCGCGGACGGCATGCCGCGATACCGGGCACCCAGCGCGCAGAGCTCGGGCATATTCAACCGCCCTCCCGCAAACACCAGCCGCTCGCCGCACAGGGACGGGCGGGCATCGCAGTCTGCAAAGTTGACAAACCAGCCGTTTTCAAGCTCCGCCGCCAGCGGGAATGCGAGGATATTGCGGATCTTCTCTTCGTGCCAGAGCGTCATCCTGCCGCCGGTCACGCGCTCCATCAGCGCAAGGCAGTCAAGCAGCGCGCCGCCCGCCATGTTGTAATACGCCACGCCCTCGTCGCAGCCTCCGTCATCCGGCACCACGTCGAGCCAGCGATCGACCATCCGCAGCGCCCGGTCGCAGAGCCCGGCAAATTCACGCGCGCTGCGCATCTCAAGAGAGGCCGTCATCAGAACGTTCGATACGATCCACGGCGTCCAGTTGCACAGATCCTTCCGGATGAAGCCCATCCACCAGAAATCGTCCCGCGTCATAAACGGGATGAGGATGCGCGCCTCAATCTCGCGGCTGATTCTGCGCCGGATCTCCGGCGCGGCGTCGTCCAGCGCATCGCCCGTCATCGCGCTGACGAGCGAGAGGATCATCGCCGTCTGCGCGGCAAACAGATCGATATACCGGTCCTGCGTCAGGGGAAGCGGCTTCTTCTTTGCCTCCGGCGCGCCGGGATGCGAATTGACGTTATGCGCGCTGATGACCCAGCTGCTCTCCTCGCAGATGCACCATATGCCGTCAATCACGTCGTCAAGCGCCGTCTGCGTGCCTGTGACGCACATGTGCATCGCAGCGGCAATCAGCTTGCGCCTGCGCAGGAAATACGGCTCCTCATACGCCTTCCGGCTTCCATCCCTCACAAACGCCATAAACCGGCTCGCCGTCAGCAGCGGATAGGGCGTATCGCGCAGGGAATCATGCAGCGCCAGCAGGTCATCCCTGTCCGCAGAGGCAATCCCTGCCCATGCCGCGCGATCCTGCATGGACGGGAAAGGACAGACCGGCATGCTCCGGATCATTTCCTCCAGCGGATGCGCGTCAAGAAACTTTCCAAACATACGGTCTGCCTCCATTCATAAAGTTGAATCCGGCGTCGGGATCAGCCCTTGAGGCCGGAGGTTGCAATGCCCTCGATAAAATACTTCTGCAGGCACAGGAATACGACGGAAACCGGCAGCAGCGACACCAGAGACGCCGCCATGATCAGGTGATAATCGCTTGAGTTCTCCTGGATAAAGCGGCGAAGGCCGACCTGAATGGTCTTGTTGAAGTCGCGGGTCAGGTAGATCATCGGGCCCATATAGTCGTTCCAGGTGCCCACGAATGTGAAGATGACCAGCGTCGCAATCGCAGCCTTGGACAGCGGCAGCATGATGCGTCCCCAGATCCCGTATTCGGACAGGCCGTCAATGCGCGCCGCCTCGCACAGCTCCGTCGGTACGCCCTGATAAAACTGCCTCATCAGGAATACGCCGAAGTCAGAGAACGCCTGCAGCACCACCATCGCCCAGAGCGTGTCATACAGGCCCATGGAGCGCATCATGATGAACTGAGGCAGCATATACGCCTGCCACGGCACGGCGATGGTCGCAATATAGGCCAGGAACAGCACGTCCCGTCCTTTAAAATTGAGCTTGGCAAACGCATACGCCGCAAAGGACGAGGTCAGCGTCTGCAGGCAGGTGACGACGATGGCGATAAACGCCGTATTCTTGAAGTAGGTGAGCATCGGTACCTTCTGCCAGATGAGCACATAGTTCTCCCAGCGGAAGGTCTCCGGAATCCATTTCATCGGATAGGCGAACACCTCGCGGTCAAGCTTGAGGGAGGAGGAGATCATCCACACAAAGGGAATCAGCGTAAAGAGCGCCACGCCGATCAATACGATATACAGCAGCGTCTTTCCGATCATCTGCAGCACGGGATTGTCCTTTTTGATTTCGTTTCTGGATACAGCAGCCTGAGACATGATCCTTCCTCCTTTCTCAGTCGTTGGCAAATTTCTTTTCGCTGCGGAACTGAATGATGGTGATCACCAGCACGATCACCAGCAGCACCATCGCAATCGCGCTGGCCGTTCCGTACTTGTTCTGCATGAAGGCGACGTCGTAGATGTAGTAAACCAGCATCTTCGTCGCGCGGCCCGGGCCGCCCTCGGTCATGATGGCCACGACGTCAAAGATCTTGAAGCAGGAGATGATCATCATGATGGAAGCGAAGAACGTCGTCGGCTGCAGCTGGGGAATGGTGATGTTGGTAAACTGCTGCCACTTGTTGGCGCCGTCCACCGTCGCCGCCTCGTACAGCTCACGCGGGACGCCCTGCAGCGCCGCCAGATAGATGACCATGTAATAGCCCATGTTGCGCCAGACGGAGACAAGGATAATGGCCCACATCGCCATGGTGCTGTCCGCCGTCCAGCTCTTGTTGAACGGGATGCCGACGAGCTGAATGAGCTGGTTGACCGGGCCATCCTTCATGAGCATGAAATTCCAGCAGACGCAGATGGCGACCATGGAAGCGACGTAGGGAAAGAAGAAGATCGTTCTGAATGCAACCGCGCCGCGTACAGCCTTGTTGGGCGCCATCGCCAGCGCAATCGCGCAAATCAGCGTCAGCGGAACGGTAATCAGCGTATAAAACATCGTGTTCTTGAGCGCAATGCCCAGATCCACGCGCTCAAAGAAATACAGAAACTCTCCTTCAGAGAATTTCTCGATGACCTTTTCAATCTTAAAGATGGATGCGTAGTTGTCAAGCCCAACCCACTCCATGCTGGAAATCGCGCCGCCGTTCCACTTAACAAAGGAAAGCAGCACGGAAAATACGACGGGAATCAGCGTAAAGATCGCAAAACCAAGAAAGTTCGGCGCAAGAAAGGAATACGCGATCAGCGTGTTTTTCCTCTCCAGCCTGCTCATCGGCTGCCTGGTCTTTTTTGCGGCAGTCTGTGCCATGATGGACACGCCCCTTTCTGCGGCGCTATGCCGCTTTGCTTCCCTGTTTACGGCGCAGGATGCGGCTCATCTCTGCGGGAAGCGACTCACATGAAAAAAGGGAGCGGGGCGAGCGAGACGTTCGCCCTCCCCGCTCCCGGTCAGGTATCAGTCAGTGTATCCGGATCGGCTGGCCAATCACTCAAAGAGCTCGGCCACGCGGTCGTTCATCTCTTCGATACCGTCTTCGATGTCGATCTCACGGGTCATGATGAGGCTGTGCTCCTCATTGACGATGGTCTGGATCTCGGACAGCTTCTCAACGACCGGCCACTCCATGCCGACGTAGGACGGAATCAGCGCAGCCTTGGAGGCGTCGTCCGTCGGGAAACCGTCGACAGCAGCCATGGTCGCGGCGACGTTCTCAGAGACCAGCGCCGGACGGGTGCCGGTACCGGCGGTCACGGCAGCGCCCTCCTCGCCGCACAGCCAGGACACGTACTTCCAGGCCAGATCCTTGTTTTCGGACTTCTCGTTGATCATCACGCCGGTGAGGTTGCCGAAGGAGGAACCAGCGGCCACGCCCTCAGCGTGCGGCACAGCGGTGATGCCCCAGTTGAAATCGCAGGTGCCGTCCTTGATGTAGCCCATCAGGGTGGAGACGTACCAGTAGCCCATCGGCATCATGGCGATGTTGCCATTGGCGAACGCGGCGCTGTAGTGCAGGCCGGAGGCCTTCAGCTCGTTGTACGCCATGCAGGCGCCGGCGTCTTCAAGGCCCTGATAGAGCTCATAGTAGTACGCCAGATCGGAATACTCGCGGTCAGCCAGCGTGTTCACGCCGTCGCACACGGCCCAGTTCGCCACGGCGGACAGCCAGGTGTGATAGTGGGTGCCGTAGACGCCGTCCTTGGTCATGGCCTTGGCCAGTTCAGCGTACTGATCCCACGTCATGTCGTTGGTCGGATAGGCAACGCCGGCGGCGTCGAACAGATCCTTGTTGTAGAACAGAACCCAGAAGTCAGAGCGGAACGGAAGCGCATACTGCACGCCGTCCACAGCGTAGTTGACTTCGGTGCCGACATAGCCAGCCAGATCAAAGCTGTCGGCAGCGATGTAGTCGCTCATCGGCGCGGCATAGCCGGCGGCCTGCCAGTTGATGATATCGCGCGCTTCCTTGATCATGACGACGTCAGAGGCGTCGCCGCCGGAGAGCATGGTGCCGACCTTGATGGCGTAATCCTGAGAGGCGACGTCGATGTACTGAAGATCGACGCCCGGATACGCGGCCTCAAAAGCAGCCTCCTGCGCAACCAGATACGGCGTGGTGGTGGCGTCCCAGGTGACGACGGTCAGCACTTCGTCCGCAGACGCAGCGCCGATCATGGTCAGCGCCATCATGAGCGCCAGAACCAGAGTGATCATCTTTTTCATACCAGAGTTCCTCCTTTTCGATCTCGGGAATGTTACCGGTTACATTTCATACACATGCCGCAGGGAACGAAATGCAGTACAGTTCCACGCCCGTTTCTGTCTTTATTATACAACCCTGTCAAAACCATGTCAAGAGTTTTGTACACCTTGGGTTTGCATCCCCTTCCTTCCCCGCAAATCTCACGTCCTATAAATGTTATCGGTAACATTTTTGTTGCACAAGTACAGAATGTGCTGTATAATAAACGCAAACAACCTGAGCCGCGCATTCCGTGCGCTGCAGAAAGGCTTTTTCATGACCAGAAGAATCACCATCTACGACATTGCGCGCGAGGCGGGCGTATCCACCGCGACGGTCACCCGCGTCATATCCGGCAGCCCCAGCGTCAAGGCGGCCACGCGCGAAAAGGTGCAGCGCGTCATCGACGCGCACGCCTATGCGCCCAGCGCCTCCGCCCAGAACCTGGAACACGGGCGCACAAGGACGCTGGCCATCGTCATGCCCACGATCATCAATCCATACTTCACGCGCATCTACGACGCGGCCTACTGGGAAGCCGAGGCAAACGGCTACAACGCATGGCTCTTCCAGGTGCGTGAAAACAATCCCATCCCGCGCGAGCTGGTGGACGAGTTGATCCGCAGGCGCATGGACGGCGTGCTCTTCGCCGGCAGCATCTGGTCTGCCGAGCGGCGCGACCTGAGCGACGCGCTCTCCCGGCTCAGGCATTACATGCCTGTCGCCGTCATCTGTCCGCCCGCCGTCAAACTCGACTGCATCTGCATTCACAGCGACCTGGTCAGCTGCTCCCGCCTGCCGGTACGCCATCTGCACGCGCTCGGGCACAGGCGCATTGCGTTCATCGGCGGCTCCATGCAGTTCAAGGACAATTCCAAGCGCGGCGAAAACTTTCTGGAAGAGCTGCGTGCGCTGGGGCTGACCGATGATCCCGCCTACCACGTGGACACAGGCTATGACGAGGAGGGCGGCCAGCGCGCCGTGCTGCGCATGCTCTCCTGCCTGGACAAGCGGCGCTATCCCACCGCGCTGATCGCCTTCAATGACCGCGTAGCGCTGGGCGCCATGCGGCAGCTGCGGCAGATGGGGCTTTCCATTCCGCAGGATATGGCGATCATCGGCTGCGACAACCAGTTCTTCTGCCCCTATACCGATCCGCCGCTGACCAGCGTAGACCTTCACCCGGAGGAAATGGCGCAGAGCGCCGTGCGCGAGCTGCTCGTCTCCCGCGACGGCAACGCGCAGTCCTTTTCCATGATGCGCGAAGCCTCGCTCATCGTGCGCGAAAGCTGCGGCGCAAAGCTCGGCACGCGCCACGCCGACTGACGACGCGCGGAACAGAACCAATTATACAGGGAGGAAACCATATGCTCTATCCGAAGACAAACGCCGTCCGCACCGTGCTCGATCTCGGCGGAATGTGGGATTTCCGTCTGAATGAAGAGGAAGCCTGGCAGACCATCGCCGTGCCCGCCTCCTACAACGACCAGCTTGCCGACCGGCGCATGCGCAGCCACGTAGGCTACGCTTGGTACCGCACGCGCATCGTCATTCCGTCCACGCTGTACGGCCAGCGCCTGGTACTGCGCTTTGACGCCGTAACGCACGACGCCGTCGTCTGGCTTGACGGCAGGGAGCTTTGCGCCCATCGCGGCGGCTTCCTGCCCTTTGAGGCAGAGATCACCGGCCTTGCCGCGCCCGGCACGACGCACGAACTGCTCGTGCGCGTTGACAACCGCATCAGCCACAGCACGCTGCCCGTGGGCAACGAGGGCGGCGTCGCTTTCTTCGGCTCGGACAATGCCGGCATCCCCGCCGTGGAGGCGGGCAAGCGCCGCCAGCAGGAGCAGGGCGTCAACCTGCCCAACTTCGACTTTTTCAACTACGCCGGCATCACAAGGCCCGTCCGGCTGTATACCACGCCCATGAACTATATCGACAGCCTGACGCTCGACGCGGACATGCACGGCACGCTGCGCTACAGCGTCTCCGCCGTAGGCGAGGGCGAGGTGCGCATCACGGTGCTTGACGCCGAGGGCGGCGTCGCTGCAGAGGGATGCGGCAGGGACGGCGCCCTCGTCATCCCCTCCCCACATCTGTGGCAGCCCTATCCCGGCACGCCGTATCTGTATACCGCGCGCATCGAGTTCGGCGGGGATCTCTACGAGCAGACCTTCGGCTTCCGTACGTTTGAAGTCTGCGGCCACGATCTGCTGCTCAACGGCCAGAAGATCCACCTGCACGGCCCCTGCAAGCACGAGGACATTCCCTTCCATGGACGCGGACTTGACGTATGCGCGAATGTGACGGACGTCTCGCTCTATCACTGGCTGAACGCAAACGTGCTGCGCATGAGCCACTATCCCTATGCGGAGGAGATGTACGACCTGTGCGACCGGGAGGGCGTCCTCGTCGTGGATGAAACGCCTGCCGTCGGCATCGGCGCAGGCGACCGCGTCGATCCCTACAAGGCCTTCCCGCTCTTTGATTATCACAAGCACGTGCTTGCGGACATGATCGCGCGCGACCGCAATCATCCCTGCGTGATCATGTGGAGCCTTGGCAACGAGCCGGACACGGAGCATTTCCCGCAGTCCGCCTATGACTACTGGAAGCCGCTGTACGATCTGGCGCATAAGCTTGACCCGCAAAACCGCCCTGTGACGCTCGTATGCTGCCAGAACGACTACACGCGCGACCTGATCACGCGCACGATGGACGTGGTGTGCATCAACCGGTATTACGGCTGGTACAACCTCTCCGGCGATCTTGAAACAGCCAGATACGCATTCAATATCGAGCTGGATTTCTGGGAAACGATCGACAAGCCCCTGATCCTCTCGGAATACGGCGCGGATACTGTGAACGGTCTGCACGGCGTGGTGCCGGAGATGTTCACCGAGGAATTCCAGGTCGAATACTACGAAGCGATTCACGAATGTCTCGACGCGCGCGCCTTTGTCGCCGGAGAATTCCCATGGAACTTTGCCGACTTCAACACCCAGCAGGGCCCCATGCGCTCCGGCGGCAACCGAAAGGGTCTCTTCACCCGCGACAGGAAGCCCAAGATGGCCGCGCACTACTTCAGACGCAGATGGGATCATTTTAAAAAATGACGCTTTCCCCTCTGTCATTGCAGGCGCATCTGTGCTACAATAAGGCTGCAGCCCGCCTCAGGCAGGCGCAGAAATTCACTGAAGGAGACAGCTGTTTGAAGAACAACGCCTTGGAGATTGTGCGCTGACCGGGAGGTCTGCACCGTCTCACACAGACCTCCCAGCATTGCGGTCAACAATCATCAGGAGGGAAAAACAATGAATAAAAATGACTGTATCATCCGTTTGGAACGAAAAGAAGAGTATCGTGAGGTTGAAAACCTCGTCAGGGAGTCATTCTATAATGTATACCGTCCGGGATGCCTGGAGCACTATGTCCTCCATCAGCTCAGAAACGATCCTGCCTTTGTGCCGGAGCTGGATTTTGTCATGGAGAAGAACGGCCGGCTGATCGGGCAGAACATGTTCATGCACGCAGTGATCAAGGCCGACGACGGCAGATCTGTTCCCATCATGACCATGGGACCCATCTGCATCGCAAACGACCTGAAGCGACAGGGCTATGGAAAGATCCTGCTGGATTATTCCGTCGAAAAAGCCCGCCTGCTCGGCTGCGGCGCGCTGTGCTTCGAGGGGAATATCGATTTCTACGGAAAGAGCGGCTTTACTTACGCCAGCGCGTTCGGCGTCCGCTATCACGGACTGCCGGAGAGCGCAGACGCGTCGTTCTTCCTATGCCGCGAGCTGATCCCGGGATATCTTGCCGGCGTTACGGGCGAATATGCGCCGCCGCAGGGGTATTTCGTGGACGAGGCCGAAGCGGAGGAGTTTGACAAAACCTTCCCGCCCATGGAAAAGCTCGTGCTTCCCGGCCAGCTCTTCAAATAACGGATTATACTGGAGCGCCGCATCATCCGATGCGGCGCTC
>JAFQOY010000181.1 GCA_017412025.1 Clostridia bacterium | reverse complement strand
TCATCTGAAAAGCAGCATAACAGAGAAACGGGTATGAGAAGCCGGAAGGCTTCTTTGAAGGCTCCCTCTTGAGGGAGCTGTCAGCGAAGCTGACGGAGGGAGTGAAAGGCGAAGCACTCCCTCCCTCAGGAGGGAGGCCCGAGAGACAGGAGGACGAAAGGAGCGATGAGCGAAGATGATTAAAGCAGGCAACGCGATCCGCACGGCGAGGCTGCTTCTGGGCACGCCGTACAGCGAGATGGACTGCATCCGGCTGATCGTGATGGTGATCAGGCGGACAGCGGGTGGCGATGCGGCGTACCGCTGCGAGGGGACGAACTGGCTGTGGAACTCGATCGACAACAGCAGCAAATACCGGCACCTGACCTGGCGGCAGGAGAGCACGAACGGCGCGAAGGCGGGCATGCTGGCCTTCAAGCGAGACGGGGACAACGTGCACCACGTGGGCCTTGTGACGGGCGAGGGGACGGTGATCCACGCCTCAAGCGTATACGGGAAGGTGGTGGAGATGGAGCTTGACGGCAGCTGGCATCTGCTGGGCAGGCACAAATATATCGACGTCGGCGAGACGGCGGCGGAGGAGGCAGAAACGCCTGCGGAGGAAACGAACACTCCCTCCGTCCCTGCGGGACGCCTCCCTCAGGAGGGAGGCTCAGGCGAGACGGAAAGCGCGTTCACCAGCCTGATCCGGGACGACGGGACGGCGATCATGCTGGCGGGACGGTGGCGCGTGGCGGATGACTGACAAGGAGGAATACGATTGAAAATGATGAATGCAATGGCGGACTGGGCGGCGGATTTTTTTACGGACGTATGGGGATGGATCGGCGCAGGCGTCGGGCTGCTTCTTAGCCTTTGGACGGGGCTTCCGGCGCTGGGGCAGGCTGTGCTGATCGTGCAGATGGCGGATATCGTGACGGGCTTTGCCTGCGCGGTGCTGGGAAAAAGCCGAAAGAGCGACAGCGGAAAGGTTTCCTCGCGCGTGATGCTTGAAGGGATCATCAAAAAAGGCGCGGAATGGCTGATCGTGCTGGTGTGTATGTATACAGGCGCGCCGCTGGGAATGGAAGGAATCGGTACGGCGGCGATGACGTATGTGATTGCGACGGAGCTGGTGAGTCTGCTGGAAAACCTGAACCTGCTGGGGCTGGACGTTCCGCTGCTGCGGACGATCCTGGATGTGGCGCACGGGCAGGCGGGAAGGGAGAAGGAGACGGCGGAATAAATGCCTGCGAAGAAAGGGTTTTCTTTGGCAGGCGGATGTGCTATAATAAAAAGGACGCAAAAAGAGCCTCCCGAAAGGGAGGCTCCGTCCGCAGTGCTGATGGCGGGACTCGAACCCGCACGCCGAAGCAAGGGATTTTAAGTCCCCGGTGTCTGCCGTTCCACCACATCAGCGCTGCTCTGATTATAGGCGTTTAAGGGAGCGTTGTCAAGCATGGCGGAGCAAAGCGGAAGAATCGTCCGGATCGGCGGCCTGGCACTGGGCGGGGGAATGCCGAAAATCTGCATTCCCGTGATGGGCGCGGACATCGGGCAGATCGCTCAGGCGGCGGAGCGCGCACAGCGGGCACGCGCCGATCTGATTGAGCTGCGCATCGACAGCCTTGCCCCAAGCCCTTCTGCGCAGGAGGCGATCGACGCCTGCGGCTGCGTCAGGCAGCATGCGCCGGGAACGCCGCTGCTCTTCACCCAGCGCACCGTGCGCGACGGCGGAAGGGGAAGCGCGGACGCCGCTGCGTATGAGGCGCTGCTGACGGAGATATGCGCGCAGCGGGCTGCGGATGCGGTGGACTGCGAGCTGAGCGTGGGCGAAGAGGCTTTTGTCCGTATCGTGCGCGCGGCGCATGAGGCGGGCATGGCCGTCGTGGGCTCGAGCCATGAATTCGGGCATATCGGCGATATGGAGCGTGCCGGGCAGTGGCTTCTGGCGCAGAAGCGGTTGGGCGCAGACGTGCTGAAGGCGGCTGTGATGACGCACACGAAGGCGGAAGCGATGCAGGCTGCCTGGGTGATGACGCGGACGGCAGAGAAGCTGGATGCGCCGGTGATTGCCATCGCGATGGGAGCTGCCGGCGTCATCACGCGCATTGGCGCACAGTGCATGGGCTCCTGCCTGACGTTCGGCACGGCGGGAGACGCCTCCGCGCCGGGGCAGATGGATGCGCTTGAGCTGCGCAGGGTGCTGGAAACCGTGCATGCGGCGATGGCGTGAACGGCCGCTTGTGCAGGATAAGTGAAGGTCAAGCTTGCAGAGAATGCGCTTTGCAGACGGATGATAGACTAAGAAACGGAAGGTATACAGATATGGATGAAAAGATCAGGGGCATTATTGCCCGGTTCAGGATGCCCGAGGGCGAGGTGACGGCTGCGCCGTATGGAAACGGCCACATCAACGATACGCTGCGCGTGTCGGTTTCTGCGGCGGATGGGGAGAGGCGCTTTATTCTGCAGCGCGTCAACAGCTATGTGTTCCCGAGGCCGGTGGAGGTTATTGAGAACATCGAGAAGGTGACGGCGTACCTTTGCGGCATCATTCGTGAGCGCGGCGGCGATCCGCTGCGCGAGACGCTGACGCTGGTGCCGGCTGATGACGGAAACAACTATGTCATCGCGGATGACGGCGAGCTGTGGCGCATGTATCTGTTTGTCGAGGGGACGAAGTCCGTCGACATCCCGGATACGACGGAGCTGTTTGAGCTTTCCGGCAAGGCCTTTGGCCAGTTCCAGCAGATGCTGGGCGGCTTTGACGCCAGACTGCTGCATGAGACGATCGTGGATTTCCACAACACGCCTGCGCGCTACCGTCAGCTGATGGACGCGGTGAGAAACAACGCTGCGGGGCGTCTTGGCGAGGTGGGGACGGAGCTGGCGTTCTGCATGGGCTACGGTCAGGAGGTGCATGCGCTGCTTGACGCGCTGGAGGCGGGCGAGATTCCGCTGCGCGTGACGCACAACGACACAAAACTCAACAACGTGCTGCTGGACGAAAAGACCGGCGAGGGCATCTGCGTGATTGATCTGGACACGGTGATGCCGGGTCTGGCTGCATACGACTTCGGCGACTCGATCCGCTCGGGCGCGAACACGGCTGCCGAGGATGAAAGGGATCTTTCCAGGGTGCGCTTCTCTCTGCCGATGTACGAGGCGTTTGCACGCGGTTTCCTCTCCCAGTGCGGCGGAGCGCTCGGCGAAAGGGAGCGGCAGCTGCTGCCCATGGGCGCGAAGCTGATGACCCTTGAATGCGGCATGCGCTTCCTTGCCGACCATCTCAATGGGGACAAGTACTTCAGGATCCACAGAGAGGGACACAACCTGGACCGCGCGCGCACGCAGTTTGAACTGGTCAGACAGATGGAAGAGAACTGGAATGAGATGATGGAGATCATCGAACGGATCTGATACCGGTCCGGAAAGAATGTTTTCGCATAACCGAATGGAGATCTGCGCAGGGATGTGCAGATCTTTTGTTTTGGCCGTTGATTTTTGTT
>JAFQOY010000180.1 GCA_017412025.1 Clostridia bacterium | reverse complement strand
GGCGACGCCTGCGCGCTGTCCATGGGCGGCGTGCTGATTGCAGGGCTGATGGCCGCTGCGGCGGTTCTCGGCGGCGGCTGGGCTTCGCTCCTGGGCAGACTGACAGACGAGCGGATCGCTGCCGCTGTGTGCGTGGCGTTCAGGCTGCTGGCGTCCCTCTGTGCGCTGCTCGTGCTGGCGCGCCTGACGCAGCTGTCGCTGCGGGGGTTGCTGCGGCGCGGAATACCCTCGAGAAAAAAGATGCATCCGGCGGCAAGGAATGCGCTGGAACTGACGGCGATTGCTGCGGCCGCGGCGGGATGCACATTCGCGATGGACTGGACGCTTTGGGTCTGCGCCTGTGCGTCCGTGCTGCTTGCGCTCATGTCGCTTCTGATCTGTGCGCTCTGGCTGCACAGAATTGGGCGCGGACTGCTGTAATGGTATGATTGAAGATATAAAAAGAACGCCTCCGGCTGGAAGCGTTCTTTGCTTTTGGGAAAATTACACGCCGTAGTGCGCGTTAAGCAGCTCGACAGTCTTCTTGGCGACGTCGGCGGCCAGGCAGGAGCAGCGAACCACGCGGCCCGGATCGGCCAGGGTGGTGATGCCGGTGGCGGCGAAGAACTTGCCCAGGGAGTCGATGCAGTTCACAGAGCCCGGAACGACCTGCGCCAGAGCCTTTTCCTTCTTGTCGTAGATCGGCAGGTTGGTCTCCTTGTACCAGGTGCACAGCTCCTTGAGGATCGCGCTGGAGGTCGCCTTGTCGCAGACCAGGCCGATGCAGGCAGCAGCGCCGCCGATGCAGCCGCACAGGGAGTTCTGGCCGTAGCCAGCGCCGCCGTTGGTGAACATCTGGACCGGAACGCCGTCAAACGGAGCGCCCACGACGTCGGCCAGCGGGCCGATGATCGCGTCGGCGACGGACACGCAGCAGCCGCCCAGCTTGGAGAAGGCGTCGTATGCGCGGTCGGCGGTGGCGTCCGGATCGAGGTGCACGTAGGTGAACGGATGGGCCGGCTTCTCAGCCATGGCGCTCATCGGGACGACGGAAGCGACGGAAGCGGCGACGGCGATCTTGCCGGCGCTCTTGAGGAAATCACGGCGGGACTGGATCATGGGAAAATCCTCCTCGTATACAATTTATTTGTTAACATAATAACACACGAGACAGAAGCTGTCAAGAATTCCCTGCGAAATCAGGGAATTGGCCTGATCACAGGCGCATCTGATGCATGACGGGCCGACATGTGCTATAATGATCACATGAAAGCGCAGGAGGGAAAGCTATGCCGCAGTGGACACAGCAGCAGAGGGACGCGATTGAGGATCGGGGACACAGCCTGATCGTCTGCGCCGCCGCAGGATCGGGCAAGACGGCGGTGCTCGTGGAGCGCATCGTTCAGCTTGTCAAAGAAGGATGCCCGATTGAACAGATGCTGGTGGTGACCTTTACCAATGCCGCCGCAGGCGAAATGCGCCTGCGCATCGGCGATGCGCTGCTGAAAGCGGCACAGGAGCGTCCGGAGCTGAGCGAACAGGCCATGGCGCTTTCCCGCGCAAGCATATCGACGCTGCACCGCTTCTGCGGCAATCTGATCCGGGATCACTTTCAGGTGCTGGGCGTGGATCCATCCTTCCGCATCGGAGACGAGCAGGAGTGCGGCGTGCTGGCGCAGCAGGCGATGGAGGATGCGCTTTACGCCTGCTATGAGGTGGGCAGCGGTGATTTCATGGCGGCGGACCGCTGCTATACGCAGGAAGAGCTTGCCGAACTGGCGCGCGGAATGGATCGTTTTATGATGACGCGGCCGGATCCGCAGGCGTGGCTTGACGCTGCGATCGCACAGTGCGGCGTGGATGAAGAGCAGATGGAGGAGAGCGCAGCGGTGCGCCTGCTGCTTGAGCATGCGGGGGATATGCTCAAGCTGATGCTCTCCGATGCGCAGGAGACGCTTGCGCTCTGCCGCGGCGAACGCGGTCCCGCGCACTACGCAGACGCCTGCGCGCAGGACGTTTCCCTTGTGCTTGAGCTGGGCGACGCGGCGGAAAGCGGTTACGCCGCGCTGCATGCCGCGCTTGGCGGCGCCTCCTTTGCGCCGCTTGCCAGGAAGAAAAAGACGGACGTATTTGACGAAGAGACGGCAGAATGCGTCAAGCAGCGCAGGGATGCGCTGAAAAAGGCAATCCGTGCGCTGGCGGAGGAATTTTCCGTGACGCTTGAGGAGGCGGCGGCAGATATGCGCATGACGCGCGCGCCGCTTGCTGGCATAGGCGAGCTGGTGCGCACGTACCAGGCGCTTTACGGTGCAGCCAAGCGGCAGCGGGGGCTGATGGATTTTGACGATCTGGAGCACGGAGCGCTGAAGGCGCTTGCCAAGGAACCGGTGCGCCGTGCGCTGCATGCGCAGTACAGATATGTGTTCATCGACGAGTATCAGGATTCCAGCGCCATTCAGGAGGCGATCATCGGCAGCTTTGCCCGGGAGGACGGCCTGTTTCTGGTGGGCGACGTCAAGCAGAGCATCTATCGCTTCCGCCAGGCGGAGCCCTCTCTCTTCCTTGAGAAGGCGGCGCGCTATGACTGCGAGGAGGAAACGCAGGCAAAGCGCATCGACCTGCAATGCAATTTCCGTTCCCGCGCGAATGTGCTCCACGGCGTGAACGCCGTGTTTGAGCGCATCATGCGCGGCGACGTGACTGAGATTGAATACGACGCGAGGGAGGCGCTCGTGCCCGGCCTGCCGCAGCGGGAGGATGATCCGCCGCTGGAGCTGCATATCATCTACCGCGAGGCGGGCGCGCAGGAGGATGCGCAGGGGGATGAACAGGACGAGCAGCAGGAGCTGGTCAGCGTGCAGCGTGAGGCGCTGATTGCAGCGCAGCGCATCCGTGCGCTGGTGGGACAGCCGTTTTACGACGCGAAGGCGGGCGCAGAGCGGCCGCTGCGCTACCGTGATATGGCGGTGCTGATGCGCGTGGCGCGCCAGAGCGCGCCGCTGGCGGCGGAAGTGCTGGCGGCGGAGGGCATTCCCGTGTTCTGCGACGCGGGCGAAGGGTATTTTGATATTCCGGAAATCCGCTCGATGATGGCGCTGCTTGCCGCCGTGGCCAACGGCGCGCAGGACGACGCGCTGCTTGCCGCGCTGCGCGGCCCGGCGCTGGGGCTGGATGAAAACGATCTTGCCGCTGTCCGCATGCATACGCCGGACAGCAAGACGCCGTATCATGAGGCTGTGCGCCGCTACAGGGAAGAGATGGACGATGCGCTGGCGGGCAGGCTGCATGCGTTTGAAGAGAAGATGGAACGCTGGAGGCTGTGCGCGCGCCATCAGGGCGTGGACAGGCTGATCGAGCGCATCTACGCGGAGACGGGCTTTCTGGCGCAGGCGGGCGCGCTGCCGGGCGGCGCTGCGCGCCAGGCCAATCTCCATCTGCTCGTCCACCGGGCGCGCACGTTTATGAGCACGCAGGGCGGCTTGCTGCATGCGTTCCTGCGCTATGCGGCGCGGCTGAAGGCGGGCGGAGATTCCATGAGCGCCAGCGCGATCGGCGAAAATGAAGACGTCGTGCGCATCATGACCACGCACAAGAGCAAGGGACTGGAGTTTCCGGTGGTGATTGTTCTGGGCATGGGAAGAAGGATGAGCGTGCGCCATCAGAGCGCCCGCCTGCTGATGCATGCGCAGCTGGGCGTCGGCCTGCCGTGCGTGGATACGCAGCTTTCAAGCGAACGCGATACGATGCTGCGCCGTGCGATCCGGCAGAAGATCGGGCAGGAACAGCTGTCGGAGGAAATCCGCATCCTCTATGTGGCCATGACGCGCGCGAGAGAGCGGCTGATTCTCATCGGCGACAGCGGCGCGGAAGCGGCTGCGCCGCTGTGGCGGCAGGAGACGGGAAAAGGAAGCATCCGCGCGATGCGCACGGGACTTGACATGATCTGCCCGATGCTGATGGCCGCAGGCGCAAGCCTTGATATCCGCGAGGAAGCGGTGAAGGCAGGGAAGTCACTCTGGCATGTGTATGCGCACAGCGCTGCGCAGCAGCGGGAGAGGGAGAAACGTTCGGATGAAAATGTGACGCGCCTGCTGGCGAGGCTTGACGCCGAGCCGCTTGAAGACCTGGCGCTGGCGGAGCTGATGCGCTTTGTGCCGGGGGACGGCGGCAGGGCCGTGCGCAAGCGCAGCGTGAGCAGCGTCATCCGGGACGAAAAGCGCGGGACGGACGACGAGCTGCATCAGAGAGAGGCGCAGATCATGCGGCTGCCGCAGTTCATGCAGGAAAGGCAGATGACGGGCGCGCAGATCGGCACGGCGTTCCACAGGATGATGCGCATGATCGACCTTGACGCGCTGCGCGCATCGCCGCGCATCGAAGAGGAAATTGCGGCACAGAGGGAAGGGATGCTGGCGGACGGCGTCGTTGCGCAGGGTGAGTACGCCGCTGTTCCCGCGCGCATGCTGACGCAGTTTTTTGCGTCGCCTCTCGGCGTGCGCCTGCTTAACAGCGATCGTGTGGAGCGCGAATGGGCGTTTACGTTCAGGCGGACGGATGCGCAGAGGCAGACGCAGCTGGTGCAGGGCGTGATCGACTGCTGCTTTATGGAAAAGGGAAAGTGGATCCTGGTGGATTACAAGACGGATTCGCCGAAGGACATTGCTGCCGTGCTTGAAAAACACAGGCCGCAGCTTGCGATCTACGCCGAGGCGCTTGAAAAAATCACCGGCACGCCCGTTGAGGAGCGCGTGCTGTATCTGGTGCGCGCGGGCGTCGGATATCTGGTGTGAGGTATAAAGCTTTCGGATAGATCAACCCTGTTTCAGGGGGTTGACAAATGAGAAAAATGGGCGTATTGTAAACGTGAACGGTCTGAATGTTAACCGTTTGTATACAGTACTTTCCGGAGGTGAAAGACGTGGACGATTATCCCAGTAGCGTTGCGGGCAAACCCCGAGAACGCATGGCGCATGGTGCGCCGTCGGCTGCGTCAGCCTCTGATGGGATTCTTTTCTGAGATCACATCCAAGCGCGCAGCCTGATGCTGTGCGCTTTTTTGCGCCGTTTTTGGGTGGAGGCCAGCATTTTCACAGCCGCTTTGGTATTGGTTTTTCCTGCACAGGCAGGGGAAGGATACCGTTATGGCGGCAGACAGAGCGAAAATGATGGGAGGGAACCCCGATGGATGAGGAGATCAGAAAGGACTTTCTGGAGCTTCTTGCGCTGATGGATGCGGGTAAGCTTCAGGATTTCAAAAAGAAAGCGAACGAATGCCTGCCGGTGGATATCGCGGAAGGGCTGGAGGAGATTGAGGACACGTCCCGTGTGCTCAAGGTATTCCGCATGCTGCCCAAGGATATCTCTTCGGACGTGTTTTCCTACATGAACAGCGACCAGCAGCAGCTGATTGCGGAGAGCGCGACCAACGCCGAACTGAAGGCGCTGGTGGAGGACATGTTCCTTGACGATACGGTTGACTTCCTTGAGGAGATGCCGGCGAACGTCGTCAAGAAGGTTCTGGCCAATGCGGATGAAAACACGCGCAAGGTCATCAACCAGTTTCTCAATTATCCGGAGAACAGCGCGGGCAGCCTGATGACGATCGAGTACGTCGACCTGCGCGATTACTTTACCGTGCGCAAGGCGATGGATTACATCCGCCGCACGGGCATTGACAAGGAGACGGTGTATACCTGCTATGTCATCGACGAGCAGCGCAAGCTGGTCGGCCAGGTTTCCCTGCGCAAGCTGCTCATTGCGCCGGAGAGCACCTATATCCGCGATATCATGGACACCAACATCGTCTTCGCCAACACCACGGACGACCAGGAAGTGGTTGCGGAGGATTTCAGCCGCTATGACCTGACCTCCATCGCCGTGTGCGACAGGGAGGCGCGCCTGGTTGGTATCATCACCATCGACGACATCGTTGACGTCATTCAGGAGGAGAACACCGAGGACATCAAGAAGATGGCCGCCATTATTCCCTCTGATGAGGAATACATGGACGCAGGCGTGATGCACCTTGTGGCGCATCGTCTGCCGTGGCTGATGATCATGATGCTCTCCGCGACGATTTCTTCTACGATCATCACGCATTTTGAGTCCGTGCTGGCGGGCGCAGTGGTGCTCACTGCGTTCATCCCGATGCTCACCGGCTCTGCCGGCAACTCGGGCAGCCAGACTTCTGTTACCGTCATCCGCAATATGGCGCTTGGCGAGGTGGATCTGTCCGACTGGATCAGCGTCCTGTGGAAGGAGCTGCGCGTGGCGGTCGTCTCCGGCGCGGCGCTCTCTGCGGTCAATATGGCGCGCATGATGCTCTTTTCCGGCACGAGCATGATGATTTCTGCCGTTGTGTCCGTGACGCTGCTGTGTGCCATCGTGCTGGCAGCAGCCGTGGGCTGTCTGCTGCCGATGGGCGCGAAGAAGCTCGGTCTTGACCCGGCTGTGATGGCCAGCCCGATGATCACGACGATTGTGGACTGCTGCGCGCTGCTGATCTACTTTGTGATCGCCGGCGCAATGCTGAATCTGTAAAACATATCCTGCATATGCAAAAGGAACGCGGATGAACATGCCGCGTTCCTTTTTTTGTATGTATGGATTTATGCGACCAGCCGATCGCATGCGCCTTCGACCAGCTCGCGAAGGGCGGGAAAGAAGTTTTCGCCGATGTCGCCGATGTTGAGGATGGACAGATACATCAGCTGTACGACGGAGACGACGGTTTCATCCGGCGCGGTGAAGCCGATGCCTGCGGCCCTGAGGGCCGAGAAGATATTGCGGGCGGAGCTGAGCGCATGCGCACGCGCCGCGTCCTGCGGGATGAACTGGCTGAGCACGGGCAGATCCTCGCGCAGAAAGCGCGCGATGCCCAGCTGATGGATGCGCTCAAATGCGGCGAAAACGAACGCCGCCGCACGCCGCTTGCTGCTGCACGCCGCGTTTTGGCTCAGCGTGCCGGCGGCACAGGCGAGGATGTCCGCTTCCCATTGGCCGGCGATCTCCAGAAAGAGCTGCTCCTTGCTTTCATAAAACTTGTAGAACGAGGATTTGGCGATGCCGGCGTCCGCAGTCAGCGCGTCCAGAGACGTCTTTCTGAGGCCGGTGCTCAGCGCATGGCGCTGCGCGCTCTCAAGCAGGCGGCTGCGGATGGCGCACAGCTGCTCCGGCGAAAAGGGCTGTGCCATGATTTACACCTCCCTGTGTGTCGGCGGCTTATTCGCCGAGGAGAATCGTCGCGTTCATGCCCGGCAGCAGCGTCCTGCCCTGCGGGAGCGTGATGCGCACGTCAAAGTAGGTCGCATTCTGGCGGGCGGAGCCGACGGGGCGGATTTCGGTGATCACGCCGGTAAAGGGCTCCTCGCCGTAAGCGTCGAGCGTGAAGGAGAGCGCGTCACCGACGCGGATGCGTCCAAGGTCGAGCTCGTCGATTTCCGCGCTCAGCTCCAGGGCGGTCAGATCGGCGAGCTCGCACAGCAGCGCGCCGCGATAGACCTGCGCGCCGGAGGAGACGTACAGCTGCGTGACGGCGCCGGAGACAGGCGCGCAGATCACGGGAGAAGCGTCCCGGGCGCTCTGCGCGTCGATGGTTTCAAACAGCAGATCGCCGGCAGAGACGGCGTCGCCCGGCTTGACGCACACGGCGGCGATGCGGCCCGAGGCTGTGACGGCTGCGTCGGCATAGCGCTTCACCTTGCCGTCGCCCGTCTTGCTGTCATACGGCATGGCGCTTTCGCGGTAGCAATAAACGGTGTCGTCCAGGTCGAAATTGCCGCTGCGGATTTCGACCGTGTATTTTTTGCCGCTTACGCTGACAACCACGCCGGTTCCCTTTTCCGAGCCGCACTTGAGGTAGAGCGTCTCGCCTACGTGCAGATAGCGGTTGTCGTCGTGGTCGTAGGCGTCGTCGGTGTCGGCGTCGATGTAGAGCGGATATTCGGGCTCGATTACGGCGATGGAGCCGTAATGGGAGACGAGGCCGGAGGCGTCGTCGCCGGGATCGGCGAAGACGGCGCTGATCACGCCGTCGATGGGCGCGTACACGGGCGTGGCGTCGAGCTCAAAGAGCATATCGCCAGCGGTGACCTCTTCGCCTGCGGCGAGGTCAAAGGGCAGCAGCGTGCCGGCGAACGGCGCGGTGATCTTGACGGTATCGGCGGCGACGACGGTCGCATTGGCGGTTGCGCCCAGCGCGCAGGAGGCACAGCATGCCAGCGCCAGCATCAGGGCGGTCATGACGGACAGTTTGGTTTTCATGGCGATGTTCCTTTCTGTATGGCGTCGTTGCAGAGGTTATTCGACGGACTTGAGCGCTTCGACCATATCGATGGTGCGCACCTTGCGGGTGAGCAGACGCTGAATCATCTGCGAGAAGCAATAGGTGATCACGCAGGCGATGACGATGGATTGCAGCGTCGGCGTGCCGGGATAGAAGGCGGTTTCAGGCTCGCAGGCGTGCATGACGACGTCGGTGAGCAGGATGCCGGGATACACGCCGCCCAGCACGCCGAGCAGGGCGATGATCGTGTTTTCGCGCAGGATCAGGCCGCGGATTTCCTTCTGATGATAGCCGAGCACCTTCAGCGTGGCATATTCGCGCACGCGCTCAGCAAAGTTCATGATGCCCATGTTGTAGCAGATGACGAAGGCGAGCGCCAGCGCGATAAAGGTCAGGATGGCAAAGACGGAAGAGAGCGTATCGAGCATCTCAAGCATCTCGCCGATCTGCAGAGCCGGGTAGTCGATGCTGTCCACCTCGTCCATCTCCTCAAGCAGCGCGATGCAGCTGTCCGACGGTTTTGAAAGCTGGATGCCGGTGGGAATGAATCCGCCCTTGCGCTGCGCCTCCCAGGTGCTTCTGTTCATGTAAAGGCCGTGGGAGACGTTGTTGTGCAGGATCTGGCCGACAGTGATGTGAATCGGCTCGTCGTCCCCGGGCAGGAAGAGCGTAACCGGGTCGCCGACGGAAATGCCCAGCGTGCGGGCGAGCTTATAGCTGACGGCCAGCCTGCCTGTTTCAAGCGGGACCAGCGTCTCGTTTTCACCCAGCCGCTGCATCGTCTGCCGGTCGCCGAGGATGTTCAGGCGGACGGTCCGCGTTCCTCCGTCTGCCCGAAGGGAAACAGACGTCTCCATCACGCATTCCACGGCCTCGGCGTCGAGCCTGCGCTCGTAGCTTTCGGCGGTTCCCGTTTCACCCTTGAGGTTGGCGCGCACGTCGTAGCTCAGCGTCCGCGTATAGTAGTTTTCCGTGATCCGGGTCACGGAATCCTGAAGGCCGAGCGAGGTGATGATCAGCGCCGTGCAGCACAGCAGGCCGACAAAGGACATGAATGTGCGAAGCTTGTTGCGCATGAGGTTGCGCACGATCATCTTGCCGTTGAAGGAGAGCCGGTTCCACAGCGGCGTGATGCGCTCCAGCAGGATGCGCTTGCCGTCCTTGGGCGGCTTGGGGCGAAGCAGCGCCGCCGTCGTCTCCTTCGCTGCGGCGTGATAGGTGAACAGGCAGATGCCCATGCTCATCACAACCGTCAGCAGCACCATGCCCCATGCGGGCAGGGAAATGGGCGGATGGATCTGATAGGGCATTTCGCTCTGCCCCAGCAGCGCGTCCCAGAGCATGTAGGGCAGCGTATAATGCCCGACCAGCGCGCCGAGCACGCCGCCCAGCAGCGACGGCAGAATGGCGTAGGACAGATAGTGGCTGCGGATCTGCCGGGCGGAAAAGCCCAGCGCCTTGAGCGTGCCCATCTGCATGCGCTGATTGTCGATCATGCGCGAGAGAGTGGTCATGACGATCAGGCCCGCGACGGCATACGCCAGCACGGGGAAGATCAGCGTCATGTTTTCAAACATCTTTGCATCGCCCGTCGCGCGGGAGGTGCTCATGTGCGCGCCGCGGTTGACAACCAGCGCGTCGGGCAGCGCCTGCTCGATGGCGGCCTGTACGGCGTCCTCATCGGCGCCGGGCTCAAGCTCTACGAGCGCCTGTGTCAGCGGCAGCGCTTCTATGGCGCAGCTGTTGACGAGGATATAGCCGTATGTCTGCGGATCGGCGGATACGCCGTTGGATACGACGATGTATTCCGGGCTGACGACGATACCGCGGATGATGAACGTGTATTCCTGTCCGGCGAGCTTGACGGTGATGCGGTCGCCCAGCGAAAGTGCATGCGCCTGGGCAAAACGCTCTTCAATCAGGCAGCCGCGCCTGTCGGTCAGGCTGAGCAGCCCGCCCTCACGCAGCAGAGGAATGTTGACGTCCATCTTGCCGTCGTATGCGGTGACGCTCACCTGCACCTGATCGCCCGGGAGCGTGGTTTCAAGATCCTGAACGGCGCGGGCGCGGACGTTTTTCACGCCGTCAATTTCGCGGATGGCGGCGAGGCTTTGCCGGTCTGCGGCGGGCAGCGTGACCCAGAAATCAGCCAGATTGTTTTCTTCAAAGTACACGTCGACGGTCGTGCGCATCATGCGGGCCGTGCCGTCGAGCGCGGAGAAGGCAAATGTGCCGATCATGCACAGCACGATGATGGAGAGAAACTGCATCGCGGAGCGCCGCATATCGCGAAACAGCTTTTTCTGAAGCGTATTGCCCGGTCTATGCATGAATATCACCTCCGGAAGCAGGGGAAGGAATGCGCCTGCGCGCTGCCGGCAGCGTCACCATGCGATGTCCTCCACCCGGGCGGGATGCTCGTTGAGCTCAACGGATTCGATGCCGCCGTTCTTGATGCGGATGACACGGTTGCCCAGCGGAGCGATCGTCGCGTTGTGGGTGATGATGACGACGGTCGCGTTGTGCGTGCGGCATACGTCGGTGAGCAGGGAGAGCACCTGCACGCCGGTTTTGGAGTCGAGCGCGCCGGTCGGTTCGTCGCACAGCAGCAGAGCGGGATTTTTACACAGTGCGCGCGCGATGGACACGCGCTGCTGCTCGCCGCCGGAAAGCTGCGCGGGGAAGTTGTTGAGCCTGTCGCCGAGGCCGACCTGCTGCATGACGGTTCTGGGATCAAGCGCGTCCTTTTTGCATACCTGCCGCGCCAGCTCAACATTTTCAAGTGCGGTGAGATTGGGCATCAGATTGTAAAACTGAAAGACGAAGCCGACGTCGTGGCGGCGGTATTCCGTCAGCTGCGGCCCGCGCAGGCCGGTGATTTCATGCCCGCCGACGGTGATTTTGCCGCTGGTCGCCTTGTCCATGCCGCCAAGCAGGTTGAGCACGGTCGTCTTGCCCGCGCCGGAGGGGCCGAGCACGACGCAGAACTCGCCCTTCTCAATTTCAAAACTGACGTTGTCGACCGCCTTGACGATGTTTTCGCCTGTCTGGTAATGCTTGCAGACGTTTTCGAATGTGATGTAGCCCACGGGAAACCTCCTTATTTCATGGGGGACGGACTGCGGCGTGCCGTTTGACGCTGCCTGCGTAAAAACATAAAAACAGATTTGTTTTTTGTTTTTATTATAGAAGCGCAGGAAATGAATGTCAATACAGATCCCGTAAAATACAGACAGATACTATGCTCAAAACAATCCGTGCCGTCTTTTCGCATCTTTTCCGTCCTGTCGCTGCTTCGTTCCAGTCAACGCAGTACTGCTGCGCTTCCTTCCACTCGGCTTAGACAGGACAAATAATCTGCCGAACATTCAGGCACATTCTGATCTGAGCATAGTATGACCGCCTGAAAAAGGGACCGGGCGGAAAAATGGATTTACTTGTTCCCGGTTTGATGGTATGCTGTATCCGGGAGGGAATGCGAATGGATCAGAAAAAAAGGCTGAAGCTGCTGCTTCAGCTCTTCGGCACGATGTTTTATATCAGCTCGTTCACATTCGGCGGAGGCTTTGTGATTGTGACATTCATGAAGCGGAAGTTTGTGGATGAATACGGGTGGCTGACGGAGCAGGAGATGCTTGATTATACTGCGCTGGCGCAGTCGAGTCCCGGCGCGATTGCGGTCAATGCCGCTGTGCTGGTCGGCTGGCGGATGGCGGGCTTTGCAGGGATGCTTGCTGCGGCGCTGGGCACCATTCTGCCGCCGATGCTCGTGATCTGCGGCATATCGTTGATCTATCAGGCCTTTTCGCAGAACCGGTATGTGGCGATGGCGCTTTCCGGCATGCAGGCGGGCGTGGCTGCGGTGATCATCGACGTGGTGCTGAATCTGGGCGGCAAGGTGCTGCGCGAGCGCAATACGCTGCGCATCCTGCTGATGGTCTGCGCGTTTATCGCCGCGTTCTTTCTTGACGTGAGCGTTATTCTGATCATCCTGGCCGCCGGCGTGATCGGCGCGTGTGCACAGGTGGTTTCCGGCAGAAAGGGGGACGGCAGATGATCCTGCTTCAGCTGTTTCTCAGCTTTGCGCAGGTCGGCGCGTTCTGCGTCGGCGGCGCGTATGCGGCCATGCCGCTGATCCGCAATCAGGTGGTTTCCGTCAACGGCTGGATGACGATGAGCGAATTTGCCGATCTGGTCACCATAGCGGAGATGACGCCCGGGCCGATCATCGTCAATGCCGCGACGTTCTGCGGCATTCGCGTGGCGGGCCTTGCGGGCGCTGCCGCGGCGACGCTGGGCGCGGTTGCGCCGTCGATTGTGCTGGTGTCGCTGCTGGCTGTCGCCTATAGAAAATATCATAATCTGGCGATTGTCTCCGGCATTCTCGGCAGCCTGCGTCCTGCGGTCGTGGCGCTGATCGCTTCGGCTGGCCTCGGTATCCTGGGCGTGGTCGTGTTTCCGGAGGGATACGCAGGGGCAGGCGGCGTCAGCGTGCAGGGCGTCTTGCTGTTTGGCGCGGCGCTTGTGCTGCTTCGCCGCTTCCGCTTCAGCCCGATTCTGACGATGCTGCTTTGCGGCGCGGCGGCTTTGGCAGTCGGTGTGATGGCGGGAATATAATCCTGCAGAGGCGTTTGCCACTTTACATGGCGACAGATGGTAGAGTATAATAAAATCAACCAAATATGCGGCGGAAAGACCGCCAGGTACATATGGAGGTACAGAGCATGCAGCCCAACATCAAGTGGCTCGATGATCCGCGCGTGTTCCGCGTCGGACAGCTTGATGCCCACAGCGATCACCTTTATTATGACAGCGAAGCGTCCTGCGCAAGCGGCGATATGACGCTCGTGCAGTCGCTTGACGGCGTGTGGAAGTTTGCCTATTCTCAGAACGCGGCGTCCCGTCCGGCGAAGTTCTACGAGGAGGGCTACGACCTTTCCGGGTTTGACGAGATTGCCGTTCCGGGTCACATCGAAATGGCAGGCTATGACAGCATCCATTACATCAACACCATGTATCCCTGGGAGGGCAAGATCTTCCGCCGTCCGGCGTTCTCCGGCATGGCGGGCGCGAAGATGGACGGTATGTTCAGCGAGGCGGACTATAACCCCGTCGGTTCCTATGTCTGCCGCTTTGATCTTGATAAGGCGCTGCGCGGCAAGCGCGTGACCGTGCGCTTTGAGGGCGTGGAGCAGGCGATGTTCGTCTGGCTCAACGGCCAGTTTATCGGCTATGCCGAGGATACCTTTACCCCGTCCGAGTTTGACCTGAGCGGCGCGATCCGCGAGGAGGGCAACGTGCTGGCGGTCGAGGTGCACAAGCGCTCCACCGCTGCGTTCCTGGAGGATCAGGACTTCTTCCGCTTCTTCGGCATCTTCCGCAGCGTGAGCCTGCTGGCCAAGCCGGAGGCGCATGTGGAGGACCTGTGGGCCAGGCCCGAGGTCGACCTTGCGACCCTTGCCGGCAAGGTGAACGTGGATATGAAGCTCTCCGGCGCGGACAGGGCGGCGAAGGTCGCCGTGTGCGTGAAGGATGGAGAGACTGTGCTCGTTCAGGCGGAGGCGGACGCGGCAGAGAAGCTCAGCGTCAGCATGGACATGCCGGAAAAGGTGACCCTCTGGCACAACCACAACCCGAAGCTCTACACCCTTGAGATCCGCCTGACGGACGAAGCGGGCCGCCTCATTGAGGTCGTTCCGCAGAAGATCGGCTTCAGGAAGATCGAAATGGTCGACAAGATCATGATGTTCAACGGCGAGCGTCTGGTGATCAACGGCGTCAACCGCCACGAGTGGAACTGCCGCTCCGGCCGCGTGATCACCGAGGCGGACGAGCTGTGGGATATCGAGTGCATGAAGCGCAACCACATCAACGCCGTGCGCACCTGCCATTATCCGGACCGCCTGTCCTTCTACCGCCTGTGCGATGAGAACGGCATCTACATGATGAGCGAGACGAACCTGGAGACGCACGGCTCCTGGCAGAAGGCCGGCATGATCGAGCCGAGCTGGAACGTGCCGGGCAGCCTGCCGGAGTGGGAAGGCGCTGTGCTTGACCGCCAGAAGACCAACTTTGAGACGTTCAAGAACCACACGTCCATCCTCTTCTGGTCCCTGGGCAACGAGTCCTTCGCGGGCGAGGTGCTGGTGAAGGCGAATGCGTACTTCAAGGCTGTTGATCCCAGCCGTCTGGTGCATTACGAGGGCGTGTTCAATGCTCCGGCGTATAAGGATCGCATCTCCGACATGGAGAGCCACATGTACACCCCGCCGGCAAAGATCCGCGAGTATCTTGAAAACGATCCGCCCAAGCCGTTCATCCTCTGCGAATACATGCACGACATGGGCAACTCCCTGGGTGGCATGAAGAGCTACCATGATCTGGTGGACGAGTTCCCGATGATGCAGGGCGGCTTTATCTGGGATTATATCGATCAGGCGATCCTGGTCAAGGATGAAGTGACCGGCCGTGAGGTGCTCCGTTACGGCGGCGACTTTGACGACCGCCCGGCGGACTACGAGTTCTCCGGAAACGGCATTGTCTTCGCTGACAGAACCGAAAAGCCTGCGATTCAGGAGGTTAAGTATTATTATGGACTGCACGACTAAGCGCCTTCATGTGGTCTTCGGCGACCTGACGCTGGGCGTCTCGGGCGAAGGCTTTCACGCGATTTTCAATTACGGCATCGGCGGCATGGAGTCGCTGAAGACCGGCGGCAGGGAGTGGGTCTACCGCGCGCCCAAGCCCACCTTCTGGCGCGCGCTGACGGACAACGACCGCGGCAGCCGTTTCCATCTCAAGTCCGGCTGCTGGCTGGCGGCGGATATGTTCCTGCGCAATACCGGCGCATCCGTGAAGATCGACGGCGAGGCCATCGCCATGCCGATCGCCCCGGAAAACAATCAGTATACCGGCGAAGAGACGGCGCAGAGCGTTGAGATCACGTTTGCATACGAGACGCAGACCGTGCCTGCGGCCAAGGCCGAGGTGACCTACACCGTGACGGCGGACAATAAGATCGCCGTCAGCGGCAGGTACTTTGGCACGGAGGGTCTGCCGCAGCTGCCGGTGTTCGGCCTGCGCTGGGTGATGCCGACGATGGCAGACGGCTTCATCTATGAAGGCCTCTCCGGCGAGACCTATCCCGACCGCATGGCCGGCGGCGTGCCGGGCGTGTACGAGGTGAAGGGCCTGCCGGTGACCCCGTACATGGTGCCGCAGGACTGCGGCATGCACATGGACACGAAGTGGGTGCAGATTGCGCGCAGCACGCAGCTGACCAACGTGAAAAACGACGTGCCCTCTGCGCTGAAGATCGCGATGGCTGAAAAGCCGTTTGCCTTCAGCTGCCTGCCGTATACCGCGCAGGAGCTGGAGAATGCGACCCATCACGAGGAGCTGCCGCCGGCAAGGCGCACCGTGCTGTGCGTGTACGGCGCTGTGCGCGGCGTGGGCGGCATCGACAGCTGGGGAAGCGACGTCGAGGAAGCGTACCATCTTCCGGCGGACAGGGATTACGCATTCTCCTTTGTCATTGAGCTGTAATGGCATATCTTTGGACAGGCGGCCTTCCCTGTGTGCCGATTAGACAGTGATTTGAAGAAATGACAAAATCGGCATCTGTCAGACAAGATTAGACGACAAAACAGACGGCATTCAATTTCGGTTGGGTGTCGTCTGTTTTTGTGCGCTTAAGCATTGAGAATTACTTGTTTTATGATCCATGATGCTTTTTAAGATAAGGATATCCGATTTTGTACATCTGCGTGAATTGATGTATAGACGAGAAAACAACCAATTTGTAAACTTCTATTTACCATTTTCGAAAAACTGTTGAAAATGGTAAAGAGCCGTGGCATAATACTGTACAAGAGGTGACGCGCCATGAAGCTTATTACTCGAAATCTATATTTAGAAAAACTTATCAATGTAATTGGTACTCCGGATATTAAGGTCATCACGGGTGTTCGACGCAGCGGGAAATCCAAGCTGCTTGAAGCATTGAAGAGCTATATCGAACAGAATGTGCCCGACCACAATATCATTCAAATCAATTTTAACTTGCCGGAGTTTGATCATTTACTTGAATACAGACCTTTGTACGATTATATCAATTCTCGGTATGTGGCTGGCAAAGAAAACTTTGTCTTGATTGATGAGGTTCAGATGTGTGCCGATTTTGAGAAAGCGATCAACGGTCTGCATGCATCTGAAAAATATGATATCTATATCACAGGCTCAAACGCTTTTCTTTTAAGTTCTGACCTTGCGACGCTGTTTACGGGGAGAACGTTTGAAATCAAAGTTTTCCCGTTTTCGTTTAGCGAATATATGCAGTATTTTGTCTACAGTGACAAGTATACCGCCGTGGATAAGTACATGATTGAGGGCGGTATGGCAGGATCTTATCTCTATAAAGATCAAGAAGCCAAATATGATTACATAGCCGATGTTTTCAATACGTTGATTGTCCGTGATATTCGCAAGAAATATAGAATCCGTAATATGCAATTGATGGATAGACTTGTGGATTTTCTTATGGACAATATCTCAAATCTGACCTCGGCACGAAATATCACAAATACTTTCAGCGGACTAAAAGAAAAGGTCAACCATGTTACCATCAGCTCTTATGTCCAGTATTTGTGCAATGCCTTTGCTTTTTATAGAGTTCGCAGATATGATATTAACGGCAAAAAGTATCTTTCCAGCAATGACAAATATTATTTGAGCGACCATACTTTCCGCTATGCCAAGCTCGGTACGAAAAATATGGACTATGGCCGAATTCTTGAAAATGTGGTTGCCATAGAGTTGCTCCGCAGAGGGTATGAGGTCTATGTCGGCGTGCTTTACAAGAAAGAAATCGACTTTGTCGCCATTAAGCGCAACGAGAAGGTTTATATACAAGTTTCCGATAATATCAGCGATAATAAGACTTTTGAACGCGAGGTTTCGCCTTTGCTTCAAATAAAGGATGCCTATCCTAAGATGATTATTGCACGTACTCGACACGATGAGTATCAGTACGAAGGTGTAAGGATTATTGATATTGCAGATTGGCTGCTCAGTTGATTTCCAAAAATGAATTGTTCTGTTTTCTGGAAATCATTGTCGAAAAAGGTAGTTTTCCTGCTAATTCTTTTCCTGGATTCACACTCCGCATGTACGCGTATGAAACCAATGATTCAATCAAGATTACGGGCGAATTTCTTGTTTTTGAGATAAAACATTCTATGGCAGTCCTTCCTTCTCTGTTATTTAAAGAAGGGCTCCGGGCGGCCTTTTGGCCGCCCGTTTTTGTGTTGTTTTTGTGCCGTTTTTGTGTCTCCTGTCTTGCGTTCGGGGATGACCCGGTGTTATAATATAGCAACAGTTCAGAAGATTCGTTCTTCTGAAGAGCGATCAATGAGAGGGTTGACGGCCATGAAGCGGCATGATACGCTTGCTCAGGCAGGGAAAGTCTGCCTTTTTGGCGTACCTGTGAATATTGGGCGTTCCCGCTGTTTAAAGGGTTGGGAGCGCTTTTGGTGTTTTTATGATTCATCGCCGCCACGATCAGCAGCGTGAAGCGAAATGTCCCGAAAGAAGAAGTCAGGAGGAAGGATTATGATGAAAAAGATTTTTGCCATGCTGCTGCTGCTCGTGCTGTGCGTGGGACTGGCAGTGACGGCGAGCGCGGCGCCCGACACCGGTACGACCGGCAAGTGCACGTGGAGTTTTGATGACAGCACCGGCGTGCTGACCATCAGCGGCAGCGGTGCAATGGCGGATTATAGCGGTAGTAATGATCAGCCGTGGGCGTCTTACAAAGACAGCATTCAAACAATAGTCATCAATGAAGGCG